>NZ_JBFPFS010000031.1:0-94985 GCF_047978125.1 Burkholderia sp. LFS061 | reverse complement strand
CTGCGCACCCGCGCCGGCGCGGCGTTGGCACGCGGCGGCAGCCGCCGGCCGCGCGCGGCCGGGATCGTCGCGCGCCGATGGTAAAATGCCGGATTCTCCCTCCCCTCGCTCGACCCGGCCCCAAGGCCCGCCCGACCATGTCCGACACTCGTCCCGATACGCTTTTCGCCCTCACCGCGCTCTCGCCCATCGACGGCCGCTACGCCAGCAAGACCGAAGCGCTGCGCGACTGGCTCTCCGAAGCCGCCTTCATGCGCCACCGCGTCACCGTCGAGGTGCACTGGCTGATCGCGCTGTCGCGCGCCGGCTTCGCGGAAGTCCCGCGCTTCTCCGACGCGTCCGAGCAATTCCTGCTGCAGCTCGCCGAGCGCTTCACCGCGCACGACGCCGCGCGCATCAAGGAAATCGAGCGCGTGACGAACCACGACGTGAAGGCCGTCGAATACTGGCTGAAGGAATCGGTGAAGGGCCAGGCCGAACTCGAGAAGGCGAGCGAATTCATCCACTTCGCGTGCACGTCCGAGGACATCAACAACACGTCGCACGGGATGATGCTCGCCGGCGCGCGCGAACACGTGATCCTGCCGGCGCTGCGCACGGTCCACCAGCGCCTCGTCGCGCTCGCGCACGCGCATGCCGAACAGCCGATGCTGTCGCGCACGCACGGCCAGCCGGCCAGCCCGACGACGCTCGGCAAGGAACTCGCGAACGTCGCCGCGCGTCTCGCGCGTGCGATCGCCCGCATCGAGAAGGTCGAGATCCTCGGCAAGATGAACGGCGCGGTCGGCAACTTCAACGCGCACCTGTCCGCGTATCCGGAATTCGACTGGGAAGCGTTCTCGCGCGACGTGATCGAAAACCGCCTGAAGCTCACGTTCAACCCGTACACGATCCAGATCGAGCCGCACGACTACATGGCCGAGCTGTTCGACGCGGTCGCGCGCGCGAACACGATCCTGCTCGACCTCGACCGCGACGTGTGGGGCTACATCTCGGTCGGCTACTTCAAGCAGAAGACGAAGGCCGGCGAAATCGGCTCGTCGACGATGCCGCACAAGGTCAACCCGATCGACTTCGAGAACTCGGAAGGCAACCTCGGCCTCGCGAACGCGACGCTGCGCCACCTCGCCGACAAGCTGCCGGTATCGCGCTGGCAGCGCGACCTGACCGACTCGACGGTGCTGCGCAACATGGGCGTCGCGCTCGGCTACTCGCTGCTCGCGTACGACTCGCTGATCCGCGGCCTCGACAAGCTCGAAGTGAACCCGCAGCGCCTGAACGAAGATCTCGACAACTGCTGGGAAGTGCTCGCCGAGCCGGTGCAGACGGTGATGCGCCGCTACGGCATCGAGAACCCGTACGAGCAGTTGAAGGAGCTGACGCGCGGCAAGGGCATCACGCGCGAAGCGCTGCAGCAGTTCGTCGGCACGCTCGCGATCCCGCAGGATGCGAAGGACCGCCTGCTCGTGATGACGCCCGCGTCATACATCGGCAAGGCCGTCGAACTCGCGAAGCGGATCGCGTAAGCGCCGCCTCCGCCGGACGAACAAAAGCCCGCTGCGAGCAATCGCAGCGGGCTTTTTCCTTTCAGGCGCTCAGAAAGAAATCATCCGGCCCGGGTTGAGCGCGCTCATCACGCTCATCGCCGCTTTCGCAGCCGGGATCGCGATCGGCGACAACTGACGGCCGAGCGGAATCTCACGATGGTCGATGCCGGTCAGCATCGAGAAATCGTCGTTGCGGCCGACGAAATCGTCGCAGATCGCCTTGCCGATCCGCACCGTCTGCGCAACGCCGTGGCCGCTCCAGCCCTGCACCATGTACATCGGCACGCGGCTGTCGGTCTTGCGGCTGTCGGTGGCACCGTTCAGCGTGAAGTCGCTGACGCCGCTCCAGCAGTAGTCGAGCGCGAAACTGCCGTCGACCTGCGGAAACACCGTGTTCAGCCGCGTCAGCAGATACGCGTTGACGTCGGGCTGCGCCCAGCAGCTGCCGGTGCCCTGCCCGCCGAACAGCAGCCGGTTGCCGCGCACCGGCCGGTAGTAGTCGATCTGGAACTGCGTGTCGTACACGGGCATGCCGGCCGGCATCAGCGTCGCGACATCGACGTCGAGCGGCGCCGTCACGCTCACGTACGTGAAGAACGGCACCGTTGTGGCCCCGCCGTCGTCGAGCAGCCGGAACGTCGTGTTGTGCAGCGCGAGCACGACGCCGCGGCGCGCGGTGATCGTGCCGCCCGGCGTCGTCGCGACGACGCCCGCAGGCGTTTCGTCGAGCTCGAGCACCTCGGTGCCCTCGAACAGCGCGCCGCCGTTCAGCCGGAAGCCGTGCACGAGGCCGCGCACGAGCGCGAGCGGATGGATCTGCCCGCCGATCGCGTCGATCGCCGCGCCGTGGTACAGCCCCGAGCGCACGTATTCGTCGTGCAGTTGATGGCGGCCGACGAGCATCACGCCCGCGTCGCCGAGATGACGGCGCGCATCCGCACCGTCGAGCAGCGCGCTCATGTGGCCGGGGTGGACCGCCGCCGTGACGTGGCCGCGCTTGCGGTCGAGATCGAGCGCGTAACGCGCGCCGATCGCATCGATCAGGTCCATCGATTCGGTCGACGCGAAGCGCCACAGCCGCTTCGCATCGTCGTGCGACAGATGGTCGATCATGTCGGCCGCTTCCCAGCGCGCGAGGCCCGGCGTCAACTGCCCGCCGTTGCGGCCCGATGCGGCCGAGCCGACGTGATGCTTGTCGACGAGGATCGTGTCGACGCCCGCTTCCGCGAGATGCAGCGCCGCCGATGCGCCGAGCAGGCCCGCGCCGATCACGAGCACGTCGCACACGACGTCGTGCGCGAGCGGTGCGCCGTTCGCGTGGCGCGACAGCGAAGCCTCGTACCAGTTGGCCGGGCGCTCGCCGTCGTAGCGGGCCGGGGCGCACCAGTTCCAGTTGTCTTTCTCGATGTTCAGTTGCGTTTGCTCGAAACGCGATTCGCCCTGGATCAGGGGTTGGTGATTGGAAGTCATGATTGCACTTGCATGGTCTTGGGCCGCCTGTCGAAGCCTTCTGGCTTTGCGTGTGGGGCAGCCGGTTCCACATGGGTGTCAACGAGAAAAGGGGCGCGATGGCCCGTGTTGACGGCGGACACGCTCGTGCCGCCTGGATCCCGGACTGTGCGAAAGCACGCATTGAAAGGTGCCGGGACACCCAATTTCTACATCGCAGAAATAATTCTACAGTGTAGAATAAGCTTTCGTCAAGTTTACGGCCGGATCCGCTCCGGCCGCCAGCCCGCATCGATGAAAGACAAACCCGCCCAGGGCCCGCGCGGCCTCGACAAGGACGCGATCGTCGCGGCCGCGCTCGCGCTGCTCGAAGAAGTCGGCGAAGCCGCATTCAGCGTACGCAAGCTCGCACAGTCGGTCGGCTGCGACCCGATGAGCGTGCTGTATCACTTCAAGTCGAAGGACGGCCTGAGCCGCGCGATCGCGAACGCGCTGTCGCGCTCGCTCGTGCCGGTCGACAACGCGCTGCCGTGGCGCGAACGGCTGCGCGATCTCGCGCGCCAGTACCGCGCGCTCGCGCTGCGCCACCCGGCCGCGTTCGCGCTGCTGCAGCGCCACATGAGCACGGGGCCGGCCGATCTCGCGCACATCGAGGCCGTGCACCGTGCGCTGGTCGACGCCGGCATTCCGCGCGCGGCGCTGCCGTCGGTGTGCGTCGGCTGGTATGCGAGCGTGATCGGGCTCGCCGCCGCCGAGGCCGGCGGCCTCACGCGGCCCGCGAACGACGTGGAGCTGGCGGAAATGAACGCGCTGTCGGACACCGCGCATCCGCTCGTCAGGTCGGCCGCCCCGCTCTATGCGCAGCTCGATCCGGAGATCGTGCACGACACGATGCTCGACGTGCTGCTCGACGGCATCGCGAAGCGCGCGCACGCGGCCTGACCGGCTGGCGCGCCGCCAACGAAAAAGGCGCCCCGAAGGGCGCCATTTTCATCACGATTGCCGCGAATTGCGCTCAGTGCTGCTGCGCGAGACCGATCTTCACCATCACCTGATCGACGATCTGTTCGGGCGTCAGCTCGATGCTGACCACGATCGCTTCGTCCGGGCCCGGCTCCTCGAGCGTGTCGAGCTGGCTCTTCAGCAGCGACGGATCGAAGAAATGGCCGGTGCGGGTCTTCAGGCGCTCGCGCAATACGTCGAACGAACCCTGCAGATACACGAACCGCACGTCGGTGTCGGTGCCGCGCAGCACGTCGCGGTACGAACGCTTCAGCGACGAGCACGTGAACACGGCCGTCTCGCCCGCGCGCTGCTTTTCCTCGATGGCCTCGCGGATCGAGCGCAGCCACGGCCAGCGGTCGTCGTCGGTGAGCGGAATGCCGTGGTGCATCTTTTCCTTGTTCGCCGCGCTGTGAAACGCGTCGCCGTCGGTATAGCTGCACGACAGGCGTTCCGCCAGCATTTCGCCGATTCGCGACTTGCCCGCGCCCGACACGCCCATTGCGATCAGAATCATTGACTACCCCTTGTTACAAAACCATGCTCAGCAGCAGCGTGAAGCTCAGGCCGAGCACCGAGATGATCGTTTCGAGCAGCGTCCAGGTCTTGAACGTCTGGCCGACCGTCATCCCGAAATATTCCTTGATCAGCCAGAAGCCGCCGTCGTTCACGTGCGAGAAGATCAGCGAGCCCGAGCCCGTCGCGAGCACCAGCAGTTCCGGACGGACTGCCGCCCCCGATGCCGCCGCGATCGGTGCGACGATGCCGCAGGCGGTCGTCATCGCGACCGTCGCCGAGCCCGTGGCCAGACGAATCAGCGCGGCGACGAACCAGCCGAGCAGCAGCGGCGACAGGTGCGCCTGCGTGGCCGTTGCGACGATCTGCTGCGAGATCCCGCTATCACGCAGGATACCGCCAAAGCCGCCGCCCGCGCCGACGATCAGCGTGATCCCGGCGATCGGTGCCAGGCACTCGCCGCAGAACTTCTGGATCTGGTCGCGGTTGAAGCCCTGCAGCTTGCCGAACGTGAAGAAGCTCACGAGCACGGCGATCAGCAGCGCGACGTCCGAGTTGCCGGCAAAGCGCAGCAGGTTGTTCGGCAGCGTCTTCGGCGCGAAGACCAGGTCGGCCCAGCTGCCGACCAGCATCAGGATCACCGGCAGCAGGATCGTGAACAGCGTGATGCCGAAGCCCGGCAGCTCGCGCTTCTTGCCTTCGGTGTGCGTGTCGACGAATTGCGCGGCGAGCGGGTTGTTCTCCGGCAGCTTCACGAACTTCGAGATCGTCAGCGCGAACAGCGGGCCCGCGACGATCGCGGTCGGCACGCCGACGATCAGGCCGAATGCGATCGTCTTGCCGATATCGGCGCCGTACTGCTGGACCGCGAGCAGCGCGGCCGGGTGCGGCGGGATCAGCCCGTGCACGACCGACAGGCCGGCCACCATCGGCAGGCCGACGACGAGCAGCGACCTGCCGGTGCGCTTCGCGACGTTGAACGCGATCGGGATCAGCAGCACGAAGCCGACTTCGAAGAACACCGGCAGGCCGACGATGATCGCGACGAACATCATCGCCCAGTGGATGTTCTTTTCACCGAACCAGTCGATCAGCGTGGTCGCGATCCGTTCGGCGCCGCCCGATTCGGCCATCATCTTGCCGAGCATCGTGCCGAGGCCGACGACGATCGCGATGTGGCCGAGCGTATTGCCGTTGCCCGTCTCGAACGACTTGACGATCTTGTCCATCGGCATCCCGACCACCAGGCCGAGGCCGAGCGACACGATGATGAGCACCAGGAACGGATAGATCTTGAACCGCGCGATCATCACGATCAACGCCACGATCGCGATCACGGTATAGATGAGCAGCATGCTGCCTTGGACAGCCCCCATGTGGACTCCTCCTTGGGATTATTCGAACCGGGCGGATCGTTGCGAGTATGCCCGGCTATGCAGGTCTCCGAAACAGCGGGGAGACCCCCCACCGTCAGGACGCTGAATTTTACTTATCTTTAGGGTTCGCGGATAGAACCGGTTCCATCAGCAAAAACCCTCGGTAAAACAAGCACTAAGCGCTTGCCTTCCGAGGGTCAAACCATCATTCCGTACGAGTTTTAGCGGAAAAGCTGGCTCGCGGCTTGCGCGAGGCGCGTGACTTCGGCCCAGTCCTGCGCGGCGAGCGCAGCCTTCGGCGTGAGCCACGAGCCGCCGACGCACACGACGTTCGGCAGCTTCAGGAAATTCGGCGCGGTGTCGACCGTGATGCCGCCAGTCGGGCAGAACTTCAGCGCAGGGAACGGGCCGTGGAACGCCTGCAGCATCGGCACGCCGCCCGCCTGCTGCGCGGGGAAGAACTTCACGATCTCGTAGCCGAATTCGAGCGCCTGGATGATGTCGCTCGGCGTCATCACGCCCGGCAGCAGCGGCAGGCCCGCGTCGAGCGACGCGAGGTGCAGGTCCTTCGTCAGGCCCGGCGACACGCCGAACTTCGCGCCGGCCTTCTTCGCCTGCGCGCAGTGCTCGGGCTTCGTGATCGTGCCGACGCCGACGACGATGTCGTCCGCGAGCTGGCTCGCGCGCTGGATCGCCTCCAGGCCGGCCGGCGTGCGCAGCGTGATCTCGAGCACCTTCACGCCGCCCGCGTGCAACGCGCGCGACACGTGCTCGCCCTGCTCGACCGAGTCGAATGCGAGCACCGGAATGACCGGGCCCAGCTTCACGATTTCAGCAATCGTCTTCATCAAATTCGCTCCTTGAAATTCATGCGTCGACGCGGACGGCCGTTTCGCCGACCAGCGTCCCGAAAACCGATGCGCCCTGCTCGGCCGGCGCCGCGGCCGCGCGGAACACGCCGAACAGTTCGCGCCCGAAACCGACCTCGTTCTCGGCCTGGTGCAGCGGCTGCGCGACCAGGCGCGCGTGCCACTCGGCGTCGTCGACCTCGATGTCGAGCACGCCGGCTTCCGCGTCGATCACGAGCGTGTCGCCCGTCTTCACCTTGCCCAGCGGGCCGGCCAGCAGCGCTTCCGGCGACACGTGGATCACGGCCGGCACCTTGCCCGACGCGCCCGACATGCGGCCGTCGGTCACCAGCGCGACGTGGAAGCCCTGATCCTGCAGCACGCCGAGCAGCGGCGTCAAACGGTGCAGCTCGGGCATCCCGTTCGCGCGCGCCCCCTGGAAGCGCACGACCGCGACGAAATCGCGCTTCAGCTCGCCGCGATCGAACGCTTCCTGCACGGCTTCCTGCGAATCGAACACGATCGCGGGCGCCGTCACCTTGCGGTGCTCGGGCGCGACCGCCGAAATCTTGATCACGCCGCGGCCGAGCCGGCCCTGCATCAGGCGCAGACCGCCGTCCGGCTGGAACGGGTCGCGGATGCCGCGCAGCACCTTCGTGTCGTGGCTCTCGGCCGCACCGTCGACCCACGTGAGCTTGCCGTCGATCAGCTTCGGCTCCTTCGTATAGTGCGACAGCCCCTTGCCGGCAACTGTCGTCACGTCCTCGTGCAGCAGCCCGCCTTCGAGCAGGTTGCGCACCAGGAATGCGACGCCGCCCGCCGCGTGGAAGTGGTTCACGTCGGCCTTGCCGTTCGGGTAGATCTTCGCGAGCAGCGGCACGACGGCCGACAGTTCGTCGAAATCGTTCCAGTCGATCAGGATGCCGGCCGCACGCGCGATCGCGACGAGGTGCAGCGTGTGGTTGGTCGAGCCGCCCGTCGCGAGCAGCGCGACGATCCCGTTGACGATCGCCTTCTCGTCGATCACATGGCCGATCGGCGTGTAGCGGCCGCGCTCGACGGTCAGGTCGAGCACGCGGCGCGCGGCCTCGGCCGTCAGCGCGGTGCGCAGCGGCGTGTGCGGATGGACGAACGCCGAACCCGGCAGGTGCAGGCCCATCAGCTCCATCAGCATCTGGTTGCTGTTCGCGGTGCCGTAGAACGTGCAGGTGCCGTGGCCGTGATACGCGGCCGATTCGGCTTCGAGCAGCGCGTCGCGGCCGACCTGACCGGTCGCGAACTGCTGGCGGATCTTCGCCTTGTCGTCGTTCGACAGGCCGCTCGTCATCGGGCCGGCCGGCACGAAAATGGTCGGCAGGTGGCCGAACTGCAGCGCGCCGATCAGGAGGCCCGGCACGATCTTGTCGCAGATGCCGAGGCAGAGCGCCGCGTCGAACATGTTGTGCGTGAGCGCGATCGCCGTGCCCATCGCGATCGCCTCGCGCGAGAACAGCGACAGCTCCATCCCCGGGTTGCCCTGCGTGACGCCGTCGCACATCGCCGGCACGCCGCCCGCGAACTGCGCGACACCGCCGTTCTCGCGCGCGGCGGCCTTGATGATGTCGGGGAAATCCTTGTACGGCGCGTGCGCGGACAGCATCTCGTTGTACGAGGACACGATGCCGATGTTCGGCTCGCGGATTGTCTTGATCGCGAACTTGTCGCTGCCCTCGAGGCCCGCGAAGCCGTGCGCGAGGTTCGCGCAGGACAGCGCGCCGCGCGCCGGGAACTTGCCCTGCGCGCCGTCGATGCGGTGCAGATAGGCGGAACGGGTCGATTGGCTGCGGGCGATCACGCGTTCGGTGACCTTCGCCAGAGTGGGGTGCAGCGACGTCATGCTGGGCGCTCCTGTATGCCGGCCGACACCGGCGGTTGGAATCGTGGGGACGGTCGAATGCATCGACTGAACGAAGCCAGTCTAGTAGAAAAACTACAAGCGTGCAATGCAGATCGATTCGCGCGCAACCCTCGTTCCCGCCACCAGCAAGGCTTTACTCAGTGAAAACCCTAATTACCCGCACCGCCATCGTGTCGCAAGCACTGCAATAACGCTAGTATTTCCATGTAGATTTTCTACAATTCGATTGCGATACACTCGCTCATCCGAACCCGATTTCCAGCCACTGTCCCATGCTGCCTCGCATTGAAGCGATCCGCGCCGAGTTGCGCCCGTCCGAGCGCAAGCTCGCCGACTACATCCTCGCCGCGCCGCGCGAGGTGCTCGACCTCGCGATGACCGAGCTGTCGACGCGCGCGGGCGTCAGCCAGCCGACCATCGCGCGCTTCTGCCAGGCGCTCGGCTGCAGCGGCTTTCGCGAATTCAAGATCCGGCTCGCGCAGAGCGTCGCGCCGGGCGTGTCGTCGGTGTATCGCGACGTCGAGCCCGACGAACCGGCGCCCGGCATCATCGGCAAGGTGTTCGACCGTACGATCGGCGCGCTGATCGAGGTGCGCAACAGCCTGTCCGCGGGCAGCGTCGCCGAGGCGATCGCGCTGCTGTCGAACGCGTCGCGCATCGAGTTCTACGGCGCCGGCGGCTCGGGCATCGCCGCGCAGGACATCCAGCACAAGTTCTTCCGGCTCGGCGTGCCGAGCGTCGCGTATTCGGATCCGCACACGTTCTCGATGTCGTCGGCGCTGCTCGGGCCGCACGACGTCGTCGTCGCGATCTCGAACACCGGCCGCACGCGCGACATCGTCGACGCCGCGCGCTCCGCGCTCGCGTGCGGCGCGAAAGTCGTCGCGATCACGCAGAGCCATTCGCCGCTCGCGAAGCTCGCGACGGTGAGCCTCGCGTCGAACGTCGCCGAGGAAACGGACGTGTTCTCGCCGATGACGTCGCGGATGTCGCATCTCGCGATCGGCGACATCCTCGCGGTCGGCGTCGCGCTGTCGCGCGGCCCCGCGCTGATGGAACGGGTCGGCCGCGCGAAGGAAGCGATCACGCGCCGGCGAATCGACGACGGCTCGAAGGATTGAACAGGCGCCACACGGAAGCAGCGCGCACACGAACAACGGCGCCCCAAGGGGCGCCGTTGCGCATGGGTCGGGCCGGCAGCCTCGCCGGCCGCACCGATCAGAACGGCTTGATCACGACCAGCGCGACCGCCGCGAGCATGCCGAGCACCGGCAGCTCGTTGAACACGCGGTACCACTTGTCCGTGCGGCGATTCTCGCCGCGCTCGAACACCCGCAGCAGATGCCCGCAGTATGCTTGATAGACGATGAGCAGCAGCACGACCGTCACCTTCGCATGGATCCAGCCCTGCCCCTGGCCGATGCCGATCGCGAGCCAGAGCCACAGCCCACAGGCCAGCGCCGGCACCGCGATCATCGTCATGAAGCGGAACAGCTTGCGCGCCATCAGCAGCAGGCGTCGCACCGCGGCCGGATCGGTTTCCATGGCCAGGTTCACGTAGATGCGCGGCAGGTAGAACAGCCCCGCGAACCACGCGGCGATCAGAACGATATGGAACGTCTTGACCCAGAGCATTGCCATCGGTTGTGCGCCTCGCTTTACTGGCGGCCTTCGCCGTGCCCGAGCACGACGTACTTCAGCGACGTCAGCCCTTCCAGGCCCACGGGGCCGCGTGCGTGCAGCTTGTCGTTCGAGATGCCGATTTCCGCGCCGAGACCGAATTCGAAGCCGTCCGCGAAGCGCGTCGACGCGTTAACCATCACGCTCGCCGAATCGACCTCGCGCAGGAAACGCATCGCGCGGTCGTGATCCTCGGTGACGATCGCATCCGTGTGATGCGAGCCGTATTGGTTGATGTGCTCGATCGCTGCGTCGAGGCCGTCGACCACCTTGATCGCGAGCACCGGCGCGAGATATTCGGTGTGCCAGTCTTCCTCGGTCGCATCGACGAGCGGGCCGACGCCCGCGTCGGCGAGCACCGCGCGCGCGGCCGCATCGACGCGCAGCTCGACCTGCTTGTCGCGGTACAGCTTGCCGAGCGGCGGCAGCAGCTTCGCCGCGATGCCGCTCGCGACGAGCAGCGTCTCCATCGTGTTGCAGGTGCCGTAGCGGTGCGTCTTCGCGTTGTCGCAGACGGTCAGCGCCTTGTCGAGATCGGCGCGATCGTCGACATACACGTGGCAGATGCCGTCGAGGTGCTTGATCATCGGCACGCGCGCCTCGTTGATCAGGCGCTCGATCAGGCTCTTGCCGCCGCGCGGCACGATCACGTCGACGTATTCGGTCATCGTGATCAGCTTGCCGACCGCAGCGCGATCGGCGGTTTCGACGACCTGCACCGCGTCCTGCGGCAAGCCGGCCGCCGCGAGCCCTTCACCGATCAGCTTCGCGAGCGCCGTGTTCGATTCGAGCGCTTCGGAGCCGCCGCGCAGGATCGTCGCGTTGCCCGACTTCAGGCACAGCGCGGCCGCGTCGATCGTCACGTTCGGGCGCGATTCGTAGATGATGCCGATCACGCCGAGCGGCACGCGCATCTGGCCAACCTGGATCCCGCTCGGGCGGTACTTGAGGTTGCCGATCTCGCCGATCGGATCGGCCAGCGACGCAACCTGGCGCAGGCCTTCGACCATCGTATTCAACGCCTTGTCCGACAGCGTCAGGCGGTCGACGAACGCCGCATCGAGCCCTTTTTCACGGGCGCGGGCGACGTCGCGCGCATTCGCATCCTTCAGCGTCTGCGCGTCGCGTTCGATCGCGCGGGCCACGGCGTCGAGCGCCGCGTTCTTCGCGGCCGTGCTGGCGCGCGCCATCGCGCGGGAAGCGTGCCGGGCGCGACGGCCCAGGTCGGTCATGTACTGATCGATATCCATCGTGTGACTCGAGAAGCAAGCCGCGCTGGGCGGCATGAATTCGTGGGGAAGCGAGGGGCGGCCATCCGTGGGTGGCCATCCGTGGGGCGCGGCGGCCGGAAGGCCGCGCCGCGGATGGTCGCCCCGGCTTTCGAAGCATTGTAAGCGGGTTGCGCAGCGCGCGCTGAAGGCCCGAACGGGACTTAGCGTCGCACGCGACCCGCGGTCGGCGGTCGCTCGCCGCGCGCGCCCGCGACCGTCATTGCGAGCTGGAACAGCCCGTCCCACGGATCGGGCGGCGGTTGGTCCTGCGTGCGGCGGCCCGGCACGACGGCCGTGAGCCCCTTGACCTGCCGGTCGAGCTGCGCGGCGAACGCGAGCGCCTTCTCGAGCACGGGTTCCGACACGCGGTTCAGCGCGGGGCCGATCAGCCGCTCGCGCGGACCCCACACGCGGTTTTCGCGCAACAGCGTCGCCAGCGGCTTGCCGGCCGTCGCGCCGCGCTTGATCCGCAGCAGCGTGCGCAACTCCTCGACGACGGCCCACATCACGAGCACGATCGCCTCGCCCTCGCCCTTCAGCCCGTCGATCATCCGCGCGAGCCGTGCGGCGTCGCCGGCGAGCATCGCTTCGTTCAGCTTGAACACGTCGTAGCGCGCGACGTTCAGCACCGCATCGTGCACCTGCTCGAACGACAGCGCGCCCTGCGGATACAGCAGCCCGAGTTTCTGGATTTCCTGGTGCGCGGCGAGCAGGTTGCCCTCGACGCGCTCCGCGATGAACTGCAGCGCGCGCCGCCCGTCGTCGCCGGCCGCGACGCGCTGGCCCTGCATCGACAGGCGCTGGCCGATCCAGTTCGGCAGTTGCGCGCGGTCGACCGGATCGATCTTCAGCGCGACGCCGCCGTTCTGCAGCGCGGTAAACCACGCGGATTTCTGCGTGGCCGCATCGAGACGCGGCAGCGTGACGAGCATCAGCGCATCGGGATTGGCGGTGGCCGCGAGCGTCTTCAGCGCATCGGCGCCTTCCTTGCCGGGCTTGCCCGACGGAATGCGCAGCTCGATCAGCTGGCGCTCGCCGAACAGCGACATCGCCTGGGTCGCGCCGAGCAGCACGCTCCAGTCGAAGCCGCGCTCGACCGTATGCACCGAACGCTCGGTGAAGCCAGCCGCGCGCGCGGCCGCACGAATGCGGTCGCATGCTTCCTGCGCGAGCAGCGGCTCGTCGCCGTAGACGGTATAGAGCCCGGCCAACCCCTTCGCGAGGTGCGGCTCCAGCGCATCAAGTCGCAATTGCATCGCTGCGTGCGCCGTCGATCAGAGCGGCGGCGGCGGCAGCGGCGCGCGCGGCGCGACGCCCGGCACCACGTCCTCCGGCGCCGGCGTCAGCGAGTGGACGATCGCGAGACGCCGCATCAACTGGTCGACCGCATCGTTCTGCATGTCGCCGTACAGGATGTCGGCTTCCTGCGCCTTCGCGTTCGTGTACTGGTCGCTGTACGTCATCGCGCGGTTCAGTGCGATCGCGCTCGGCGGGATCAGCACGGTGCCGTCCTTGCTCGTCAGCGTGTAGTTCAGCGTATAGAACAGCGCGTACTCCTGCGCCGAGCCGTACTTGTTGAGCGTCAGCGTGTTCTGGCCACGCGACTCCCACATGCGCAGCACGGCGTCGGCGTCGTCCGCCGACTTGACGATCTTCGTGTCGCTGCCGGCCTCGACGAGGCGCGTCAGCCGCGCCTCGACGGGCGCCGGCGCGCCGGCCACCAGCAGGTGCTTGAACGCATAGTCCTGCTGGCCCCGCAACTGGAAGCCGCATGCCGACAGCGCAACCGCGCTGCCGACGAGCATCAAAAACGATCTGCGGATCACCTTCGCTCCTTCTGGGTACGTCCGACGGCCGGCGGCCGTCAGACGACGATGTTCACGAGGCGGCCCGGCACGACGACGATCTTCTTCGCCGGCTTGCCGTCGCTGAACTTCGCGAACGCGTCGTCGGCCACCGCCGCGGCTTCGATCGCCTCGCGGCTCGCGTCCTTCGCGACCTTCAACGCGCCGCGCACCTTGCCGTTCACCTGCAGCACGAGTTCGATCTCGGCCTGCTCGAGCGCGGCTTCGTCGACCTTCGGCCACGGTGCATCGAGCAGCGGGCCGAATTCGTCCGCGTAGCCGAGCGCCTTCCACAGCTCGAACGTGACGTGCGGCACGACCGGGTACAGCACGCGCAGCAGCACGCCGTACGTTTCGCGCAGCACGCCGGGCGTCGCGCCCTTCGCGCCGTCGACCGCGTTCAGCATCTTCATCGCGGCCGACACGACCGTGTTGTACTGCAGGCGCTGGTAGTCGAAATCGGCCTGCTTCAGCACGCTGTAGATCTCGCGGCGCAGCGCCTTGTCGGCTTCGCCGAGCGCGGCCGCATCGAAGCCCGCGCGCGCGGCGAGCGCTTCGCGGTTCGCGTAACCGAAGCTCCACACGCGGCGCAGGAAGCGGCTCGCGCCCTCGACGCCGGCGCCCGACCACTCGAGCTGCTGCTCGGGCGGTGCGGCGAACATCGTGAACAGGCGCGCGGTATCGGCGCCGTACAGGTCGATCAGCACCTGCGGATCGACGCCGTTGTTCTTCGACTTCGACATCTTCTCGATGCCGCCGAGCACGACCGGCTGGCCGTCCGTGTTCAGCGTCGCGCCGACCGGGCGGCCCTTGTCGTCGTGCGTGACCGTCACGTCGGCCGGGTTGTACCAGGTCTTCTTGCCCGATGCGTCTTCGCGGTAGAACGTCTCGTTCAGCACCATCCCCTGCGTGAGCAGGTTCTTCGCCGGCTCGCCGAACTTCACGAGGCCGAGGTCGCGCATCACCTTGGTCCAGAAGCGCGAATACAGCAGGTGCAGGATCGCGTGCTCGATGCCGCCGATGTATTGATCCATCGGCATCCAGTAGTCGGTGCGCGCGTCGACCATCGTCTCGGCGTCCGGCGCCGTGTAGCGCGAGAAGTACCACGACGAATCGACGAAGGTATCCATCGTGTCGGTTTCGCGCTTCGCGGCCGCGCCGCACTTCGGGCACGTGCAGTTCAGGAACGCTTCCGACTTCGCGAGCGGATTGCCCGAGCCGTCCGGCACGAGGTCTTCCGGCAGCACGACGGGCAGATCCTTCTCCGGCACCGGCACGTCACCGCACGACGGGCAGTGGATGATCGGGATCGGCGTGCCCCAGTAGCGCTGGCGCGATACGCCCCAGTCGCGCAGGCGCCACGTGACCTGCTTGTCGCCGAAGCCGCCGGCCTTCAGGTCGGCCGCGATCGCGTCGACCGCCGCGCCGTATGCGAGGCCGTCGTACTTGCCGCTGTTGACGCAGGCCGCGACTTCCTTGTCGCCGTACCACTCCTGCCACGCGTCGAGCGAGTACGTCTGGCCTTCGGCCGCGATCACCTGCTTGATCGGCAGGTCGTATTTCTTCGCGAACGCGAAGTCGCGCTCGTCGTGCGCGGGCACACCCATCACCGCGCCTTCGCCATAGCTCATCAGCACGTAGTTGCCGATCCACACCTCGACGGGCTCGCCCGTCAGCGGATGCGTGACCGAGAAGCCCGTCGCGACGCCCTTCTTCTCCATCGTCGCGACGTCGGCCTCGGCGACGCCGCCGCGCTTGCATTCGTCGATGAACGCCAGCAGTTCGGGCTGGTCCTGTGCAAGACGCGTGGCGAGCGGGTGCTCGGCCGCGACCGCGCAGAACGTGACGCCCATGATCGTGTCGGCGCGCGTCGTGAACACGCGCAGCAACTTCTTCTCGCCGTCGAGTTCGTACGGGAAGCCGAAGTTCACGCCGAAGCTCTTGCCGATCCAGTTCTGCTGCATGATCTTCACGCGCTCGGGCCAGCCGAGGCCGTCGAGATCGTTCAGCAGCTCATCCGCGTACTGCGTGATCCGCAGGTAGTACATCGGGATCTCGCGCTTTTCGACGAGCGCGCCCGAACGCCAGCCGCGGCCGTCGATCACCTGCTCGTTCGCGAGCACGGTCTGGTCGACCGGATCCCAGTTCACGGTGCCCGTCTTCTTGTACGCGATGCCCTTCTCGAGCATCTTCAGGAACAGCCACTGGTTCCACTTGTAGTAGTCGGGCTTGCACGTTGCGATCTCGCGCGACCAGTCGATCGCGAGGCCCATCGACTGCATCTGGCCCTTCATGTAGTCGATGTTGTCGTAGGTCCACTTCGCGGGCGGCACGCCGTTCGCCATCGCGGCGTTCTCGGCCGGCATCCCGAACGCGTCCCAGCCCATCGGCATCAGCGTGTTGTAGCCGTTCATCCGCAGATAGCGGTACATCACGTCGTTGATCGTGTAGTTGCGCACGTGACCCATGTGCAGCTTGCCGGACGGGTACGGCAGCATCGACACGCAGTAGAACTTCGGCTTCTGCGAATCTTCCTTCGTCTTGTAGGCATCGGCTGCGCGCCAGTCGCCCTGGGCGGCGGCTTCGACGTCGGCGGGTACGTATCTCTCGTGCATGGTGTGGTTCGGACTAGGCTTTAAGCGGCGCGACGGCTCGCGCGCAGGAGTGGATCGAAATTCGTGCTTGCCCGGCGGACCTGCAGGTTCGCTGTTGCCGGACCTGTTCACGGTTTCCGGGTATTTTCCGGGTAACCCGCAGCATGCCCGGGTAGCCTGGAAAATTCCGGGTTACCTGAAAAAGCCTGCCAACCGGGAAAAACGATGATTATACCGCCCGCGCCGGCCCGTACGGCCGGTCTCGCGGCGGTCGGCCGATCCCGCGGCGGGCGTGGACCGGCCGGAAGATCCGCTCAGCGGTTCGCCGGCACGGCAGACGGCGCGGCGGAACCGCCCGCCTGCGGCGGCACGTCGGTCACGAAGCCGATCCGCGTGAGGCCCGCGGCCTGCGCGGCACCCATCACCTGCGCGATCACGTCGTAGCGCGTCGCGCGCGACGCACGCAGCCGCAGCTCGGGCGGCGCGCCGCCCGCGGCGGCGGCCCGGAAGCGCGCGGGCAGCGCGTCGAGCGCAACCGGCGCGTCGTCCCAGTACAGCTTGCCCGCGTCGTCGATCGACAGCGTGACGGATTGCGGCGTGTCGCGCGCGACGCTGGCCGCGACCTTCGGCAGGTCGAGCCGGATCGCGTGCGTCATCAGCGGCGCGGTAATGATGAAGATGACGAGCAGCACCAGCATCACGTCGATCAGCGGCGTCATGTTGATCTCCGCCATCGGCGCGGAGGTCTTGTGGTGCTCGAGTCCGCCGAATGCCATGGTCGTTCCTCCCGGGCCGGCGCGTCAGGCGCCCTGCGCGCACACGAACACGTGCAGGTCGCGCGCGAAGCCGTCGAGTTCCTCGGCGAGCTGCCGCACGAGCCGCCCGAGGATGTTGTAGGCCAGCACGGCCGGAATCGCGACGACGAGCCCGAATGCGGTCATGATCAGCGCCTCGCCGACCGGCCCCGCGACGTTCTCGATCTGCGCCTGCCCGCTCGCGGCGATGCTGCCGAGCGCGTGGTAGATGCCCCAGACGGTGCCGAGCAGCCCGACGAACGGCGCGGTACTGCCGATCGACGCGAGCAGCACCTGGCCGAATTCGAGACGCCGCTGCGAGCGCAGCATCGCATGGCGCAACGCGCGCAGCACGCGTTCGCCGCGCTCGACGCGCGCGGCCAGCGCAGCCGGATCGTGATCGTCGGCCGCATCGCGCGCGGCCTCGGCGAGCGGCACGAACACGCGCTCGCGATCGGCGCCGGCCAGCGCGGCGATGCCCGCGTCGAGCGACGGCGCTCGCCAGAACGCGGCGAGCGCGCGCGGCCCCTGTCGCTTCGCGCGGACCAGCAGCCAGGCTTTCATGAAGAGGAAGCACCAGCTGGCGACGGACATCGCCAGCAGCACATAGGCAACGGCATGCGTGATCGCATCGCCGCTTTCGAGGTAGTGGACAACGCCGGTGGGAATCGCCATCGGAGTTTCCCCGTTGGGTGTCAGCGCAGGCCGAGCACGTCCTGCATGTCGAACAGGCCGGCGCCGCGCGCCGACAGGAAGTGGACCGCGCGCAGCGCGCCCTGCGCGTACGACACGCGGCTCGACGACTTGTGCGTGATCTCGATGCGCTCGCCGATCCCGGCGAACAGCACGGTGTGATCGCCGACGATGTCGCCGCCGCGCACCGCGGCAAAGCCGATCGACGACGGATCGCGCTCGCCCGTCACGCCGTGGCGGCCGTACACCGCGCAATCGTCGAGCGAGCGCCCGAGCGCGCCGGCGACGGCTTCGCCCATCATCAGCGCGGTGCCCGACGGCGCATCGACCTTGTGGCGGTGATGCGCCTCGATGATCTCGATGTCGTAGCCGTGCGAGAAATGCTTGGCCGCGAATTCGAGCAGCTTCAGCGTGACGTTCACGCCGACGCTCATGTTCGCCGCGAACACGATGCCGATCTTGCCCGCGGCGGCCTGCAGTTCGGCCTTCTGCTCGGCGGTGAAGCCGGTCGTGCCGATCACGAGCTTCACGTCGTGGCGCAGCGCGGCCTCGACGTGCGCGATCGTGCCTTCCGGGCGCGTGAAATCGATCAGGTAGTCGGCCTGCGCGAACACGGCGTCGAGGTCGTCGGTCAGCTTGATCCCGGTTTCCTTGCCGAGGAACGCGCCGGCGTCCTGGCCGAGGAACGGCGAATCGGCGCGGTCGAGCGCGCCGACGAGCTGTGCGTCGGGATCGTTGAGAACGGCTTCGATCAGCATCCGGCCCATTCGGCCCGATGCGCCGGCAATCGCAATCTTCATGGCTTTCTACACGACAGGTCTAAAGGCGGGCGGCGCAAGCCGCCCCGTTTCCGCACGCCGGCCGCTTACTGCGACTGGGCCGGCGCGGTGAGCGGCTGGTTCTGCAGCGTGTCCGAGCCTTGCGGGCCGACCGGCGGCGACGCCTCGCTCGACGCGTTCGGCTGCGGCGGACGATGGAACTGGAACTGCGGCTGGATCGCCGGCACCGCGCCCGGCGGCTGGCCGCCCGGCACCGGCGCACCGGCGGCAGCCTGCGCGGCCGGCGCGAAGCGGCGCGCGTTCGAGCCCTGACCCGATACCTGGTTGGTCGCGCGGTTCGCCGCGCGGGCGGCCTGCGCGTTCGCATCCTGGTCGACCACCGCGCCGGACGCCGGCACGGCGGACGGGCTGGCGACAGCCTCCGGCGCCGGCGCGCTCGCCGCTTGTGCAGCGCGCGCGGCAGCCGCCTCGGAAGCGGCCTTCGCCGCCGCGGCCGCCTTCGCCTTCTTGCCGCCGCGATCGCCGTCGATATCGGCCAGCAGGTCGAGCTCGGACGGCAGGTTCTCGGCGCCGGTCCAGCCCGCGAGGCGATCGCCCGAGAAGGTCACGACGAGATCGCGCTGCTGGACGATCGATGTCGAGCCGCGCTTGAAGTAGAAGAGGTAATCCCAGCGGTCGGCGTGGAACATGTCCGCCAGCAGCGGCGTGCCGAGCAACGCGCGCACCTGCTCGCGCGTCATGCCGACCTGCAGTTGTGCGGCCTTCTCCTGCGACACGAAGTTGCCCTGCACGACGGTGATCCGATAGGGCGTGATGCTCTGCGCGATGCGCTGCGTCACGCTGTCGTACGACGAACAACCAGCCAGCGCCGCAACGGCGGCGGCAGCGATGATGGCACTCCGCATGCGACTCCTCTGAAAGTGCGAAAGCGTTTCTGGGATCATTTCCTTCACCGTGCTGGCCTGCGTCGCAGGCCGCGCGTGTATCTGGAACGGCGAAAAGCCGGTAACATTGAAGCCCTGCATTGTACTCTAGGGATGCCTAGCCATGACCAATCCGACGGATCTCAAGAATATCGGGCTAAAGGCCACCCTACCGCGCCTCAAGATTCTCGAAATCTTCCAGCAGAGCCCCGTGCGCCACCTGACGGCGGAAGACGTCTACCGGAACCTGCTCAACGAGCAGCTCGACATCGGGCTCGCCACCGTCTACCGCGTGCTGACGCAGTTCGAGCAGGCCGGCCTGCTCACGCGCAGCAACTTCGAATCCGGCAAGGCCGTGTTCGAACTGAACGAAGGCTCGCACCACGACCACCTCGTGTGCCTCGATTGCGGCCGCGTCGAGGAATTCTTCGACGCCGAGATCGAAGGCCGCCAGCAGGCGATCGCGAAGGAGCGCGGCTTCCGGCTCCAGGAGCACTCGCTCGCGATGTACGGTTCCTGCACGACCGAGAACTGCCCGCACCGCAAGCACTGAATCGCGCCACCCGCGCACGAAGCACGGCCCGGCCGGCATCTCGCCGCCCGGGCCGTGTTCTTTTCGGGATCATGCTCCGCGCCGCGCGCGTGCCGGCTCGAAAATCTTACGAAAGCCCTTCGGCGCGCGCGCAACCGGCGCCGGGAACCGGACGCCTGCCGCGCGCCGCGTCAGGCCGTGCTCGTGCAGGCCGGCTCGAACTCGAGCGCCCACGCACGGTCGAGCGGGATCTCGTCGCAGTTCGGCTGCGGCCCGCCGCGATCGACGATCACGAAATCGCTGACCGCGTCGAGCGCGAGCAGCGGATGGTGCCAGACGCCCTTCGCATAGTTCACGCCCTGCCAGCCTTCGGCCAGGAACGCGCGCATCGCGTCGGGCCGGAATTCGCCGGCCGGCGCGACGACGATCGCATAGCGCGACACGGCCGCGAGCGGGATGAACGCCTGGCTGCCGTGCGGATGGCGCTCCATCAGCGTGACCGCGACCGGCAGCGCGCGCGGCTGCGCGCGAAACACGCTGACGAGCGGCCGGCCGCCGTCCGCGCAGACGTCGATCGTCGCGAGATCGTGGAAGCGCTCGGTCGTGCCGCCGTTGATCGGGAAATGCCGTGCGCCCTCGAGCGCGATCACGTCGCCGAACGGCGCGAACGCTTCGCGGGTCAGGCGCTCGACGCGCAGGATATGGGGTCCGCTCATGCCGTCGCCCTCCTTCAAGCCGGCTCGCCCCACAGACGCAGGCGCGACACACCACCGTCCGGGAAGATGTTGAAACGCACGTGCGTGACGGGGCCGAGCGCCGCGAGCTGGTCGAACGTATGCACGTGGTCCATCGACAGCTTCTGCTCGCCGAGCAATTCGGCCCAGAACATCGCCTGCGTGACCAGCGAATCGTCGGTGCCGCCCGCAACCCGCGCGGCCTGCAGCGAGCAGCGGTCGGGGAAGTTGCCCTTGAAGAACGCCGTATCGACCTCGACGCGCCGGATGATGCCCGGCCGCGCGAGCGCGACGATCGCCCAGTCGTTGCCGGGCTCGCGGCGGCGCCGCGTTTCCCAGCCGTCGCCCATGTTCGCGCCGCGCCCCGGCATCAGCATCTGCGATGCCGGGCCGAAGTGCTGGTTGTTCGCGGCCACCAGATAACCGCCGTTCTCGATCGCGGCAAGATCGACGAGTTCGCCGGCCGGCACATGGCGCCAGTCGCGCTGCGGCTGGCCGTACACGCGCAGCCGCGCGAGCCCGCCGTCCGGATACAGGTTCACGCGCAGGTGCGTGACCGGCTGCGCGTCGTCGACGCTCACGTAGTGATGCGAATTGCCCTGCAGCGTCGTCGCGGGAACGATCGTGCGCCATTCGGCGTCGTCGGGCGGCGTGTCGCCGTCGGCGACGCACGCCTCGATCGACGCAGCCGGCGGGAAGTTGCCGGTGAAGTGGCTCGTATCGAGATCGACGCCGAAAATCACGCCCGGCCGCGCGAGCCGCACCACGCAGAAGTCGTGGCCGGTCGTGCGCTTGCGGCGCGTTTCCCAGCCGTCCATCCACTTGCCGTGGTCGTCGTACTTGCCGGGGATGAACACGGCCGGCTCGGGATTCAGCATGCGCTCTTTCGGCGCGAAGAATTCGTCGCTCGCAAACAATGCCTGCGCACCGAGGCGCGGGTCGGCGAGGTTCATGTAGCGCCGCGTGAAGGCCGGCGCGTTCGGATCGAGGATGGGGGCTGCCATGTCGTCTCCTGTCGATGAGAGTTAGCGCTTTAGCGCTTACTCTCATCCCATGCAAAGCAATTTCTGATCAAGTTCCGGCGCATCGAGGCGCCGGCCGCATGTAAATCGATCGCGCGGGACTACCGGGGCAGAAGCCGCCCCGCGCGACAAGCCGCGCTCAGAGCGCGTGGGCCTGGTCGCCGGCGACCGGCGCCGCGCGGCCTTCCTCTTCGGCCGGTACGTAGCGCAGCTCGCGGTTCAGCACGCGCTTCGCGCGGACCTTGTCGATATCGTTCTCCCATACCGCGACGACGACCGTCGCGACGCAGTTGCCGATCAGGTTGGTCAGCGCGCGGGCGATGCCGACGAACCAGTCGACCGGCAGGATCAGCACGAGGCCGAGCACCGGAATCGCCGGGATCGCCGACAGCGTCGCCGCGAGGATCACGATCGCCGAACCGGGAATCCCGTGCGCGCCCTTCGACGTGACGAGCGACACGAGCAGCACGATGATCAGGTCATGCGTCGACAGCGGCGTGTTGGTGGCCTGCGCGATGAACAGCACGGCGAGCGTCAGGTAGATCGAGAAGCCGTCGAGGTTGAACGAATAGCCGGTCGGGATCACGAGGCCGACCGTCGAATCCTTGACGCCCATGTATTCGAGCTTGCGCATCACCTGCGGCAGCACCGCATCCGACGACGCCGTGCCGAGCACGATCGACAGTTCCTCGCGCAGGTAGCGGATCAGCTTGAACACCGAGAAGCCCGCCAGCCGCATCACGATGCCGAGCACGACCGTGACGAACACGAAGCAGCTCAGGTAGAACACCGCGACCAGGTAGCCGAGTTGCTTGAGCGACGCGACGCCGTACTTGCCGGTCGTGAACGCGATCGCGCCGAGCACGCCGAGCGGCGCGAGCTTGATGATGAAGCCGATGATCCGGAAGAACACGTGCGACAGTTCCTCGATCAGCGAGTTGACGCGCTGCGCCTTGTCGCCGAGCAGCGACAGCGCGGAGCCGAACAGCACCGCGAACACGAGGATCTGCAGGATGTCGCCCTTCGCGAACGCGTCGATCGCGGTGTCGGGGATGATCTTCATCAGGTAGCCGGCGGTGTCCTTCAGGCTTTCGGCGTTCTTCGCGTACGACGCGAGCGACGACGCGTCGAGCGAATGCAGGTCGATGTTCATCCCGACGCCCGGGCGCGTGACCCACGCGAGCACGAGGCCGATGCCGAGCGCGAGCGTGGTCATGATCTCGAAGTAGATGACGGCCTTCAGGCCGACCCGGCCGACCTTCTTCAGGTCGCCCGCGTTGGCCATCCCGCTGACCACGACGCAGAACACGATCGGGCCGATGACCATCTTGATGAGCTTCAGGAAGCCGTCGCCGAGCGGTCGCAGCGACTCGGCGAAATGCGGGAAGAACGCGCCGAGCGCGACCCCCAGGATCAATGCGACGACTACCCGGCCAAACAGCGAATTGAGGAATTTCGACACGGCGCTCTCCCGATCCAACGGTTGCAGTTTCGTCTGTTCATACTGGTAAGACCAGTGATGTTATGGTGGATAGTAGGAAGCCGATATAGTGACGTCAAGGACGGACAAAATAGGGATTTCCCGCCCCCTTCGCATGCGTCCGGCGGCCCCGAAAGCGGGCCTGATCGTGTCTTTCCCGTAGTGCGGTCATGCACTGCGCCCGTGCGGATTACAATGCCGGTCAGACCGGCCATCGTTCACATCATGAAAAATGTTCCGCATACCGTGACCGACGCCGCCATCGCGACGATCCGCGACCGGATCGAGGCAGGCGTTTATCCGGTCGGCAGCCTGCTGCCGGCCCAGCGTCAGCTCTCCGAGGAGCTGGAGATCAGCCGTGCGTCGCTGCGCGAGGCGCTGTCGACGCTCGAGGCGCTCGGGATGCTGCGCATCCGCGCGGGCAAGGGCGTGTACGTCGAAAGCGCGCAGGCAACGGCCGCGCATGCCTGGCAGTTTGCCGAGCAGTCGTCGCCGCCCGATACCTACCAGATGCGCTACGCGCTCGAAGGGTTCGCCGCGCGGATGGCCGCGCGCGTGGTCAGCGACGACGACATCGCGTGGTTCGAAGACAATCTCGCCGACCTGCACGTCGCGCTGACCGAAAACGCGCTCGACGAGGCGTCGCAGCTCGACTTCGACTTCCATATGCGGATCATCCATCTCGCCGGCAACGCGGCGATCGAATCGATCCTGCGCGGCAGCGCGGACATCATGAAGGAAAGCCAGCGCATGCCGTTCTACCGGCGCGAGCTGCTGCTGTCGACGTGGCACGAGCACCGCGCGATCGTCGATGCGCTGATCGCGCGCGATGCCGCCGCCGCGGGCAGCGCGATCGAAACGCACATCGCGAACGCCGCGCAGCGCGCGGGCATCTTCTTCCCGACGCCGGGCGCCTGACGGCCGTGCGGCGCGCGCCGCACGAGCATCACACCGCAGCGATCGGATTCGCGTCGATCACGAAAAAAGCACGCGCTGGCGCCGGACGATCACGCGGCCTCGCCCGCGAAATCGATCAGCACCTTCATCGCGCGCTGCCGGTCGCCGGCCAGTTCGAACGCGAGGTTCGCGTCGCGCATCGGGAACACGCGCGTGATGGCTGGTCGCAGGTCGACGCGCGCCGCGTTGATCAGCTGCACCGCGAGCGCGAATTCCGCATGGAAGCGGAACGATCCGCAGATCGACAACTCCTTCGCGACCACGACGTTCTGCGGCAGGCTGACATCGCCGCCGAGCCCGAGCTGCACGACGACGCCGCGCGGACGCATCACGTCCAGCCCGTCGCCCAACGCGCGCGCATTGCCCGAACATTCGATCATCACGTCGAACGTGCCCTTGTCGGCGCCGTAGCGCGCGACCCATCCGGCATCGGCCGCCGCATTGATCGTGTGGTCGGCGCCGAGCGCGCGGGCCACTTCCAGCGGCGCTTCGACGACGTCGGTCGCGACGATCTCCGCCGCGCCGTGCACGCGCGCCGCCGCGATCGCCAGCACGCCGATCGGCCCGCAGCCCGACACGAGCACGCGCTTGCCGATCAGCGGGCCCGCGCGCGACACCGCATGCAGCCCGACCGCGAACGGCTCGGCGAGCGCCGCGAGCGACAGCGGCACGTGATCGGCGACCTTCACGCATTGCGCCGCGTCGCACACGAGCGCGTTGCGAAACGCGCCCTGCACGTGCGGCATCCGCATCGCGCTGCCGTAGAAGCGCATGTCCAGACACTGGTTCGGCAAGCCTTCGAGGCAGTAGCGGCACGCACCGCACGGCCGGCTCGGGTTGACCGCGACGCGATCGCCAACCTTCACCGACGTCACGTCCGGCGCGACCTCCGCGACCGTGCCGGCAACCTCGTGGCCGAGCACCATCGGCTGCTGCAACCGGATCGCGCCGAAGCCGCCGTGCCGGAAGTAATGCAGGTCGGACCCGCAGATGCCGCCCATCGCGACATCGACGCGCACCTGGCCCGGGCCGATTTCGCCCGCGTCCTGTTCTTCGACCCGCAGGTCGTTCGGCCCGTGGATCACGACACACATGCAACGCATACGCATGATCTTCCTCCCTATACGGCGCTCGTCAGGCCGCCATCGACGAACAGCGTCTGGCCGTTGACGAAATCGGATGCGGCCGACGCAAGGAAAATCGCCGCGCCGCACAGCTCGTCGACGCGCCCCCAGCGGCCGGCCGGCGTGCGCTTGCACAGCCAGTCCGAGAACGCCGCGTCGTCGACCAGCGCACGATTCAGCTCCGTTTCGAAATAGCCGGGCGCGAGGCCGTTGGCCTGGATGCCGTGGCGCGCCCAGTCGGCGCACATCCCTTTCGTCAGCATCCGCACCGCGCCCTTCGACGCCGCGTACGGCGCGATCGTCGGCCGCGCGAGTTCGCTCTGCACCGAGCAGATGTTGATGATCTTCCCGCGGCCGCGCGCGATCATGTGACGCGCGACGGCCTGCGCGACGTTGAACACGCCGTCGAGATTCACGCGCATCAGCGCATGCCAGTCGTCGGGCTCGAATGCATCGAGCGGCGCGCGGCGCTGGATGCCCGCGTTGTTCACGAGGATGTCGATCGCACCGACGCGCGCCTCGAAGTCGTCGATCGCCGCGCGCACCTGCGCATGCTCGGCGACGTCGAACACCGCATGGTCGGCCGCAAAGCCTTCGTCGCGGAAACGGCGCGCGAGCGTCGCGGCCTTCTCTTCATTGCGATCGTTGATGACGATCGCCGCGCCGGCTTCCGCGAGCCCGCGGGCGAGCGTCAGCCCGATCCCGCGTCCGGAACCCGTGATCAGTGCGCGGCGGCCGTCAAGGCGGAACCGGTCAAGCGCGTTGGTCATGCATGTCTCCTCGTGCCAGTGGAGCCGGCTGCCCGTCGCGGCCGGTCTCGCGTTGACGGTATCTTCGGCCGCCGGCCCGATGCCGCGCCAATGGTCTTTTTTGATCCGGTTATCATGAAATCTGATTACCGCCCTCTCCTGCCCGCCGCCCATGGAACTCAAGCAATTGCGCGCCTTCGTCACGCTCGCGGAAGAGCTGCATTTCGGGCGCGCGGCGCAGCGCCTGTTCATCGTGCAGCCCGCGCTGAGCATGCAGATCAAGGCGCTCGAGGAAGAGCTCGGTGCGCGGCTGTTCGAGCGCGACCGCCACAAGGTCGAACTGAGCGACACGGGGCGCGTGTTCCTGCCGGAAGCGCGCGCGACGCTGCAGCAGGCCGCGCGTGCGGAACAGATGGCGCGGCTGTCGAGCCGCGGCGAGATCGGCACGCTGCGGATCGCGTTCGTGTCGTCGGTGCTGCCTACGCTGCTGCCGGCCGTGCTGCGCACGATGCGCGAGCGCTATCCGCTGATCGCGCTCGAACTGAAGGACATGCCGACGCCCGACCAGATCGCCGCGCTGCGCGACCGGCGGATCGATTTCGGAATGATCCGGCTGCCGGCCGCGTATGCGGGCATCGACACGCGCGTGGTGCTGGAAGAAGGCTTCGTCGTCGCGCTGCCGCTCGACCATCCGCTCGCCGCGCACGACACGATCCCGCCGGCCGCACTGCGCGGCCAGCCCGCGTTCGTGCTCGCGCGCCGCTATGCGCCCGGCTTTCACGACGACATGCTGCTCGCGTTGAGCCGCGCGGGCACGACGCTCGAAATCGCGCAGGAGTTCGGGGAATTCACGACGATGCTCGCGCTCGTCGCGGCGGGGATGGGCATCGGGCTGATCCCGGCAGAGGCCGCCAGCGCGCTGCCGCCGAACGTGCTCGCGCGGCCGCTCGACCTGGCCGGCCACCGAAGCGGCATCGGCCTCGCGTGGACCGACGTCGACAGCCCGCTTAAGCGTGCGTTCGTCGACGCGCTCGAGCAGGTGACGGCGGACAGGCGATGACGAAGTCGGGGCAATGAAAAAGCCCGGCCGGAAAACCGGGCCGGGCTCGTTCGCCGCGCGTGCCGCGTTGCCGCGGCCGCTCGACGTGCGGGATTACTTCGCGTTCGCGAACGCGACAGCCGTATCCAGCATGCGGTTCGAGAAACCCCACTCGTTGTCGTACCAGCTCGACACCTTGACGAGGCGGCCCGACACCTTGGTCAGCGTCGCGTCGAACGTCGACGAAGCCGGGTTGTGGTTGAAGTCGATCGACACCAGCGGTGCGTCGTTGTAGCCGAGGATGCCCTTCAGCGCGCCTTCCGATGCTTCCTTCATGATCGCGTTGACTTCCTCGACCGTCGTGTCGCGCTTGGCGATGAACGACAGGTCGACGATCGACACGTTGATCGTCGGGACGCGGATCGCGTAACCGTCGAGCTTGCCGTTCAGTTCCGGCAGCACGAGGCCGACGGCCGAAGCAGCGCCCGTCTTCGTCGGGATCTGGCTGTGCGTGGCCGAACGTGCGCGGCGCAGGTCTTCGTGATAAACGTCCGTCAGCACCTGGTCGTTCGTGTATGCGTGAATCGTCGTCATCAGGCCGGTTTCGAGGCCGATCTTGTCGTTCAGCGGCTTGACGAGCGGCGCGAGGCAGTTCGTCGTGCACGATGCGTTCGAGATGACCGTGTGCTCGGCCTTCAGCACGTTGTGGTTCACGCCGTAGACGATCGTCGCGTCGACGTCCTTGCCGCCCGGCGCCGAGATGATCACCTTCTTCGCGCCGCCCTTCAGGTGCGCGCTCGCCTTTTCCTTGGTCGTGAAGAAGCCCGTGCACTCCATCACGACGTCGACGCCGAGCTCGCCCCACGGCAGTTCGGCCGGGTTGCGGTTCGCCAGCACGCGGATCTTGTCGCCGTTCACGACGAGGTAGTCGCCGTCGACCGACACTTCGCCCGGGAACTTGCCGTGCGCGGTGTCGTACTGGGTCAGGTGCGCGTTGGTCTTCGCATCGCCCAGGTCGTTGATCGCGACGATCTCGAGATCGTGCTTCTTGCCGTTTTCATAAAACGCGCGCAGCGTGTTGCGGCCGATACGGCCGTAGCCGTTGATTGCGACGCGAATCGTCATGGTCTATCTCCTGATGGCTGAAAAAATTCGTTTCGTGCAGCTTCACGGTGCGACGCGCGCAACGGGTGGCGCGCGTCGCGAATGCTTTTAGGCCAGCACGGCCTTCGCGGTCTCGACGACGTGCTCGACGGTGAAGCCGAAGTACTTGAACAGCACGCCGGCCGGCGCCGATTCGCCGAACGTGTCGATCCCGACGACGCCGCCTTCGAGGCCGACGTACTTGTGCCAGAAGGACGTTACGCCGGCTTCGATCGCGACGCGGCGCACGCCGTGCGGCAGCACGCGTTCGCGGTATTCGGCGTCCTGGCGATCGAACACGTTGGTCGACGGCATCGACACAACGCGCGCCGCGATGCCCTGCTGCGCGAGCGGCTCGACGGCCTTCATCGCGAGCTCGACTTCCGAACCCGTCGCGATCAGGATGATCTTGCGCGCGACGATTTCTTCGTCCCAGTCCTTCAGTACGTAGCCGCCCTTCTCGATGTTGGCGATCTGCGCGTCGGTACGCGGGTTGAACGCGAGGTTCTGGCGGCTGAAGATCAGGCTCGACGGACGATCCGCGGCAACCGCGTGCGTCCATGCAACGGCCGTCTCGACCGTGTCGGCCGGACGCCACACGTCGTGGTTCGGGATCAGGCGCAGGCTCGACACGTGCTCGATCGACTGGTGCGTCGGGCCGTCTTCGCCGAGGCCGATCGAATCGTGCGTGAACACGAAGATCGACGGCACCTTCATCAGCGCGGCCACGCGCAGCGCGTTGCGGCTGTAGTCGGAGAACGTCAGGAACGTGCCGCCGAACGGCTTGTGGCCGCCGTGCAGCGCGAGGCCGTTGATCGCGGCGCTCATGCCGAATTCGCGCACGCCGTAGTTGATATGGTTGCCCAGCACGACGCCCGCGCCTTCCGGATTCGCGCGGACCGCCTTCGAGGCCTTCCAGTTGGTCAGGTTCGAGCCGGTCAGGTCGGCCGAGCCGCCGAGCAGTTCGGGCAGCGCGGCGGCCAGCCCTTCGATCGCCTGCTGCGACGCCTTGCGGGTCGCGACCGTCTCGGCGCGCTCGTTCGCGCCGGCGATGATCGCCGCAGCCTTCTGCGCCCAGTCGGCCGGCAGCTGGTTGGCCATCCGGCGCTCGAATTCGGCGGCTTCTGCCGGGAACTTCGCGCGATATTGCGCGAACGTCGCATCCCAGTCGGTCTCGGCACGCTTGCCGGCTTCCTTCGCGTCCCATGCCGCATAGACTTCCTGCGGAATCACGAACGGCTCCCACTTCCAGCCGAGCGCTTCGCGCGTCTTCGCGATTTCTTCCGCGCCGAGCGCAGCGCCATGCACGTCGTGGCCGCCGGCCTTGGTCGCCGCGCCCTTGCCGATCACCGTCTTGCAGCAGATCAGCGTCGGCTTGTCCGACAGCTTCGCCTTCGCGATCGCCGCGTCGACCGCGTCGACGTCATGGCCGTTCACGTTCGGGATCACGTTCCAGCCGTACGCTTCGAAGCGCTTCGGCGTGTCGTCGTGGAACCAGTTCACGACGTCGCCGTCGATCGAGATGCCGTTGTCGTCGTACAGCGCGATCAGCTTGTTCAGCTTCAGCGTGCCCGCGAGCGAGCAGGCTTCGTGCGAGATGCCTTCCATCAGGCAGCCGTCGCCGAGGAACACGTACGTGTGGTGATCGACGATCTTCGCGCCGTCGCGGTTGAACTCGTCGGCCATCAGCGCTTCGCCGAGCGCCATGCCGACCGCGTTCGCGAGACCCTGGCCGAGCGGGCCGGTGGTCGTCTCGACACCCGGCGTGATCCCGTATTCCGGGTGGCCCGGCGTCTTCGAGTGCAGCTGGCGGAAGTTCTTCAGCTCTTCGATCGGCAGGTCGTAGCCGGTCAGGTGCAGCAGCGAGTACAGCAGCATCGAGCCATGGCCGTTCGACAGCACGAAGCGGTCGCGGTCTGCCCAGTGCGGGTTCGTCGGGTTGTGCTTCAGATGGCGCGACCAGAGCGCGACGCCGATTTCGGCCATGCCCATCGGCATGCCGGGGTGGCCGGAGTTCGCTTGCTGGACGGCGTCCATCGCGAGCGCACGGATCGCGTTGGCCATCAGGGTGGTGGAGGCGGGAGACGAAGTCGTCATGTCGAGTCCGGAGAACGAGTCGAGGAAACGGGGGCACGGCGGCATCCGGAAGCTCGAGCGTCAATCGTTCCCGGCGCGCGGTGCGGCGCCTGACGGACGCGAAGCGGACGGAGCCTACGGACGGGGCTGCAAAGCTCGTCATTTTAACAGATGGGCCGACATTTCCCTTGTCGGCGCGCGGTGTTCCGGCACGGTTTTCCGTCAAACCGCGCGCCTCCTATAATTCAGACGTCAGAACCGACTGCCCTTAGCGGCCCGCCCGTGAGCACCACACTACTCTTTCACCCTGCGCCCGACGCCACCTACGGCTTCCCGAATGCTCGGCGGCTCGCGCGCGTCGCGTCCCCGCACCAGAAGATCGAAGTCTGGGAAACCCCGCAGCTCGGCCGGCTGTTTACGCTGGACGGCCAGCCGATGACGTCGGTCGGCGACGAGTACGTCTATCACGAGTGCATGACGCACCCGGCCGCGCTCGCGCATCCGTCGCCGAAGAAGGCGCTCGTGCTCGGCGGCGGCGACGGCGGCGCGGCACGCCAGTTGCTCAAGCACGCGTGCATCGAGCGGATCGTGATCGCCGAGCTCGACGACGAGGTGGTCGGGATGGCGCGTCGTTATCTCGACGACGTGCACCAGGGCGCGCTCGACGACCCGCGCGTCGAGGTCGTGATCGGCGACGCCGCGCATTTCGTCGAGTCGACCGTCGAGCATTTCGATCTCGTCGTGTTCGACCTCACGCCGCCCGATTCGCCGGCGGCCGGCCTCTATACGCGCGCGTTCTACGCGCGGCTCAAGCGGATTCTCACGCCGTGCGGCGCGATCTCGATGCATCTCGGCTCGCCGGTGTTCCACGCCGCGCGCATCGCCGCGCTGCTCGACGACCTGCGCGCGAGCTTCGCGGTCGTCGATCCGCTGTCCGCGCACGTGCCGCTGTACGGCTCGCAGTGGCTGATGGCGATCGCGAGCGACACGCTCGATGCGGCCGCGCTGTTCGCGCACGACATCGACGAACGGCTCGCCGCGCGCCACGTCGAGGGCTTGCGCTACTACGACGCGCGGCTGCATCCGTCCCTCTTTGCCCTGCCGCACGCGCTGCGCGATACACTGGGCGCTCGCCGCTGAGCGTCCGGGCGGCCGAGCCGTTCCGCTTTCCCCCCACGCAGGAGAATGACCGATGACCGATCCACGTCCGGCCAACGTGCCTTGGTTGACACCCTATCTGGCCGTACGCAACGCGCGCGCGGCCATCGATTTCTTCAAGGCCGCATTCGGCTTCGAGCTGCGCGACGTGCACGACGAGGACGGCGCGATCATGCACGTCGAGATGGCCTATCACGGCCGGCTGATCGTGATGTTCGCACCCGAAGGCGCATTCGGCTCGATCGCGCTCACGCCGAAAAGCGCGCACGCCACCGCACCGCAGTCGTTCTATCTGTACGTCGACGATGTCGACGCAACCTGGCAGCGCGCGCTGGACGCGGGCGCGAAATCGCTGAGCGCGCCGCAGGACCAGTTCTGGGGCGACCGGTTCGCGCAGATCGAGGATCTAGACGGCTACCGCTGGGCGCTCGCGCGCCGCCTCGACGCATGACCGAAACCGCCACACGCATGAACGAAGCCACCACCACCGCGGCCGTGCCGCGCTTTTTCGTCGATGCGGCACTGCGCGCCGACGCCACGCTCGCGCTGCCGGCCGACGTCGCGCGCCACGCTCAGGTGCTGCGCCTGCAGCCCGGCGACGTACTCGCGCTGTTCGACGGCACGGGCGGCCAATACCGCGCGCGGCTCGTCGAGATCGACAAGCGCAGCGCGCTCGCGCAGATCGATGCGTTCGAACCGGCCGAGGCCGAGCCGCCCTATCGCGTGACGCTCGCGCAAGGGATCGCCGGCGGCGACAAGATGGACTGGGTGATCGAGAAGGCCGTCGAGCTCGGCGTCGCGGCGATCGTGCCGCTGTCGACCGCGCGCGGCGTCGTGAAGCTCGCCGGCGAACGCGCGGACAAGCGCGTCGCGCACTGGCGCGGCGTCGTGCGCGCGTCGTGCGAACAGTGCGGGCGCAACCGCTTGCCCGAGGTCGCGCCGGTACTCGGCTTCAACGCGTGGCTCGATACGCTGCCGGCCGCGCCGGCCGACGGCGAACTGCGGCTGCTGCTGTCGCCGCGCGCGAGCATCCCGTTCGCGTCGCTGCCCGACACGCCGCCCGGAGCGCCCGTCACGCTGCTGATCGGCCCCGAAGGCGGACTGTCGCCCGACGAGGAAAACGCGGCCCGCGCGCGCGGCTTCACCGCGCTGTCGCTTGGGCCCCGCGTGCTGCGCACCGAGACCGCCGGCGCGGCCGTGCTCGCGGCATTGGCAGCGCGCTGGGGCGGATGGTGACGAAATGGGCGTGCCGCCGCGAGGCGGCACGACACTTCCCGACCCACACGTCACCCTGCCGCGGCGCGATGTGCGGCCTGCGTCACGGTAGGAATGCGCGTGTTTCCACGCTGCGGCTTATCGCGGCTTGTCGCTCGACGATCCGTGCGGCATCGAATCGGACAACGCATCGAGAACCGGGCTCAGCACGTCTTGCGGGCTTCCGGTTGCCCAGCCTCCGCAGGCTGTAGAGGTCGATCTTGCCCGTCACGGGGTGCGTCACCGGCGCCGCGTCCAAGACCTGCGCCATGCCGGAGAAGATCGCCTTGCCTGGCAACGGACACCTGAAGAATGACGCGGCACGGATTGCCGCGTTCATGCCGTGCCGGCCTGTATGCGCCGCGCACACGTAAAAAAGCCCGCTCGAAGCGGGCTTCTCGCCGGGCCGGCCGCGCAGAGCCGCGGGCCGATTCGCGCTTATGCGAACGAGTAGAACACGCGGAACGCGACCTTGCGCTCGGCCCAGAACTCGGCCGCCTCGCGGAACACGTCGAGCAGCGTCTCGCGCCCTTCCTTGTCGAACTTCTGCGCGATCGGCAGCCCTTCGAGGACGATCACGAAACCGGGCTGCGCGCCGGCCTTCGCGACGAGGTCGGTCAGGCAGTCGTACAGCGCGTCGTAGTTCTTCCCGAAATGCTTCGGGAACAGGAACGACGTCGCGATCGTTTCCATCACTTCCTGCTTCGACTGCGCGGCGCCGCAATACGCGTACAGAAAGTGCTGGCCGAGCCGACCGGCTTCGTCGGCGAGATCCTGCACGCGGAACGCGCGGATCGACTGCACGAGATTGGGTCGCACGGTCGTGAAAAGGCTCATAGGCTCCTCGTTCGATGAAAGCCCGGGCTCGGCTTCCTGTTGCTCCGGCGCGCCGACGGCCTGTGCCGCCGCGTTCAGTTGAATCACGCGCTGAAACAGGTTGCCGTCGCCGGCCGCGAACAGTTCCGCCGCCGCCGAATCGTGCGCGTAGATGGAGTCGCTCATGCCATTCGTCCCGAAGTCATTCAACAATACGTTTAAAACTGTTGTAGTGGTCGCCCGTGTAATAACAGTTGTCGATCCGGCGCAATGGCCCGCCACAGACGATCCGGCGTGCGCCGCGATTGCGGGCACGCGGCGTCGGCACCGTGTACTCATGGTAGTAGCCGCGCTTCGCCTTCGGCAAAATCCGCTCGCGGTTGCCGAACACGACGCCGTCTTTCTCGTACGGATAGGGGCCGCCGGCGCCGATCAGGCCCAGCGTGGTCACGGCCTCGCGCGGAAGACGGGCGGTCGGGATCGTATCGAGCCCGCTGGCGGCCACGTCGGCCGAAACGGCCTCCCGTGCGTAAGCGGCGGAAACCAGACTGCCCGTCGGCGTGCCGACGATACCCATCGCGAACATCGCGAAGACGGACGCGAGCGCGCCGTTGCGGAGCCACTTGCGTGCCATGAACCAGGGTTCCCGCTGTTAAATCAAGTAGTTGACGACCAACAAAGGCGTTAGCGTAGCGTTATTGTCCGCGCGAATCAATGTCCGTTTGGGAATCGAAAGCCCGACGACGCGTGGATTGACGTATTTCTTACCGAAATCACACTACATTTATCTTACATAAGATAAAATGCGGGCGGCATCTCTCGTATGGCAAGACCCTGCCTCCTTGCCACGCTCGCTACCCGGAGTGGAGAGATGCTGCTGTTGCTTTGAGGGAAGCGCGTTTGCGCCCTGCCCGACGGCGTGCCCATTGCGGGCACGCCTCTTTTTGCTTTTGTTTACAATTTCGCCCGACGCGCCACGCCGGTTCGACCGGCCTGGCGCGTTCGTTTTCGCTCAGCGCGCGGCGTTCACGTCGGCGACCAGCAGCGCCGCCATGTTGACGATGCGGCGAACGGTCGCCGATTCGGTCAGCACGTGCACCGGCTGGGCAGCACCCAGCAGGATCGGCCCGATCGCGATGTTGTTGCCGGCGGCCGTCTTCAGCAGGTTGTACGCGATGTTCGCGGCGTCGATGTTCGGCAGAATCAGCAGGTTCGCGTCGCCTTCCAGCGTCGATTCCGGCAGGATTTCCTTGCGCAGCGCCGCGTCGAGCGCGACGTCGCCGTGCATCTCGCCGTCGACCTTCAGGTCAGGCGCGGTTTCATGCAGGATCGCGAGCGTATCGCGCATCTTCTGCGCCGAAGGCGCGTTGCTCGTACCGAAATTCGAGTGCGACAGCAGCGCGACCTTCGGCTCGATGCCGAAGCGGCGCACTTCTTCAGCCGCCATGATCGTGATCTCGGCAAGCTGCGCCGGGGTCGGATCGACGTTGACGTGCGTATCGACGAGGAAGATCTGGCGGCCCGGCAGCACGAGGCCGTTCATCGCCGCATAGACGCTGCAGCCGGCGCGCTTGCCGATTACCTGGTCGATGAAGTGCAGGTGGCGGTGCGTCGTGCTGATCGTGCCGCAGATCATCCCGTCCGCTTCGCCCCGCTTCACCAGCATCGCGCCGATCAGCGTCGTGCGGCGGCGCATCTCGACGCGCGCGAGCTGCTCGCTGATGCCCTTGCGCGCCATCAGCTTGTGGTACGACTGCCAGAAGTCGCGGTAGCGCTCGTCGTGCTCGGTGTTGACAACCGTGAAGTCGACACCCGGATTCAGGCGCAGGCCGTAGCGCTGGATACGGTGCTCGATCACCGAGGGCCGACCGATCAGGATCGGCGTCGCGAGCTTTTCGTCGACGATGATCTGAACGGCACGCAACACGCGCTCTTCTTCGCCTTCCGCGAACACGACGCGCTTCTTCTCCGCCGGCGCGCTGCGCGCGATCTGGAAGATCGGCTTCATCGTCGTGCCGCTGTGATACACGAACTGCTGGAGATGGACGCGGTACGCCTCCATGTCCTCGATCGGCCGCGTCGCGACGCCGCCGTCCATCGCGGCCTGCGCGACGGCCGGCGCGATCTTCACGATCAGGCGCGGGTCGAACGGCTTCGGAATCAGGTATTCGGGGCCGAACGACAGGTCCTGAATGCCGTACGCGGTCGCGACGATGTCGCTCTGTTCCTGCTGCGCGAGCTCGGCGATCGCATTGACGGCCGCGATCTCCATTTCACGCGTGATCGTCGTCGCGCCGACGTCGAGCGCGCCGCGGAAGATGAACGGGAAGCACAGGACGTTGTTGACCTGGTTCGGGTAGTCGGTGCGGCCCGTGGCCAGCACCGCGTCCGGGCGCACTTCGAGCGCGAGTTCCGGCAGGATTTCCGGCGTCGGGTTCGCGAGCGCGAGGATCAGCGGGCGCTCGGCCATGCCCTTCACCATCTCCTGCTTCAGCACGCCCGCGGCCGACAGGCCGAGGAAGATGTCCGCGCCTTCGATCACTTCGGCCAGCGTCCGCGCTTCGGTTTCTCGTGCGAAACGCTCCTTGTCCGGGTCCATCAGTTCGGTGCGGCCCTTGTAGACGACGCCGGCCAGGTCGGTCACCAGGATATTCTCGATCGGCAGGCCGATGTCGACCAGCAGGTCGAGGCACGCAAGCGCGGCCGCGCCCGCGCCGGACGCGACGAGCTTCACCTTCTTGATGTCCTTGCCGACGACCTTCAGGCCGTTCGTGACGGCCGCGGCCACGACGATCGCGGTGCCGTGCTGGTCGTCATGGAACACCGGGATCTTCATCCGCTTGCGCGCTTCGCGCTCGACGATGAAGCAGTCCGGCGCCTTGATGTCTTCCAGGTTGATCCCGCCGAAGGTCGGCTCCAGCGCGGCGATCACGTCGACGAGCTTGTGCGGATCCGACTCGTTCAGCTCGATGTCGAACACGTCGATGCCGGCGAACTTCTTGAACAGCACGGCCTTGCCTTCCATCACCGGCTTCGACGCGAGCGGGCCGATGTTGCCGAGACCGAGCACCGCCGTGCCGTTCGTGACGACGCCGACCAGGTTGCTGCGCGCGGTGAAACGCGCCGCGTTGAGCGGGTTCTCGACGATCTCCTCGCACGCATACGCCACGCCCGGCGAATACGCGAGCGCGAGGTCGCGCTGGTTGATCATCTGCTTGGTCGGGGCGATCGCGATCTTCCCGGGGGTCGGGAATTCGTGATAGTCGAGGGCGGCTTCGCGGAGCTTGGCTTTGGAGGAGGCTTGGGTGGACATGTGTCTCGTGACGGGCGGATTAGAATAACTGTTCGACGGCATTGTAGCGCCAATCGAAGGCCGCCAGACCGGCGATTCGGGTGCGACAGCCGCGACAAAAATGAACCGAACGGTGCAGGAACGCCGCCGTTCGCCTCGTACAATGCCGTTCCCTGAACCGTATCGGATCCGCCCGCCGTGCCAGCCGCCCTCTCCGAGTTTTCGCTGATCGATCGCTTCTTCGCGCGCCGCGCGGCACAGGGCGCACGCGCGTCGACGCTCGGCATCGGCGACGATTGCGCGCTGATCGCGCCTCGATCCGGGAAGTTGCTGGCCATTTCGACGGACATGCTGGTCGAAGGCCGCCACTTCTTCCCCGACGTCGCACCCGACGCGCTCGGCCACAAGACGCTCGCGGTCAACCTGTCCGACCTCGCGGCGATGGGCGCCGAGCCGCGCGCATTCACGCTCGCGTGCGCGCTGCCGCGTGCCGACGCGGCGTGGCTCGAGGCGTTCAGCAACGGGCTGTTCGCGCTCGCCGAGCGATTCGGCTGCGAGCTGGTCGGCGGCGACACGACGAGCGGGCCGCTGAACCTGTGCGTGACCGTATTCGGCGAAGTCGCGCCCGACGCGGCGCTACGGCGCGATGCCGCGCGTGACGGCGACGACGTCTGGGTGTCCGGCACGCTCGGCGACGCGCGCGCCGGCCTCGGCGTCGCACGCGGCGAATGGGCGGCCGGCGCGAACGAAGCGGCCGCGTTCCGGCACGCGCTCGAGCGCCCCGAACCGCGTGTCGCGCTCGGCCTCGCGCTCGCGGGGGTCGCGCACGCGGCGCTCGACATCTCCGACGGCCTCGCCGGCGACCTGCAGCACATCCTGACACGCTCGAACGTGCGCGCCGAGATCGACGCCGACGCGGTACCGCGCTCGGCCGCGCTCGCGACGCTGCCGCCCGACGTGCAGCGCCGCTGCACGCTGGCGGGCGGCGACGACTACGAGCTGTGCTTCACGGCACCGGCTGCCGCCCGCGCGGCGGTCGAAGCGGCCGGCGCGACGGCCGGCGTGCCGGTCACGCGAATCGGTACAATACGCGCGTTGTCCGCGCCGTCGGAGCGGCCCGCGATCGCGTGGCGCGACGCCGCCGGCGCGCCCCTGGCTCTCACGTTGCACGGCTTCGACCACTTCCATGCAGACTGACCCGACGCCCGCGCACGCCGCGGCCGAACCCGGCGCCGCACCGAACGGGAATGCGCCGAAGCGCGCGAGCGCGCGCTTCATGCTGTCGCACCCGGCGCACCTCGTGTCGCTCGGCTTCGGCAGCGGGCTCGCGCCGATCATGCCCGGCACGTTCGGTTCGCTGTTCGGCTGGCTCACGTTCGTCGTGCTGAGCCGCTACCTGACGGTACCCGAATGGTGGATGCTGATCGCGGCCGGCTTCGCGGCGGGCACGTGGATCACCGGTTTCACCGCGAGGAAGATGGGCACGTCCGATCCGGGCGCCGTCGTCTGGGACGAGATCGTCGCGATCTGGCTCGTGATGCTGTTCGTCACGCCGGCGACCTTCATCGGCCAGTTGTGGGCGTTCGTCGCGTTCCGCTTCTTCGACATGCTCAAGCCGCCGCCGATCCGCTATTTCGACCGTTGCCTGAAAGGCGGGCTCGGCATCATGATCGACGACCTGGTCGCCGCGTTCATGACGCTGCTCGTGATCGCCCTGTGGCGCTCCGTCGTCGGCTGACCGATTTCCCGACTCTCGTTTCCCGACGCGCATGCCAACCGATTCCGTCGTCCACCAGCTTGCGATCCGCGCAGGCAACAAGCTGCGTGACGAGCACCTGACGCTCGCCACCGCCGAATCCTGCACCGGCGGCATGATCGCCGCGGCGATCACCGACATCTCCGGCAGCAGCCAGTGGTTCGAGCGCGGCTTCGTCACGTATTCGAACCAGGCCAAGATCGACATGATCGGCGTGCCGCCCGACCTGATCGACAAGCACGGCGCCGTCAGCGAGCCCGTCGCGCGCGCGATGGCCGAAGGCGCGCTGCGCAACAGCCGCGCGCAGGTCGCGCTGTCCGTCACGGGCATCGCGGGCCCGGCGGGCGGCAGCGAGAAAAAGCCGGTCGGCACCGTGTCGTTCGGCTGGAGCAACCGGCTCCATACCGACGTCGAAACGCTCGTGTTCAAGGGCGACCGCGAACAGATCCGCACGCAGGCGGCCGTGCATGCGCTGCGCGGGCTGCTGAAACTGCTCGACGAGCGCGAACGCTGAGCCGGCAGGCGGACGAAGCGGGAAAGTTGAGCGGGAAAGCGGCACCGGCCCGCCGGTGCGGGCCTGCCGAAGTCGGCCGCCCGGAGGGGCGACCGGAGCGTTTCAGCGATGCGCGTTGATCGTATCGCGGGTCTTCTGCGCGGCGAGCGCCGCGGCTTCGGCGAAATCCTCGCCGTTGCTCGCGTACAGGATCGCGCGCGACGAGTTGATCATCATGCCCGTGCCGTCGGCCGTGCGGCCGGCGTTGACGGTCGCCTGCACGTCGCCGCCCTGCGCGCCGATGCCGGGGATCAGCAGCGGCATGTCGCCGACGATCCCGCGCACGATCTCGATTTCCTTCGGGAACGTCGCGCCGACCACGAGGCCGAGTTGGCCGTTCTTCGCGTTCCACTTGTTCGCCGCGAGATCCGCGACGACCTGGTACAGCGGCCGCCCCCCCGTTTCCAGGAACTGAAGGTCGGAGCCGCCCGGGTTCGACGTGCGGCACAGCACGATCACGCCCTTGCCTTCGTGCTCGAAGTACGGCTCGACCGAGTCGTAGCCCATGTACGGGTTCACCGTGACCGCGTCCGCGCGATAGCGCTCGAACGCTTCGCGCGCGTACTGCTCGGCCGTGCTGCCGATGTCGCCGCGCTTCGCGTCGAGGATCACGGGCAGGCCCGGATGCTGAAGGTGGATGTGCGCGATCAGCCGTTCGAGCTGGTCTTCCGCGCGATGCGCGGCGAAATAGGCGATCTGCGGCTTGAACGCGCTCGCGTACTGCGCGGTCGCGTCGACGATCTGCCGGCAGAATTCGAAGATCGCGTCGGGCTGGCCGTCGAACTGCACGGGAAAGCGCGACGGCTCGGGATCGAGGCCGACGCACAGCAGCGAATTCGTGCGCTGCCACGCGGCGCGCATCGATTCGATGAAAGTAAGCGGGGAAGACATGGCGGGTACTCGCGGCAAACCGTTGGTAGACCGCGTATTTTACCCGCGTCGCCGGCGTCCCTCGCGAGTCGCGGCGTTGCCGCGCGCATCGGCGCGCCCGACGGTGAACGCGAAACGCCTCGTGAGCCGCTCGCCCGGCGCGAGCAGCGTCATTCCGTGCGCGGCCGCGCCGCCCGGCAGGTTCACCGCATTGATCGGATGATCGACCGGCTCGAAGCAGAAAAAATCCTCGCCGGGCGGCGTATAGAGCACGTACGCGTCGGCGTCGGCCGCGACGGTCAGCGAAAGCCGGCGGCGCGGCCAGCTCACCGTCGCGTGGCCGCCCCAGCCGGTGAACGCGTGATTGACGAGCGCGCCCGGCAGCGGATACGCGACGCCGAACTGCCAGGCCGGCGGCACGCTCACGTGCCGCACCGGCAGGAAATCGGCGCCCGACAGCCACAGCCCGCCGGCCGCCGCGGCCAGCTCGGTCACCGCGTCGCGCACGAGGAACGGATGCACGCCGAGCCCGAACGGCAGCCGGGCGCGCCCCGCGTTCTCGATCGTCAGCGCGATCGACAGCGTCGTGTCGTCGAGTTCGAACGACTGGATCGCGCGGAACGCATACGGCGCGCCACCCGCGCGATCGAGCGACAGTTGCAGCGTCGTGTCGGTCGCATCGTCCACCTGCCACGGCGCGAGCCAGCCGTCGCCGTGGATCGGCAGCGGCTCGTCGCGCCGGTTGCGCGGCACCGCGACCTTGCGCCCGTCGCATTCGAAGCGCGCGCCGCCGATCCGGTTCGAGTAAGGCAGCAGCGGATAACACGCGAGCTCGTTCGGGTCCGTCGCCGTCTCCGGATGCTCGCAGCGGCGAAACACCGGCACCAGCGCACCGTTGTCGCCGCGCCAGTCGAAGCGCGCGATGCCGCCGCCCAGATGCGGCAGCACGTCGAGCCGCAGCGACGCATTCGACAGCGAGACGGCCGCCGCATGCGCGGCGCCCACGCCCTGCGCGAATGCGGCCGTCTGCGGGCCGGGGCTGACCGGCTGCGCGGCGGCGGCCAGGCGGGCACGGCGCGACTGGCTCGTGGACGACGATGCGCGCGAGGACGTGGCGGTCATGATGAGTTCCTTTCCTTCGTCGAAGAAACGATGCGGGTCGGTGCGAACGGTCAGGCCCAGCCGCCGTCGACGATCACGTCCTGCGCGGTGATCATCCGGCTGTCGTCGGCCGCGAGGAACAGCGCCATCCGCGCGAGGTCGGCGGGCAGCAGTTCGGCGTCGAGACACTGGCCGGCCTTGAGCGCCGCACGGCCCGCGTCGTCGAGCCACAGCCGGCGCTGCTTGTCTGTCATCACCCAGCCGGGCACCAGCGAGTTCACGCGGATGCCGAACGGGCCGAGGTCGCGCGCGAGGCCGCGCGTCAGGCCCTGCACCGCGGCCTTCGCCATCACGTAGACGGGATAACCGCCGTTTTTCAGCATCCAGCTGATCGAGCCGAGATTGACGATCGCGCCGCCGCCCTGCTGCTTCATGTCGTCGATCACCGCCTGCGCGGCGAAGAACTGGTGGCGCAGGTTCACCGCGATACCCGCGTCGAACGATTCGGGCGTCACGTCGCCGATCGCGTGGCGCACGTCGTTCGCCGCGTTGTTCACGAGCACCGCGATCGCGCCGATGCGCGCGCGGATCGCGTCGATTGCATGACGCAGCGCGCCGATGTCGGTCAGATCGCACTGGATGAACAGCGGCGCGTGGCGTACGTGCGGCGCATGCGCGAGGCTTTCCGCCAGCGCGGTGCCCGCGGCCGCATCGAGGTCGACGAACGCGACGCGCGCGCCCTGCCGCACGAAGTGCTCGACGAACGACGCGCCGATGCCGGTCGCGCCGCCCGTGATCAGCACCGCGCGATCCTCGAGGCTCGGGTATCGCGCAAAGCGCGCATGGCTCGCGGCGTGCGGGTCGTGCGCGGAAGTGTCGATGGTCATGCGGTTCGTCTCCGTGAAATCAGGTCAGTCGCGTACGCCGCGGTTCTTCAGCTGGTCGAGCAGCACGGCCGCGAGCAGGATCGCGCCGCGCACGAGGTACTGGTAGAACGCATCGATGTTCAGCAGGTTCATCACGTTCTCGACGGTGCCCATGATCAGCACGCCGATCACGACGCCCGAGATCGTCGCGCGGCCGCCCATCAGCGACACGCCGCCGAGCACGCACGCGGAGATCACGTTCAGCTCGAAGCCCTGCGCGGCGTTCGGCTGGCCCGACGTGATGCGCGACGCGAGGATCACGCCCGCGAGCGCGGTCACCGCGCCCTGGATCAGGAAGATGTATACGCGCGTGCGTTCGACGTTGATCCCCGCGAGCCGCGACGCCTCGGGGTTGCCGCCGATCGCGAGCGTGTTGCGGCCGTACACGGTCTGGTTCAGCAGCACGCCGAACGCGATGAAGCACAGCAGCGTGACCCAGATCGGCAGCGATACGCCGAACAGCGACAACCCGCCGAGCGCGATGAACGTGTCCGACGACACGCCGACCGCCTGCCCCTTCGATACGATGAAGCCGAGCCCACGCACGATCTCCATCGTCGCGAGCGTGGTGATCAACGCGTTGATGCGCAGGTACGCGATCACCGCGCCGTTCACGAAGCCGATCGCGGCGCCGGCCGCGACCGCCGCAATGATCGCGACGAACGTGTTGTCGGTCGCGTTCAGCACCATCGCGCACAGCACGCCCGAGAACGCGACGGTCGAGCCGATCGACAGGTCGAAGTCGCGCGACGCGAGACAGAACATCATCGTGCACGCGACCATGCCGATCTGCGAGATCGACAGCGCGAGGCCGAGCATGTTGTCGATCGAGAAGAAATGATCGACCGTCAGCGACATCGTGATGAACATCACCGCGAAGATCGCGATGAGGCTGTACTCGGTGAGGTGCTGCCACCACTTCTGCCGGTCGCTTTGCTGTGGAACCAGCGCGTCGGCCGACTGCTTCACGGCTGCGCCGGCGAGGTTTTCCCTGACTTGCATGATTGTGTCTCCTGCTCCTGCATCGCGCGGCCCGCGCCGCGCCTGGTCGATTCGAATGTCGTGCGCCGCGTCAGGCCGCCTGGGCGGCGCTCGTCTGCGGCAGCGCGAGGTTCAGCACCGCGTGCTCGTTCGCCTGTTCGCGCGGCAGCTCGCCCGCGATCCGGCCTTCGCGCATCACGACGATGCGATCGGACACGCCGAGCACTTCCGGCAGCTCCGACGACACCATCACGATCGCGCAGCCGCGCTCCGCGAGCCGGTAGATCACGTCGTAGATCTCGTGCTTCGCGCCGACGTCGATCCCGCGCGTCGGCTCGTCGAGGATCACGACCTTCAGGTCGGGCTCCGCGAGCCAGCGCGACAGGATCGCCTTCTGCTGGTTGCCGCCGGACAGGAAGCGGATCTTCTGCCGCCGGTTCGGCGTCTTGATCTTCAGCCGCTGGATGAAGCGGTCGGCCGTTTCGCTTTCGGTCTTGCGGTCGATGAACAGCCCCGCGCGCAGCGAATGGCGGCGGCAGCTGATGTTGATGTTCTCCGCGACCGACGCGATCGCGATGATCCCTTCTTCCTTGCGGTCCTCGGGGCACAGCACGATGCCGTGGCGGATCGCGTCGCCGGTGCGCTTCACGTCGATGCGCGTGCCGTCGAGCGTCAGCACGCCCGCGCGCCGGCGGTCCGCGCCGTACACGAGCCGCATCAGTTCGCTGCGGCCCGCGCCGACCAGCCCGAAGAAACCGACGATCTCGCCCGCGCGCACCGAGAAGCTCGCGGGTTCGCGCAGCGCCGGGCCGTCGACGCCTTCGGCGGAGAACCGCACGTCGCCGAGCGCGCGCGGCGCGTAATGGTAGATGTCCGAAATCTCGCGGCCGACCATCTCGGCGACGAGCCGCTCGCGCGGCACGTCGGCAAGCGCATCGTGCGACGCGATCTTGCGCCCGTCGCGGAAGATCGTGCACGCATCGCACAGCCGGTAGATCTCGTCCATCCGGTGCGAGATGTAGATCAGCGCGCGGCCCTGCGCGCGCAGGTCGTCGACGAGCTTGAACAGCACCTCGGTCTCGCGATGCGACAGCGAACTCGTCGGTTCGTCGAGCGCGATCACGCGCGCATTGCGCATCAGCGCCTTGCAGATCTCGACCATCTGCCGCTGCGCGATCGACAGCCGCCCGAGCTTCGCGTCGGGATCGAGATCGACGCCCATCGCGGCGAGCCGCTCGCGCACGTAGCGCTTCGCCTCGCGCTTTTTCACCCAGCCGAACGCGTTCGGCAGGCGGCCGAGCAGCAGGTTTTCCGCGACCGTCAGGTCGGGCACGTACTGCAGCTCCTGGTGGATCACCGCGATGCCGGCCGCGATCGACGCGGCCGCACTCGCGAACTGCACGGGCTGGCCGTCGACCAGCACGCTGCCCGCATCGGGCTGGTATTCGCCGCCGAGAATCTTCAGCAGCGTCGACTTGCCCGCGCCGTTCTCGCCCATCAGGCCATGCACCTCGCCCGCATGCACGTCGAACGAGATGCCGTCGAGTGCGCGCACGCCGGGAAATACCTTGCCGATATTGTCAAAACGCAGTGCCGCTGACACGTCGTCTCCTACTTCCTGATCGATCGACCGCCGGCCGCCGCATCGCCCGCGGCGGCCGGCGGGCCGCTTACTTCGACGCGAGCCCCATCTCCTCGCGCACCTTCGACACGTTGTCGCGCGTCGCGAGCATGCCCGTCGTCAGCGTCAGCGCCGGCGGTGCCTTGCCTTGCGTGATCCACGAGTACATCAGGTCCGAGGTTTCCTCGCCGTGGCGCTTCGGGCTGATGATCACGGTGCCGTAGAAGCCCGTCGGCTGCGGCTTCTTGAACTCGTTCAGCGCCGAATCGGAACCGCCGATGCCGATGCCGATCATGTTGTCCGACTTGAAGCCGCGCCCTTCGGCCGCGCGCACCGCGCCGAGCACGGCCTCGTCGTTCAGGCCGTACGCGACCCAGTGCTTGAACTGCGGGTTCTTCGTGAGCGCGATGTTCGCCGCGTTGAACGCGTTCTCGGTGTCGGTCTTCGCCTGCGGCGCCGCGATCACGTTCGCCTTCGGAAAACCGGCAGCCACCAGCGCGTCGGTCGCGCCGCTCGTACGGTCGTGCGCGGTCGGCAGCTGCTCGTAGGTGATGTCGATCGCGCCGACCTCCTTCACGTTCCAGCCGCGCTTCTTGATCTCGGCCGCGATGCCGTCGCCGACCTGCTTGCCGATGTTGTACGCGGAGATCCCCATGTGCGGCACCGCTTCGATCGGCTTGCCCGCGCCGTCGACGAGGCGGTCATCGACCGTCATCATCTTCAGGTTGTGCGACTTCGCCTTCGCGACGATGCCCGGCCCGAGCTTCACGTCGGGCGTGCAGATGATGAAACCCTGCGCCTTCTGCGCGGACAGGTTGTCGATCGCGCTCATCACCTTTTCGCCCGACGGCGCGCCGATCTTCACGAGCGTGAAGCCCTTTTCCTTCGCCGCCATCTCGGCGAACTTCCACTCGTCCTGGAACCACGGCTCTTCCGGCTGCTTCACCAGAAAGCCGATCTTGACCGGGTCGGCCGCGTGCGCAACCGGGCTACCCATCACCACCGCGGCTGCCGCGGCCAGCGTTACGAACGTTCTGCGTTTCATCTCCAGTGTCTCCTTGTTTTCATCGAACAGGATGCAGCCGCTTGTTGGTTTCGACGCAGCGTGCGCGCGGCCGTCGCACGTGCGGTCTTTCGAATCGTTGCGTCAGTCGTGATACAGCGCCGCGCGCCCGCCGTCGACGGTGATGCACGCGGCATTGATGAACGGCGCCTCGTCGGACGCCAGGAACACGGCCGTCATCGCGACCTCGTCGGGCCGGCCGATCCGCTTCATCGGCTGCAGCGCGAGCGTCTGGGCGCGCGCGGCGGCCGGATCGGGCTGCGCGTCCCACCAGTCGCGCGTGAGCTGCGTCTCGATGTAGCCCGGCGCGATCGCGTTCACGCGCACGTTGCGCGCCGCGTATTCGATGCCGAGCGCGCGCGTGAGACCCAGCACGCCATGCTTCGCGACCGGATACGGAAAGCAGCCCGGAATGATCCGGAACGCGTGCGTCGACGCGATGTTCACGATGCTGCCGCGGCCGCGCTCGACCATGCCTTCCAGCGCCGCGCGGCAGCCGTGCCACACGCCGTCGAGATCGACCGCGAAGCAGCGGCGCCAGTCGTCGTCGGTCATCGTCAGCGGATCGGCGAACACGTTGATGCCCGCGTTGTTCACCAGCACGTCGAGCGGGCCGAATGCCGCTTCGGCCTGCGCGAGCGCATCGCGCACCGCATCCTGACGCGCGACGTCGGCTTGCAGCGGCAGCACGCGCGCGCCGTCGACGTCGTGCGCGATCGCGGCGGCCGTGTGCTGCGCCTGCGGGAAGTCGAGATCGACGAGCGCGACGGCCGCGCCTTCGCGCACGAACGCACGGGCGATCGCGGCGCCGATTCCGCGGCCCGCGCCCGTCACCATCGCGACCTTGCCCGCGAGGCGGCCCATCATGCGGCTCCGCCGCGCGCGACGCGCAATCCGGCCTGGAACGCGCGCGCGTTCGCCGCGGTCGCGTCGGCCGCCTGGCCGGGCCGGTACAGCGCCGAGCCGAGCCCGAAGCCGTTCGCGCCGGCCGCGAGGAACGGCTGCATGTTGTCCGGCGAAATTCCGCCGACCGGGATCAGCGGCACCGCGCGATCGATCACCGCGCGCCATGCCTTCACGACCGTCACGCCGAGCTGCTCGGCCGGGAACATCTTCAACACGTCGGCGCCGTTCGCGAGCGCGGCGAACGCTTCGGTCGGCGTCGCGACGCCCGGCGCGCTCGCGAGGCCGCGCTCGCGTGCGCGGTGTATCACGGCCGCGTCGCTGTGCGGCATCACGATCAGCGCGCCGCCCGCGTCCTGCACGCGATCGACGTACTCGGCGCGCAGCACGGTGCCCGCGCCGACGATCGCATCGTCGGGCAGCGCGCGCCGCAGCCTCGCGATGCTGTCGAACGGATCCGGCGAGTTGAGCGGCACCTCGACGATCCGGAAACCGGCTTCGTACAGCGCATGCCCGTGGTCGGCCGCGTCGGCGGGCGTGATCCCGCGCAGGATCGCGATCAGCGGGCACGCGTCGAACGCGCGCATCAGTGCGGCGTGGGGCGTGTACGGTGCGGGCAACGTAAGGTCGGACGGCATGACTGGGTTCCTCTGCAATCGGTTCATTGGTCGGCCAGGACAGGCTCGCCGTCCGCGCGCACGAGCCCGGCGCGCGCCGCGATCCGCCACAGGCCGCGCTCGGTCGCATGTGCGACGACCCGCGCGTGCGTGTGGCCGAATACGCGGAGCGCATCGACGTAGCGTGCGCACAAGACGTCGTCGCCGATCAGCAGCAGCGGCTGGTCCGCGAGCGCGATGCCTCGCTCCGCGAGCATCGCGTCGAGCGCATTGAGTTCATGGCCGATCAGCAGGCCGGACAGGTAGTCGCCCTGCGCGTCGGGCGCGAGCCGGTCGGTCAGGCCGAGCGTGCGCGTGCTGAAAATCGTCGCGAGCAGCCCCGTGCGCTGCGCGCCGCGCGCGACCGACACGCCGCGCGCGAACGCCGCGCGATCGGGCGACGCGCCCGCGCGCATCGTGCGGCCGAGGATCGTGTGGTCGCGCAGCGCCGCGAACAGCTCGCCCGTCATGAAGGTCTGGAAGCGTTCGATCAGCCCGTCCTTCACCCATGCCCATTTCGCATGGGTGCCCGGCAAGCCGATCAGTAGCCCTGAACGATCGGCGTCAAGCATGGGATCGCTCGCGAGCGCACCGAATATCTGCGTTTCTTCGCCGCGCATCACGTCGGGCAATTCGCCCTTCGCGATCACGCCCGGCACGATCGATACCGTCGCGCCGCGCGACGTCGTCACTGTAATGAGACCCGCGGCAAGCGCGTCGGCGCCGGCCGGCACCGCAACGTACGGCGCCTCGCGCCAGCCCTGCGCGCTGCCGACCATCCCGGCGGCGAGTACCGGCAGCCCGGGTGTGCGGTCGAGCCAGTCGCCGCAGGCGTCCTCGAACACCGCATCGAACGCGCGCGCGCCGCCGCCCGGCACGTGCATGACACCCGCCGCGCGGCTGCGCGTGTCAATGAGCGCGCCGTGCGCGTCGTACAGATACGCGCGCAGCGACGTCGTGCCCCAGTCGAGCGCGATCAGCGACGGGGTGGCGGAGCTGGCAACCGGAACGGCCCGGATCGAAGTCGTCATCGTTTGATCCTGCGGGTACTCTGCGGCGGGCTCCAGCCCAGTTCCGCGGAAATGGCTCGCGCTTCGCGCTGCACGAGAGGAATCAGTTCGTCCATCCGGTCATGCGGCATGTACGGAATCGTGCTCGCGACCGACACGGCCGCGACGATCGCACCCGATGCGTCGCGGATCGGCGCGGCCACGCAGCGGATCGACGCCTCGTTCTCCTCGAGGTCGAACGTATAGCCGCCGGCCGCGTAATGGGCCATGCGCTGCAGGAACGCACTCGTCTCCGGCCGGTTGTCGGGCTTGAAAGTGACGCCGGCCAGCGCGCGCCGCGCGGCCTCGAACAGCGAGCGCCACAGGTCGGGATCGAGGTCGAGCATCATCGCCTTGCCGATGCCCGTCGATGCGAGCGGCATCCGGTGGCCGACGCGCGAGCGCATCTCGAGGCCGCGCGTGCCGGGAATCTTGTCGATGTACAGCACGTCGTCGCCGTCGCGCACGCCGAGATGGATCGTGTCGAGCGTCGCTTCCGCGAGCGCTTCGAGATGCGGCCGCGCCACGGCGGTGAGCGGCATCTGCTCGAGCGCGATCGTGCCGAGCTCGATCAGCTTCGGGCCGAGCAGGTAGCCGCCCTGCACCTGGCGCAGGTAGCGCGCCTGCACGAGGCTGCTGACGAGACGGTGCGTCGTGCTGCGTGTCGTGCCGAGCGCGGCGCCGATCGCGCGCATGTCGCGCGCGCCGTTCGCGATCGCCTCGAGGATCGCGAGACCGCGCAGCAGCGTCTGCGTGCCAGCCTGCTGCGCGGCGAGATCGAGCGGCGTGCTGGTCGCGCCGATGCTGTCGGTCAGCGACCCATCGTCCGGCGTCGCACGCCGGGCGTCGAGGGCAAGGGATACGGGCATCTTGGTCATGGGGCGGGCTTCTTCAACGGAATCGGTGAAGCCGCTCGCGCGGCGCCGGAACTGCGTCCGGTGCTGCGGCGTGGCGGCGGTCGATGCACCGAGTAAAGCGCCCGGCGAACTTCATGGAATATGTCTCCGTGTGCGTCGGGCACCGCGCGATGCGTGGGTCCGAAGCTGTCGATGTGCTTCGGATTGTAGGAGCGCACGCACTCGTCTCCAATATTTGAATGCGTTGTCCAGATAATGAGAATTCAGACGAGGTACGCTGCGCGCATGACGCGACGGCAACGCCATGTGCACGGGGGCGGAACCCGCCGCGCAGCAGGTTCCGCCCCCGTTTGTTCACCACGTACCGCGCTTACTGCTGGCTCGTGCTGCGTGCCTGCATGTAGCGCTGCACGTCGGCGAACGACACGCGGCCGCTGCCGCCCGAATCGATCTGCCGGAAGTGGTTCGCGACATAACCGAGCCCGGCCGCGCGCGCCTGCGCCTCGGTGATCGAACCTGTGCTCTGCGTATCGGCCGAGTCGAACTGCCGCGCGAGCTTGCGCACCACCTGCGCATGCAGCGCGGCGCCCGTCGTCTGCGTGCCGGCGGTCGGCTTGCGCGCGGCCGGCGGCACGTACGGATCGCCGAGCTGCGCCTGGCGCGCACGCGCCGGTGCGGCGGCGTCGCTCGCCTGCGCGAACGCGGATACGGATGCTGCAGCGGCGGCGCATGCGAGCGCCGCGGCAACGACGATGAAACGATTCTTCATATCAGGCTCCAGTCTGGAATGAGGTCGTCGACGGCAGGCGAGGCGCCGCCGGGGGCGCCTGTCGCCGGCCCGGCGCAGCATCAGTGCGCGGCCGCGTTGTAGAAAGTCACGAGGTCGGCTTTCTCCTGCGGACGCGACGTATCGTCGAGATAGACCATGTGTCCGCCCTGATAGTCCTTGATCGTCAGGTTCGGTTGCGTCCCGAGCCGCGCGAGGTCGAGCTCGGTCTGGTAGAACGGCGTCGCGATGTCGTGATACCCGTTCAGCGACAGCACCTTCAACGACGGATTCAACGTCAGCGCGACGGCCAGATCGGGGATCGTGTCGGGCATCGCGAGGCCGTCGTGCGTCCAGTCCCACGTGTTGATCGCATTGCTGCTCAACGAGTAGGCCGACTGCGCGGTGTACTTCAGCTCGTTCGGCAGGTAGCTGCCGATCGTGTCGGTGAACGGCTTCGTGATGAACGTGCTCGATGGATCGCCGTCCGCCGCCAGCGGGCTCGACACCGGCACGTTCACGCGCGCGTCGTAGCGGCCGATCAGCGTGCCCGGGATCAGCGACAGCTGGAAGCTGTTGTCGAAGAAGGTCGGGATCACGTTGAAGTCCGCGTTCCACAGCGCCTGCTTCACGCCGGTCGAATTCGCCATCGTCGTGACGAGACTCGGCGGCGGCGGCGTATGGCTCGCCAGGTACGCGTTCACGGCGGGCGCGTAGCTGCCGGCCGTCAGCACGCGCATCTGATCCGCATACTGCGGCAGGTTCGACGGGTTCGGATTGTCGAGCTGGTAATACGCACCGACGGTGCCGTAGGACGGCGCGAAGCCCGCGCAGCTCACCGGGCTCGACCCGTTGTTGGAGTTGCCGACATAGTCGCTCGCCATGTCGCAGTTCGTGTTGTAGTTCAGGATCGACGACTGCAGCACGATGCCGGCAAGCTTCACGCCGGCCGTCTCGAGCAGGTTCGCGAGCACGTCGGTGCGCGGCGTGCCGTACGACTCGCCGAACAGGTATTTCGGCGAATCGTTGCGCTGGTTCACGGTCAGGTAGCGCGTCACGAAATCGCGGAACGCGCCGGCGTCCTGGTCGACGCCCCAGAACGTCTGGTTCGTGTTCGGCGCGATCGCTTCGGAAAAGCCGGTGCCGATCGCGTCGACGAACACGAGGTCGGTCGTGTCGAGCAGACTCTCCTGGTTGTCGACGAACGGGAACGTCGACGCGTTCGCGTTCGGGTCGCCCGTCTGGACCCGCCTCGGGCCGAACGAGCCGAGGTGCAGCCACACCGATGCCGAACCGGGGCCGCCGTTGTACAGGAACGTGACGGGCCGCTTCGCCGCGGGCTGGTTGTCGGCCGTGTAGGCCACGTAGAAGAACGACGCCTCGGGCGCGCCCGTCTGCGGATTGCGCGCGACGAGGTGGCCGGCCGTGGCCGTGTAGCGGATCGTCTTGCCGTTCAGCGTGATCTGGTGATGCGTGACGGCGGCCTTTTCGACCGCGGCGGATGCGTCGAGCGACGCGTTCGCGCTCGACGAATAACTGTTCGGATCGTTGTACGCCCTGTCCACCTGACTGGCGGGATCGGCTGAGTTGTCGGCGCTGGCAGCGGCGGACGATGTCACGTCGTCGTTGCAGGCCGTCAGAATCAGCGAAGAAAAAACCACCCCCAACAACAGCTTCGCTTTGCTCGCTGGCATCGTTGCTTTCCTTCTCTCGGATGTTTTTTGTGTCGAGCAGCCGGATAAGCCGCCCCCCGCCTCGATTGCGGCCGATAAGCCGAGGCGCTGGCCAATATACGCGAGCACATCGGCTTTGAAAAATTTTGAAATATTTGGCCGGCGGCCGGTGCGGCGCACACCTTTCAGGAATGCTTCGGTTCGCGAAACGTTGCATTTCGCGTCGCTTTCAACGCCTTTCGCGTTTACCCTGGAATACTAAAAAAGTGCGGATTTCACGCCCTATCGGCAAACAAAATCGCGCGGTCGCCGGCATTGCTCAGCAAAGCGAAATAGACGAATTCGTCTAAAGGATGTGGCCCGAAATGCGCGCGACGCGAATGCGCTGCGGCGCACCAATCGCGCATTGGCGGCAGAACGGACAATGCGGCGGCGCGAGCGCGCCGTTCACTCCGATTGCGGAAGCGCGGCCGCGCCCATCCGGCGGGCGATGATTGCCGCGCGCTGTGCCTGGTAGGCCGAGCCGCGATGCGCGTCGAACCAGCGCGGCTTCGGCAGCATCACCGCGAGACGCGCCGACTGCCACGCGCCGAGCCGGCTCGCGGGAATCCTGTAGTAATAGCGCGCGGCCGCTTCGGCGCCGTACACGCCGCGGCCCCATTCGACGGAATTCAGGTAGATCTCGAAGATCCGCTCCTTGTCGAGCGCGGTTTCGAGCATCCACGTGATGATGAGCTCCTGCCCCTTGCGGATATAGCTCTTCTCGCGCGACAGGAACAGGTTGCGCGCGAGCTGCTGCGTGATCGTCGAACCGCCCGCGACGATCCGGCCGCGCGCCTTGTTCTTCTCCCACGCCTGCAGGATCGCATCGACGTCGTAGCCGTTGTTGGTCGCGAAGGTGGAATCTTCGGATGCGATCAGCGCGCGCTTCAGGTTGCGCGAGATCTGGTCGTACGGCACCCACTGGTGCTGGATCTGCGCGGGCGGCTTGTCGCGCGACAGCCACCACGCGTCGGTGCGCATGAATGCGGTCGAACCCGGGTTCACGAACGACCACAGCGCGATCTGCGCGAGATAGAACAGCTGGGTCGCGAGCCACGCGCCCGCGAACACCGCACCCGCGTAGACGATCCAGCGGGCCGGGCTCACCGTCCGCGTGCGCTGCGTGCTGCTTACCGCCACCACGTGCCGCGCTCCGTTCAGCTGGCCGCGAGCGCCTGGCGCAGCGCGGCAAGCACCGGTGCACCGTCCGGCCGCACGCCGCGCCAGATAAAGAACGATTCGGCCGCCTGCTCGACGAGCATCCCGAGCCCGTCGGCCGTGCGTGCGCCGAGCGACGCCGCATGCTGCATGAACACGGTCGGCTGCGCGCCGTACATCATGTCGTACGCCAGCGTGCCCGCGCCGAATGCGGCCGCGTCGCACGCCGGCAGCGCGGCATCGAGGCTGCCGGCCGTCGCATTGACGATCACGTCGTACGGCTCCGCGCGCACCACGTCGGGGCCGCCGCCCGCGAGCGTGCAGCCCGCATCGTGTGCTGCCTGCATGAACTGGCCGACGAGCGCCTCGGCCTTGCTTGCGGTGCGGTTCACGATCGTGATCGACAGCGGCGCGCGCTCGAGCAGCGGCAGCACGACGCCGCGCGCGGCGCCGCCCGCGCCGAGCAGCAGGATGCGCGCGCCCGCGAGCGACACGCCGAGGTTCGCTTCGATGTCGCGCACGAGACCGACGCCATCGGTGTTGTCGCCGTGGATGCGTCCGTCGGCTTCGATGCGCAGCGTGTTCACCGCGCCCGCCGCCGCCGCGCGCGGCGACAGCGTGTCGGCGAGCGCATGCGCTTCGAGCTTGAACGGCACCGTCACGTTCGCGCCGCGACCGCCTTCGGCAACGAACGCGCGCACGGCCGCTTCGAAACCGTCGACCGGCGCGAGCCGGTGCGCGTACTCGATCGCCTCGCCGGTCTGCGCGGCGAACTGCGCGTGGATGAACGGCGACTTGCTGTGCGCCACCGGGTTGCCGAACACCACGTAGCGGTCGGCGCCGCTCGTCGACGCAACCGCGTTCATGATGCGCGCCCCTCGTCGCCGTCGTTGCCGCTCGCGGCTTCGCCGCCCGCACCTGCCGCCGCACCGTCCGCTTCGGCCAGCGCTTCCGCCTCGGTTTCCGCCGTGGCATCTTCCGCGTCGATCAGCGTGTCGTCGCCGCCTTCGGCATCATCCTCTTCCTCGGCCGCATCGCCGCTGGTCACGGTCGGCGCATCGAGCACGTTCAGCAACCGCACCGACGCCTCGATCGTCAGCTCGTCGAGCGACATCACGTCGAGCAACACGCGCGTGCCGCGCGCATGCACGCCGAGCCCCGGCACGTGCAGCAGCAGCGGAATTTCCTCGAGGCGCACGAGATCGCCCTTCACGACGCTCGCGACGACCTGCTTCTTCTGCTCCTGCGCGAGCCAGCGCAGGCACCAGAAATATTCCATCCGGCGTTGATAGTCGGCGTACGCGGTGTAGGTGTCGTCGAAGCCCTGCACGACCGCGTACAGGTCGGCGTCCTTCGGCTTGAACGGCGCGGCGAGCTTGGCGGTGACGCCATGCTGCACGCATGCGAGCAGTTGCCACTGATTCACGAGGTCGACGTAGCGGCGCAGCGGCGACGTGCTCCATGCGTACTGCGGCACGCCGAGGCCTTCGTGCGGCGCGGCCGTCGTCTGCATCCGCGTGCGCTTCGGGCCCGGCGCGCCGAAGCCGCGCTGCGAGCGGTAGATGCCAGGCACCGTATGATCGTGCAGGAACGCGCCCCAGGTCGAGTTCGCGAGGATCGCGAGCTCGGACACGATCAGGTCGAGCGGCGAACCGCGGCGGCGCGGCGTGATCGACACGTGCTCGCCTTCGACGTAGAAGTTGTAGTCGGTGTTGCGCTGCACTTCGCGCTTCAGGCCGTAGCCCGCGCGCGCGAGCTGGCGCTTCTCGAACAGCGCCTGCGCGAGCGGCCACAGCACGGCGATGTCGTCCTTGTGCGGGTAGTCGCCGGTGCCGGCCGCGAGCGTCTCTTCGTTGACGAGCTCGTCGAGCGTGTTGTGACGCAGGTTGTTCTTCACGAACACGAGTTCGGCGCGCGTCTCGTTCGCGACGATGTCCTGCGTTTCGCGGTTGACGATGATGTACAGCGACAGCGCCGGGCGGTAATCGCCCTCCTTCAGCGTGAACACGTCGACGACGTCGTCCGGCAGCATCGTGATCTTGTCGCCCGGCATGTAGACGGTCGACAGGCGCGTGCGCGCGATCGCGTCGATCGCGTCGCCGCGCACGATGCCGAGCGCCGGCGCCGCGATGTGCACGCCGATCCGCACGCGGCCGTCGGACAGGTGTTCGACCGAGAACGCATCGTCGATTTCGGTCGTCGTGATGTCGTCGATCGAGAACGCCTCGACGTTCGCGCGCGGCAGGTCGTCCGGCAGCGCGCCGACGGTGACGGGCGGAAAGCCCGTGCCGTGCGGGAAGAATTCCGCGAGGAAGCGCGCCTCGTGCAGCGCACGCGGCGACGCGATGCCGCCGCAGTCGAGCATCAGCCGCGCCGGCGACACGCCGCGCGCGCCGGCCGCCGCTTCCATTGCCTTGTATTCGATCGCGTTCTTGTCCGGCCGCGTCAGCAGCCCGAGCACCTTGCCCGCGAACGCTTCCGGCAGCTTGCCGGCCTTCAGCTCCTCTTCATACTGCGCCTGGACGAGCGCCTGCTGGCGCTTGCGCTCGAGCGACGCGAGCGCCATCTTGAGTTGCTCTTCCGGCGCGCGCTGGTACTGGCCGCGCCCCTTGCGGCGGAAGTAGACGGGCGAGCCGTGCAGCCGCAGCACCAGCGCCGCGCGCTCGACCGGGCCGTACGCCGCGCCGAAGTACTCCTCGGCCAGCGCCGTATACGCGAACTCGTCGGCCGGCGCGCATTCCCACAGGAAATCCAGATCGATCTGCTGCGCGGCCGTGTCGGCCTCCTGCATCAGTTCGCCCGCGGCCGGCTTGTCGAATTCGATCAGCACGTCTTTCGCGCGCACCTTCGCACGCCGCCCGCCGGGCAACTCGACCTGAAATGCGTCGCCCTGGCGCGACAGCACGCTGCCCGCCTTGAAACTGCCCGATTCCTCGAAGAAAACGTTCACTCAGTACTCTCGTTCAGACTGCCGGACGCCGCATCGGCGGCGCCGCATGATGATGGGGATTCGATCGGCACGCGGCCGGTTTATCGCGCTTTTCCGTCGCAAAACGCGAGAACGTCGTCGACATAGTCGGCAAATTCGCTGATGCCGTGATCGCTGCCTTCGATCACGCGCGTTTTCGCGCCCGGGTAATGGGCCAGCATCTCGCGGTAGTCGAGCACTTCGTCGCCGGTCGCCGCGAACAGATAGTAGCGCTCGGCACGCGTGATCGCCGGCACGCGCAGCGCATCGAGCTCGTGCAGGTGATGGCGCTCGACGACGATCGTGCCGCCGCCGTGCCACAGCGGCTGTTCGCCCAGATGCTGCTCGAGATCGCGCTGCGGCACGATGGCCGGATTCAGCAGCACGGCCTTCCAGCCGTGCTTTTCGGCCAGCCACGTGGCGTAATAGCCGCCAAGCGAGCTGCCGATGACGGTCACGTCGCGCGCACCGGCAACCTCGGCTTCCGCGATGGCGATCGCGTCGAGCGGCGACACGGACAGCGACGGGCACCGCCACTCGTCCGTGCGGCCGAGTTCGGCCATGCGCGCGGCGAGCAGCCGCGACTTCTGCGATTCCGGCGACGACCGGAAGCCGTGCAGATACAGGATCACGTGCGGCTCCCGAGCGCGTCGAGCAGCTTCTGGTGCACGCCGCCGAAGCCGCCGTTGCTCATCACGAGCACGTGGTCGCCCGGGCGCGCGGCCTCGATGACGGCCTTCACCAGCAGATGCAGATCGTCGAACGCGCGTGCCTTGTCGCCGAGCGGCGCGAGCGCCTCGCCGAGATTCCAGCCGAGCGCATCGCGCCCGGTCGGCGCGCCGTAGCCGAACACGAGATCGGCATCGGCCAGGCTCGCGGGCAATTGCGCCTTCATCACGCCCAGCTTCATCGTGTTCGAGCGCGGCTCGAGTACCGCGAGGATGCGGGCATTCCGGCTACCGATGCGCGCACGAAGGCCGGCGATCGTGGTTTCGATTGCGGTCGGATGGTGCGCGAAGTCGTCGTAGACGGTCACGCCGTCCACGCTGCCGCGCACTTCCATGCGGCGCTTCACGTTGCGGAACGCTGCGAGGGAGGCTGCGGCCTGCGCGGGCGGCACGCCGACGTGGCGCGCGGCGGCGATCGCCGCGAGCGCGTTCATCCGGTTGTGATCGCCCTGCACCTGCCACGCGACTTCGCCGACACGCTCCGCGTGCGAATACACGGCAAAACGCTCGTCGACCGGCACGCCGTCCTCGGCCGGCAGCGCCTGCCAGCCGCCGTCGACGCCGAACCGCTCGACCTCGCTCCAGCAGCCGCGCGCGAGCACGCGCTCGAGCGCGTCCGAGCGGCCGTTCGTGACGATCCGGCCGACACCGGGCACGGTGCGCACGAGGTGATGGAATTGCGTTTCGATCGCGGCGAGATCCGGGAAGATGTCGGCGTGATCGAATTCAAGGTTGTTCAGCACCGCGGTGCGCGGCCGGTAATGGACGAACTTCGAGCGCTTGTCGAAGAACGCCGTATCGTATTCGTCGGCCTCGATCACGAAGAAGCTCGAATCGGTGAGCCGCGCCGACACGCCGAAGTTCAGCGGCACGCCGCCGATCAGGAAGCCCGGGTTCAGGCCCGCGTCTTCCAGCAGCCACGCGAGCATCGACGACGTGGTCGTCTTGCCGTGCGTGCCCGCGACCGCGAGCACCCATTTGCCGGCCAGCACGTGCTCGCCGAGCCACTGCGGGCCCGACACGTAAGGCAGGCCGCGATCGAGGATCGCCTCCATCAGCGGATTGCCGCGCGTGACGACGTTGCCGATCACGAACAGGTCCGGTTTCAGGTCGATCTGTTCGGCGCCGTAGCCCTCGATCAGCGTGATGCCCTGCGCCTCGAGCTGCGTGCTCATCGGCGGATAGACGCCCGCGTCGCAACCCGTCACCGTGTGGCCCGCCTCGCGCGCGAGTACGGCGAGACCGCCCATGAAGGTGCCGCAGATGCCAAGAATGTGGATGTGCATAGATGAATGCTTTCGCGCCGCCGGGCGCCGTCGATTCGGAAAAGATGCGTCTGCGGCGCGCCGGACAGGCCGTGCGACCGGCGCTCGTCGCCGCGACACAAAGAGCAGTATTGTAACTGACGGCCTGCCGTGCCCGGCGGCCCGAACGATGCGCGCGAACGCCGCCGGCGCACCGGGCGGCAGGCCGCCGCACCCGTGTTCGGGCGCCGCGGCGATCTAGTATGATTGCCGGATCATGTCTCGCAAACCTCTTGTCGACCCGCGGCGCGTCCGCGAGGAAATCGCCCAGTCCGCCGCCCGCCTGATCGCGGAGGACGGGCTGGACTATGCCGGCGCGAAACGCAAAGCCGCGCGCCAGTTGCTCGGCGATTCGCGCGTTGCCGGCGAATGGCTGCCGGATAACGATCAGATCGAGGAAGAACTGCGCGAGTACCTCGCACTGTTCCAGAGCGACACGCAGCCAGACGAACTGCGCCTGCTGCGCGAGATCGCGCTCGACTGGATGCGCCGGCTCGCCGAGTTCCGTCCGTATGTGACGGGCGCCGTGCTGAACGGCACCGCAAACGCGCATTCGGATATCCATCTGCAGGCATTCACCGACAACCCGAAGGACGTCGCGATCTACCTGCTGAACCAGAACATCCAGTACGACGTGTCCGAGACGCGGCACTTCGCGGGCCGCGGCGACGTCGAGACGCTGAGCTTCCTGTGGCGCCCGCGGCGCGACGTGGACGCGATCGGCATCCACCTCGCGCTCTATGCGAGCGACGACCTGCGCGGCGCGGTCAAGGCCGACTCGCGCGGCCGGGTCGCCCGCGCGGATGCCGCCGCACTGCGCACGCTCGTCGAAGCAGGCAAAGCCCCTTCCGAACCTGAATGATTCAACGATGATGATGAAACGCATGTTGGCGCTCGCGGTGGTCGCGGCCGCCGCCGTCGCCGGCGGGATTACCGCCGGCCATTGGTTCCGCGGCAATGCCGACGACGGCGTCGCCATCGCCTCGCCCGCCGCAGCGGGCAGCCCGGTCGACCAGTTGTGGGCAGCGGCGCTGACGGGTGTCGACGGCAAGCCGGCCACGCTGGCTGCCTTCAAGGGCCAGAAGGTCGTCGTCAATTTCTGGGCGTCATGGTGCGGCCCGTGCGTCGAAGAGATGCCCGAACTCGTCGCGCTGTCGCATCAGTACAAACAGAAAGGCATCCGTTTCATCGGGATCGGCGTCGATTCCGAGCAGAACGTGAAGAACTTTCTGCAGAAAGTGAAGGTCGACTATCCGGTTTTCATCAGCGGTTATGCGGGCGCCGATCTGGCCCGTAATTTCGGAAACACCGCTGGCGCGTTGCCGTTTACGGTCGTCATCGACGAAACCGGCAAGATTCGCGAGACAAAATTGGGACAAATCCAGCCGTCCGAGCTGAAAAAGACGCTCGACGCGCTGTAAGCTGCCCGAACGCCGGCCCGCACGTTCGCAGCAATTTGTCCGTCGATCGCCGCAATTTCGCGTGAATTCGCCGATACTTTGCATCCGCACCGGTAATTCTTGCAGGTCCGGCGAACTCGGCCGTTCGGCAAAACTAGACAAATTTCTCTAAATAGCGCTAAAGTTCGCGCAATTCCGCAGAAATAGAAGCGACCATGACACGATTGCTGGTGCTGCACGGCCCCAACCTGAACCTTCTCGGCACCCGGGAACCGGAGGTGTACGGCCGCGTCACGCTGACACAGATCGATCAGGCGCTTGCCGCGCGTGCCCGGGAAGCCGGCGCCGAACTGTCGTCGTTCCAGAGCAACCATGAAGGCGCGCTGGTCGACCGCATCCAGGCCGCGCGGGAGGAACAGACCGATTTCATCCTGATCAATCCGGCCGCGTATACGCACACGAGCGTCGCGATCCGGGACGCGATCGCCGGCGTTGGCATCCCGTTCGTCGAGGTTCACTTGTCGAACGTGCATCGCCGCGAAGCGTTCAGGCACCACTCCTATTTTTCCGACCAGGCCGAAGGCGTGATCTGCGGGCTCGGCTGGAAAGGTTATCTGTACGCGCTCGAGTACGCGCTGGACAAGCTGCAAGGCACGTCGCGCGGCTGATTTCGCGATCTAGATTCAGCGCCGGCCCCTAACCGGCGCTTTCACGTATTGAAAGGGGAATTCCCGATGGATCTTCGTAAGCTGAAAACTCTGATCGACCTCGTTTCCGAATCCGGCATCTCCGAGCTGGAAGTGACGGAAGGCGAAGGCAAGGTGCGCATCGTCAAGAACGCACCGCCGGTCTACGTACAGCCGACGGCTGGGTATGCCCCGCAATTCAGCGCGCCCGCTCCGTCGGCCGCGCTGCCGACGGACGGTGCCGCTGCGCCGGCAGCCGGCGCCGCAGCCGCGCCGGCCGTCCCGCAGGGCCACGTCGTGACGTCGCCGATGGTCGGCACGTTCTATCGCGCGCCGTCGCCGGGCGCGGACCCGTTCGTCCAGGTCGGCGACACGGTCAAGGAAGGCCAGACGATCTGCATCATCGAAGCGATGAAGCTGCTCAACGAAATCGAGTCCGATAAAGCCGGCGTGATCAAGGAAATCCTCGTCGAGAACGGCCAGGCCGTCGAATACGGCCAGCCGCTTTTCGTGATCGGCTAAGTCCGCCGCGCGGCTAAGCCAGCCGCGCGCCGCCGATGCTCGCCAGGCGCCGTTCGCGCGCCCCTCGAAGAGACGAATACTCGCTATGTTTGAAAAAATCCTCATTGCCAATCGCGGTGAAATCGCGCTGCGCATCCAGCGCGCGTGCCGCGAGCTCGGCGTCAAGACGGTGGTCGTCTACTCGGAAGCCGACAAGGAAGCCAAGTACGTACGCCTCGCGGACGAAGCCGTCTGTATCGGCCCGGCCCCGTCGAACCTGAGCTACCTGAACATGCCGGCGCTGATCAGCGCCGCGGAAGTCACCGACGCCGAGGCGATCCACCCCGGCTACGGCTTCCTGTCGGAGAACGCCGATTTCGCGGAACGCGTCGAGCAGTCGGGCTTCACGTTCATCGGCCCGCGCCCGGAAACGATCCGCATGATGGGTGACAAGGTCACCGCGAAGCAGACGATGATCAAGACCGGCGTGCCGTGCGTGCCGGGCTCGGAAGGCGCGTTGCCGGACGATCCGAAGGAGATCGTCAAGATTGCGCGCACGATCGGCTACCCGGTCATCATCAAGGCGGCGGGCGGCGGCGGCGGGCGCGGGATGCGCGTCGTGCACACCGAGGCCGCGCTCGTCAACGCGGTCAACATGACCCGCGAGGAAGCCGGCCGCGCGTTCGGCAACCCGCAGGTGTACATGGAGAAGTTCCTCGAGAACCCGCGCCACATCGAGATCCAGGTGCTGTCCGACGCGTACAAGAACGCGATCTGGCTCGGCGAGCGCGACTGCTCGATGCAGCGCCGCCACCAGAAGGTGATCGAGGAAGCGCCGGCACCCGGCATTCCGCGCCGCCTGATCGACCGCATCGGCGACCGCTGCGCGGACGCGTGCAAGAAGATGGGCTACCTCGGCGCGGGCACGTTCGAATTCCTGTACGAAAACGGCGAGTTCTACTTCATCGAGATGAACACGCGCGTGCAGGTCGAGCACCCGGTGTCGGAACTGATCACGGGCGTCGACATCGTGCAGGAACAGATCCGCATCGCGGCCGGCGAGAAGCTCGCGCTGCGCCAGCGCGACATCCAGTTCCGCGGACATGCGATCGAATGCCGGATCAACGCAGAAGATCCGTTCAAGTTCACGCCGTCGCCGGGCCGGATCACGTCGTGGCATACGCCGGGCGGCCCCGGCGTGCGCGTCGATTCGCATGCCTACAATGGCTATTTCGTGCCGCCGAACTATGATTCGATGATCGGCAAGCTGATCACCTACGGCGCGACCCGCGAGCAGGCAATCAGCCGGATGCGCATCGCGCTGTCGGAAATGGTCGTCGAAGGCATCCAGACCAACATCCCGCTGCACCGCGAGCTGATGATCGACTCGAAGTTCGTCGAAGGCGGCACCAGCATCCACTACCTCGAAAACCGGCTCGCGCAGAAGCAGCAGGTCGCACCGGAAGAAGCGTAAGCATGAGCTATCGCGAACTCGTCGTCGAACTGGCCCGTGAGCACGCGGAGGCATTGTCCGACGCGCTGCTCGACCTCGGCGCGCTGTCGGTGTCCGTCGAGGACGCCGACGCCGACACGCCCGACGAACAGCCGCTCTTCGGCGAGCCCGGCCTCGTGCCCGATCGCACCGCGTGGCAGCACTCGCGCGTGGTCGCACTGCTGTCGCCCGACCACGATCCGGCCGTGCTGCTCGCGGCGGCCGCAAACGAGATCGGCCTCGCCGGGACGCCGAAATTCGACGTCCGCGAAGTCGAGGAACAGGACTGGGTGCGGCTCACGCAATCGCAGTTCGAGCCGATCCCGATCGGCGAGCGGATCTGGGTCGTGCCGTCGTGGCACGACGCGCCCGATCCCGACGCGCTCGTACTCGAACTCGACCCCGGCCTCGCGTTCGGTACCGGTAGCCACCCGACCACGCGCCTTTGCATGGAGTGGCTCGAACAATCGGTGAAGCCCGGCCAGTCGGTACTCGACTACGGCTGCGGCTCCGGCATTCTCGCGATCCTCGCGAAGAAATGCGGGGCGAACCCCGTCATCGGCATCGACATCGATCCGCAGGCGGTGGAGTCGGCACGGCAGAACAGCGAGCGCAACCGCGCGGAAGTCACGTACGGGCTGCCCGATGCGTGCCCGGACGGCGAATTCGACATCGTCGTCGCGAACATCCTGTCGAACCCGCTGAAGCTGATGGCGTCGATGCTCGCGTCGAAGGTCAAACCGGGCGGGCGCATCGCGCTGTCGGGCGTGCTCGCGCGCCAGGCGGACGAAGTCGCGGCCGTCTATGCGCGCTACATCGACATCTCGGTCTGGCGCGAACACGAAGGTTGGGTCTGCCTTGCCGGAACCCGGCGGGAAAGCCATTAGAATAGCGCTGTCCTTTACTCTGGCCAGCAGGCCGCCCGGCTCGACATGCTTCTTGCGACGCGCTGCCCCCATTGCGAAACCGTCTTCCGCCTGCAGCAGGAACAGCTCTCGCTGCATGAAGGGCTCGTGCGCTGCGGGCATTGCCACGAAGTCTTCAACGCGTCGGAATCGCTCGTTCCCGAGCATGCGCAGCAGCCCGAACCGGTATTGACCGAAACGGCTGCCGCGCCGGAGAACGACGACGCGCACCACCAGGCCGCGCCCGCACGGCTGTTCACCGCCGACGCGCCGGCCGGGTCGCCGTCCGGCACCGATTACAAGCCGGAAGGCTGGGACATGTGGGCGCCGTGGCTCGACGGCGGCGTCGATCCGTCGCTGCAGCACAACGTGCAGACCGTGCGCACCGCGCCGCTGGTGCCGCTCGCGCTCCCGTCCACCGAAGCCGGCATCGTTCACCTGTCGGGTACGCCCGCGCCGTTCCCGTCCCCGACCGAGCTCGATGCATCCACCGACGCCGCGCAACCGGCCGAACCGCATTCGACGCAGACGGAACAGGAAATCGAAGCATCGCCGACGCCCGTCGTGCCCCCCGTCGAACGCGACCCACATGAGCCCCGCTTCGTCGCCCACATTCCGTCGGAAGCAGAAACCGCTACCGACGAGACCGAACCCGTGGGCAACGCGCACTTCGCCGTACCGGACGACGAGCGCGCGCCGCGCGAACCGCGTTTTGCGTTCGCTCCGGCGCCGGCCGTCACCGCACCCGAAACCGGATCCGAACCTGACGCCTTCACCCGGCACGACAAAACACCGGCCGCGGTCACCGACGCGCCCGCCGCGCCGTTCCCCGCCGCGCCGACCGACGACGATCGCCCGCCCTTCGCCGTCACGCGCGAGACGCGCGCGCCGCAGCGGCGCGGGTTGCTCGGCGGCTTTTTCGGCGGCCTCGTCGCTGCGGTACTGGCCTTCCTGCTCGTCGCGCAACTCGCATGGTGGCAGCGCGAGACGCTGATGATCTACTGGCCCGTCACGCAGGGCTGGTTCCGTCAGGCCTGCGCGCCGCTCGGCTGCACGGTCGCGCCGCCGCGCGCGATCGACGGCCTGCGGCTCGACGCGACCGACCTGCGCCAGCTCGACGGCCCGCGCGTGCTCGAGCTGAAAGTGCCGCTGACGAACCGCTACCGCGTCGCGCTCGCGTACCCGTCGCTCGAACTGGCGCTGCTCGACGACACCAATCACGTGACCGTGCGCCGCGTGCTCGCGCCGCGCGACTACGTGCGCCCGGGTACGCCGATCGACGCCGGGCTGCCGCCCGGCAAGACGCAGACGATGATCGTCCGCGTCGAAACGAACGGCACGCCCGCCTCGAATTTCCGCGTCCAGATCTTCTATCCGTGACGCGCCGCGGCGCGCGCCTGCGCGCCCGTCTCAACCCGCGCGCCCGAGCGGCGCGCTATTTCGGAGCACGAACATGAGCAAAGTTACGCTGGGTGGCAACCCGATCGATCTCGCCGGCACGTTCCCGGCCGTCGGCGCCCAAGCCGCCGATTTCAAGCTGGTCGGCAAGGACCTCGCCGACCTGTCGCTCGCCAGCTTCGCCGGCAAGCGCAAGGTGCTGAACATCGTGCCGAGCCTCGACACGCCGACCTGCGCGACGTCGACCCGCAAGTTCAATGAAGCCGCGTCGTCGCTCGACAACACGGTCGTGGTCGTCGTGTCCGCCGACCTGCCGTTCGCAGCCACGCGCTTCTGCACGACCGAAGGCCTCGCGAACGTCGTGACGGCTTCGACGTTCCGCACCGGCCGCGCGTTCGCGAACGCATACGGCGTCGACGTGACGAGCGGCCCGCTGAACGGCCTGACCGCACGTGCCGTCGTCGTGCTCGACGCGCAGGACAAGGTGATCCACGCGGAACTCGTCGGCGAGATCAAGGACGAGCCGAACTACGACGCCGCGCTCGCCGCACTGAAGTAAGCTTTCCCCCGCTGTCCCCTGCCGCGCCGCGCCCTTCGCGCGGCGCTGTCGCGCAGGGCCTTTCATTTCTACAGGAACGCACACCTTGGCTACGCTGATTTGCGGCTCGATCGCCTACGACTCCATCATGACCTTCGAAGGGCGGTTCCGCGAGCACATCCTGCCCGACCAGGTGCATCTCATCAACCTGAGCTTCCTCGTGCCGACGATGCGCCGCGAATTCGGCGGCTGCGCGGGCAACATCGCGTACGCGCTGCACCTGCTCGGCGGCGATGCGCGCATGATGGGGACGATGGGCGCGCTCGACGCGCAGCCGTATCTCGACCGGTTCGATCAGCTCGGCCTGCGCTGCGATCACGTTCGCGTGTTGCCCGACACGTACACGGCGCAAGCGATGATCACGACCGATCTCGACAACAACCAGATCACTGCGTTCCACCCCGGCGCGATGATGCAGTCGCACCTGAACCATGCGGGCGACGCGCCGGACATCAAGCTCGCGATCGTCGGCCCCGACGGCTTCGACGGGATGGTGCAGCACGTGGAAGAGCTCGCCAAGGCCGGTGTGCCGTTCGTGTTCGATCCGGGCCAGGGCCTGCCGCTGTTCGACGGCGTGACGCTGCGCCGCAGCATTGAACTTGCGACCTATGTCGCGGTCAACGACTACGAGGCCAAGCTGGTGAGCGACAAAACGGGATGGTCCGAAGACGAAATCGCCAGCCGGGTCGACGCCCTCGTCATTACGCGTGGCGAGCACGGCGCGACCATCCGCCACAAGCAGGGCACGGAGCAGATTCCGGTTGTGCCGGCCGAGCGTGTCGTCGATCCGACCGGCTGCGGCGATGCCTTCCGGGGCGGCCTGCTGTTCGGTATCGAGAACGGCCTCGACTGGGCAACCACGGGCCGCCTCGCGAGCCTGATGGGTTCGATCAAGATCGCTCACCAGGGGCCCCAGACTTACGTACTGACGCGCGCCGAAATCGACGCGCGCTTCGAGGCTGCATTCGGTTACAGTCTCAAATGAATATTGTGGGAGAGCCAAAATGTTGACGAAAAAAAACCTCACGCTCGCGGCCATGCTGACTGCCACGCTGACCCTCGCCGGCTGCTTCACGGCACCCGGTTCGGCAGATGTCTATAGCGTCGGCCAGGCGCAGCGCGAACAGACGGTCCGCATGGGCACGGTCGAAAGCGTCCGTGCGGTGCGCATCCAGTCCGACGGCGGCGGCAGCGCGATCGGCACGCTCGGCGGCGGCGCACTCGGCGCGGTCGCAGGCAGCGCGATCGGCGGCGGCAAGGGATCGATCCTGACGGCAATCGCCGGCGGTCTCGTCGGTGCGGTCGCGGGCAACGCGGTCGGCGAAAACCTCAGCACGGCGAACGGTGTCGAAATCACCGTGCGCCTCGACAACGGCGACCTGCGCTCGATCACGCAGGCAGCAAGCGGCGAAGCGTTCCGCGCCGGCGAGCGTGTGCGGCTGCTGTCGAGCGGCGGCGTCACGCGCGTCACGCACTAACCGGGTACCTCAGCATGCGGCGCAAGCCGCAGTCGAACGCATGTGCGAAGCTGCACATGCGTTTTTTTTTCGTCCGTCCTCGCCGCGGCCGGTACATGGGCGAATACGGACGAAAAAAATCCCGCCACCTGAGCCAGATGGCGGGACTGATTGAGTAGCGCTACTCAACCCACGGACACCACGTGAGTGCCCGGGTGATGCTGGTCAGCCGCGATTACGGACGGCTGCCGGTCGGGAACGGCCATGCCGCTGCCGGGTTGAGCGCGGTCTTCACGCCCGATGCCGGCGCGACCGATGCGGTCGACGCGGTCGTTGCCGGTGCAGCCTTCTTCACGACGGCCTTCTTCGGAGCAGCAGCCTTCTTCGCCGGAGCGGCAGCCTTCTTCGCAGGGGCAGCCTTCTTGGCGGGCGCAGCCTTCTTCGCAGCGGCCTTCTTCGCAGGCGCAGCCTTCTTGGCAGCAGCCTTCTTCGCAGGCGCAGCCTTCTTGGCAGCAGCCTTCTTGGCCGGTGCGGCCTTCTTCGCAGCAACCTTCTTCACTGCGACTTTCTTGGCTGCAACCTTCTTCGCAGCGGCCTTCTTGGCCGGCGCTGCCTTCTTCGCAGCAACCTTCTTCACTGCGACTTTCTTCGCTGCGACCTTCTTGGCTGCAACCTTCTTCGTTGCGACCTTCTTTGCCGCGACCTTCTTCGCAGCGGCCTTCTTCGCCGGTGCTGCCTTCTTCGCGGCAACCTTCTTCACCGCGACCTTCTTCGCAGCAACCTTCTTCACTGCGGCGGCCTTCTTCGCCGGAGCAGCGGCCTTCTTCGCGACGGTCTTCTTGGCAGCAACTTTCTTAGCAGCCGGTTTTTTCTTGGCGGTAGCCATGTTGTTCTCCTTCAGGTTCAGATGAGAGTCAGTTCAAACTACACCCTTCGTCAAAACCCGCTTCCCGCGGACGCTGTTCAGGACGTGCGCTTCGAAGCGGGCTATTCATCGGCGTACGCGGATACCGCGCGCTTACGCTAATGAATACGGTATGGCGCGCGTGACCACCCGGCCTCGCGCGCCAAATCAAGTCGGTAGCCGGCGCACCTCGCGCCGCTACCCCTAATCGCTTGATCAAGCGGACCGCCACACGGCCGTCCGCTTTATCCGGAGGGAAGTTTGCCCATCCCACTGAAGGGTTCGCAAAGTGCCTGTCGTGTCGTTGGGCCGCTAAGGCACCGGGCATGCTTTGCATCAGGCGTTCTTGCTCCTAAACCTTGGGCCGGGGCCGAGAGGCCGCCGGCTGCTCCATCATGTAACGGGTTCGCTGCTGCGGGTCATTCCCAGGACAGCGCGCCCCCCGTCTGATACTCGATCACACGCGTCTCGAAGAAGTTGCGCTCCTTCTTCAGGTCGATCATCTCGCTCATCCACGGGAACGGGTTTTCCTCGTTCGGGTACAGCGGATCGAGGCCGATCTGCTGGCAACGGCGGTTGCTGATGAAGCGCAGATAGCTCTTGAACATCGACGCGTTCAAACCCAGCACGCCGCGCGGCATCGTGTCCTCGGCGTAGCGGTATTCGAGTTCGACAGCCTGCTTGAACAACTCGCGAATCTCCGCGCGGAATTCCGCGGTCCAGAGATGCGGGTTCTCGAGCTTGATCTGGTTGATCAGGTCGATGCCGAAGTTGCAGTGCATCGACTCGTCGCGCAGGATGTACTGATATTGCTCTGCAGCACCCGTCATCTTGTTCTGGCGGCCGAGTGCGAGGATCTGCGTGAACCCGACATAGAAGAACAGGCCTTCCATGATGCAGGCGAACACGATCAGCGACTTCAGCAGCTTCTGATCCGCTTCGAGCGTCCCGGTCTTGAAGGCCGGGTCCGTCAGCGTGTGGATGAACGGGATCAGGAATTCGTCCTTCGCGCGGATCGACGCGACCTCGTGGTACGCGTTGAAGATCTCGCCTTCGTCGAGACCGAGCGATTCGACAATGTATTGGTACGCGTGCGTGTGGATCGCCTCTTCGAACGCCTGGCGCAGCAGGAACTGCCGGCACTCGGGCGCCGTGATGTGGCGGTACGTGCCGAGCACGATGTTGTTCGCCGCGAGCGAATCGGCCGTCACGAAGAAGCCGAGGTTGCGCTTTACGATGCGGCGCTCGTCCTCGGTCAGACCGTTCGGGTCCTTCCACAGAGCGATGTCGCGGGACATGTTGATTTCCTGCGGCATCCAGTGGTTCGCACAACCGGCCAGATACTTTTCCCACGCCCACTTGTACTTGAACGGCACCAGCTGATTGACGTCAGTCTGGCCGTTGATGATGCGCTTGTCGGCGACATTGACCCGCGCTTCCGAACCGCCGGCGGGAACAGCCGATGCTTGCGGCGGCACCGCAAGATCGCCTTCGAAAATGTCACGGACCTGATGGGCGGCAGGCGACGCAGCCTGCATTCCGACAGCCACTCCTGCGGGGGCGCGCGTCGCATTGTGCTGCGCTCCGCTCGCGGGAGTTACGGCAGTCTTCTCGTCATCCCAGTTGAGCATAAATTCTCACCATCAATTTAGAACGGTTTGTACCATCTTTTCCTGAGCGATAAAAGGGTTCGCTCACGAAAAATCCTTTTTTCGATTCGCGTTGCGACCTCGATACAACACTTTGAGCAACGCATCGTCGTTCATGCAGAGCGCGACGTGTGTCGCGCGCGTATCGCGAGGTGCGCTCGACGCATCGAACGCTGATCGAAACGCGACGTCGTCGGGGATGTTTCGATCGCTTGTCGCTGCCTGCAACGCCGGTGCCGCGTTACAGATTCCTTATCATTTTTTTAGTTGAGAGCGGCGCACACTTCAACCTCGATCGGTCGTCGTGCGCGCCGCACGGCACATCTTCAGGTCAGGCGCGCTGCGTTACTGGCACGCTTCGCATTCGTCGAAGCCCGGATCGCCCGGACGCATCGTGCACACCGGACCGTCGGCCTCGACCGGCGCGAGTGCCGCCGCTGCGCCGATCGCGCCCGACGACGCATCGCCGCCTGCCGCACCGAAGCCGCCTGCCGCGCCTTGCGCGCCGCCGCTGCTCGAACCACCGCCGCTCGCACCACCCGTCGGCACCGCGTTCAGCGCGCCGTGTGCGACCGTCGACTTCTCGACGTGCGTCGCCGCCATCGTGCGGAGGTAGTAGGTCGTCTTCAAGCCGCGCAGCCAGGCGAGCTTGTAGACCTCGTCGAGCTTCTTGCCCGACGCGCCGCCCATGTAGATGTTCAGCGACTGCGCCTGGTCGATCCACTTCTGGCGACGCGATGCGGCTTCGACCAGCCACGTCGGATCGACTTCGAACGCGGTCGCGTAGATCGCGCGCAGGTCGGCCGGGATGCGGTCGATGCGCGACAGCATGCCGTCGAAGTACTTCAGGTCGGCGACCATCACTTCGTCCCACAGGCCGCGTTCCTTCAAGTCGCGAACGAGGAACTCGTTCACCACCGTGAACTCGCCCGACAGGTTCGACTTCACGTACAGGTTCTGGAAGGTCGGCTCGATGCACGCCGACACGCCGATGATGTTCGAGATCGTCGCCGTCGGCGCGATCGCGACGCAGTTCGAGTTGCGCATGCCGTGCGCGGCGATCCGCGAACGCAGCGTCGTCCAGTCGAGCGACTCGGACGTGTCGACCTCGACGTAGCCGCCGCGCGCTTCCGTCAGCAGCTTCAGCGTGTCCTGCGGGAGGATGCCGCGATCCCACAGCGAGCCGCGGTAGCTCGAGTAGCGGCCGCGCTCTTCGGCCAGCTCGGTCGACGCGTAGTACGCGTAGTAGCAGACCGCTTCCATCGAGCGATCGGCGAACTCGACCGCCGCTTCCGACGCGTACGGCGTGCGCAGCAGGTGCAGGCAGTCCTGGAAGCCCATGATGCCCATGCCGACCGGGCGGTGCTTCAGGTTCGAGTTACGCGCCTTCGGCACCGCGTAGTAGTTGATGTCGATCACGTTGTCGAGCATGCGCATCGCGACGCTGATCGTGCGCTTGAGCTTGTCGTGGTCGAGCGCGTAGCTGCCGTCGGCCTGCTTCACCAGGTGCGCGAGCAGGTTCACGGAGCCGAGGTTGCACACCGCGATTTCGGTGTCGCTCGTGTTCAGCGTGATTTCCGTGCACAGGTTCGACGAGTGGACGACGCCGACGTGCTGCTGCGGCGAGCGGATGTTGCACGGATCCTTGAACGTGATCCACGGGTGACCCGTCTCGAACAGCATGCCGAGCATCTTGCGCCAGAGCTGCTGCGCCGGGATCTTCTTGAACAGCTTGATCTCGCCGCGCGCGACCTTCTCTTCGTAAGCCGTGTAAGCCTTCTCGAAATCGGCGCCGAACTTGTCGTGCAGGTCCGGGCAGGTCGACGGCGAGAACAGCGTCCAGTCGGCGCCTTCCATCACGCGCTTCATGAACAGGTCGGGAATCCAGTTCGCCGTGTTCATGTCGTGCGTACGGCGGCGATCGTCGCCCGTGTTCTTGCGCAGCTCGAGGAATTCCTCGATGTCGAGGTGCCAGGATTCGAGGTACGCGCAGACCGCGCCCTTGCGCTTGCCGCCCTGGTTGACCGCGACGGCCGTGTCGTTCACGACCTTCAGGAACGGGACCACGCCTTGCGACTTGCCGTTCGTGCCCTTGATATGCGAGCCGAGTGCACGCACGCGCGTCCAGTCGTTGCCGAGACCGCCGGCGAACTTCGACAGCAGCGCGTTTTCCTTCAGCGCTTCATAGATGCCGTCGAGATCGTCCGCGACCGTCGTCAGGTAGCACGACGACAGTTGCGAGCGGTGCGTGCCCGAGTTGAACAGCGTCGGCGTCGAGCTCATGAAGTCGAAGCTCGACAGCACGTTGTAGAACTCGATCGCGCGCGTTTCGCGGTCGATCTCGTTCAGCGACAGGCCCATCGCGACGCGCATGAAGAATGCCTGCGGCATTTCGATGCGGGTGCCGTCGACGTGCAGGAAGTAGCGGTCGTACAGCGTCTGCAGGCCGAGGTAGCCGAACTGCAGGTCGCGGTTCGCGTCGAGCGCTTCACCGAGGCGCTTCAGGTCGAACTGCAGCAGCTTGTCGTCGAGCAGGCCGGCGTCGACGCCGCGCTTCAGGAACTGCGGGAAGTACTCCGCGTAACGGGTCGACATCTCCGCCTGCAGGACTTCCTCGCCGAGGATCTCGCGGCGGATCGTGTGCAGCAGGATGCGGGCCGTGACCTGGCTGTATGCCGGGTCCTTCTCGATCATCGTGCGCGCAGCGAGGATCGCCGAGTCGTAGACCTGGCTCATCGGCACGCCGTCGTACAGGTTCTTCACCGTCTCCGCGACGATCGGCTCAGGGTTAACCGCAGCGCCGAGGCCATCGCACGACGACACGATCAGCGCGCGCAGCGCGTTCATGTCGAGCGGACGCGAGACGCCGTTGTCGACGACGTTGATGCCGGTGCTCGACTCGCCGCCTGCCGCCGCTGCTTCCTCGCCGGCATGCTGGCGCTCGAGGTGACGCTTCTCGCGATACAGCACGTACGCACGCGCGACGTTGTGCTCGCCGCCGCGCATCAGCGCGAGTTCGACCTGGTCCTGGATGTCTTCGATATGGAACGTACCGCCGTTCGGGCGGCTGCGCACGAGCGCGCGCACGACGTTGTGCGTCAGCTGTTCGACCTGCTCGCGCACGCGCGCCGATGCCGCGCCCTGCCCGCCGTTGACGGCCAGGAAAGCCTTGGTCACCGCGATCGCGATCTTCGAAGGCTCGAACGACACCACGCTGCCGTTGCGACGGATCACCTTGTAGTCGGCGAACGTGGCTTGCGGCGCGAGCGCTTGCGCGCCCTGTTCGGTCCCGCCGAGCGGACGGCTCGAGGCGCTCTCGTACTGGGACGTCGCGTTGTCGGTGGTTTGCATGTGCAAAGCTCCTGGTGTTGGATGGTGCGGAGAGAACCGCGGATTAAAACGAACGCTGCGCAATGCGGTGCGCGAGCGGTAAGAGGCGAGCGATGCGTCGGGGAAGCCGGTTCGGTCGATGCGCGACAACCGAGCCGGTCGTGTGCTTCGTCATGTGTACCCCGCCCCGTCGAAATTCGCTGCGCTGATCGCGACGCTCTGACCGCCCGGCCTGACGCGCCGCCCTGAGAACCCTGTCCGCCGGCGTTGCCCGCCGGCCGGTGCCGCTCGGGTTTCCCCTGCGACACACACTATATCTAGTACAGAACTGCTCAACTGGCACCAAGTATAGTGGACATTCGGACGACGTCCAAACGGATAATTTGCGATAGAGGTCTTGACATCGCTCGCGCGCCGACACGACAAGGCATTGGTCGGAGAAAAAACTTTCTCCGGTCAAAAAACCCCGTGATCAGTGCTGACGGAAAGGAAAGTATTCGGCGGAAAAACCGGCATCGCTCGCGAAGCGTTGCCAATCGAAATGCGGGCCCGGGTCGGTCTTGCGGCCCGGCGCGACGTCCGAGTGCCCCGCGAATGCGTCGACCGGATAACGTGCGGCGAGCGCGCGCGAGAGCGCGGCGAGCATCGCGTACTGCGCGTCGTCGAACGGCACGTCGTCCGCGCCTTCGAGCTCGATGCCGATCGAGAAATCGTTGCAGCGCGCCCGGCCGAAGAACTCGGACGAGCCCGCGTGCCACGCGCGCTCGTCGCACGACACGAACTGCACGAGCTCGCCGCCGCGGCGGATCAGGAAGTGCGCGGACACGCGCACGCCGCGCAGGTGGCTCTGGTAATAGGGGTGCGCATCGCAGTCGAGGCGATTCAGGAACAGCGCCTCGATCGCGTCGCCGCCGAATTCGCCGGGCGGCAGGCTGATGTTGTGGACGACCACGAGCGTCGGCACCGCACCCGTGGGCCGCGCCTCGAAGTTCGGCGACGGCGCATGGCGCGCTTCGCGCACCCAGCCGTTCGCGTCGACCGACAACGGCGGCGCGCCGCTCATCGTGCGTCGTGACCGCTCGCGCGCGCGGCGTGGCGCTGTGCGTGCTCGGCGCTGCAGAAGTATTCGCCGCCCGCGGCGACGGCGTCGCCCTTCGGCGCATGCACGCCGCATTCGGCGCAGCGCACCATCGGCTCGGGCAGCGACCGCGTGTCGCCGTTCGGGCGCGCAGCGCCGGCCCCCGGCGCGCCGCCGTCACCCGCGCCGCGGCCGGTGCGTGCCTGCGCGTGCTCCTGGGCCTGGCGCAGCTTGCGCGCGAGCCACGAACCGGCGAAGAAGAGAAGAATCAGGAGAAGAATCTGTCGCATCGTAAGCCTGCGGTCAAACCACGGAACGGTGCAGCAGCACCTCGAAAACGAACCGGCTGCCGACATACGCGAGCAGCAGCGCGGCGAACGACACGAGCACCCAGCGCGCGGCGCCGCGCCCGCGCCAGCCCGACGTCTTGCGGGCGACCAGCAGGCCGCCGAACATCAGCCACGACAGGATCGCGAACACGGTCTTGTGGTCGAGCCGCAGCGCGCGCGCGTCGACCTGCTCGCTGAACAGGATGCCCGACGCGAGCGTCAGTGTGAGCAGCACGAAGCCGGCGCCGATCAGGCGGAACAGCAGCTTCTCGAGCGTGAGCAGCGGCGGCAGCGTTTCGAGCCAGCTCGCGATCCAGCCCGTCGAGCCGTCGCGCCCGCCGTTGCGCAGCGACTGCAGGCGCCGCTCGACCATCAGCATCAGGATTGCGTGCAGCGCCGCGATCGCGAACAGGCCGTACGCGATGTTCGCGATCAGGAAGTGCAGCTTGAACAGCGGCGCTGCGGCATAAGGAAGCACCCGCACGCCGCCGAACACCAGCGGTAGCAGCGACGCGCCGCACGCGAGCGGCAGCACCAGCAGGCGCAGGCTGTCGAGCGGGAAGAAAAAGCTCTCGATCCAGTAGATGCCGGCGCCGAGCCAGAACATCGCGGACAGCGCGAACGCGAAGCCGAACACCATCGCGTCGTTCGGAAAAATCGTCATGTGGAGCAGCACGCCGTGCGCGACGAGCGCGGCGAACAGCAGCGCGCGGCCGGCCCCGCTCATCCCGGACGCGGCGGACGCGGGAACCGGCACGGCCGGCACGCTCGCGACGAGCGGCGTCGCGCCCTGGCGGTGCGTGCGCCAGCCTGCGACGGCGAGGCCGCCGTACAGGAATGCGGTGAGGGCATACAGTACAATATCCATGTTCGAAGTTTACACTAGGCCCCCTTCCCGCGACGGCTCCCTTTGTTCGGTTCCGCCGCGCCTTCGGGCCCCACTGTCCATCGCTCCCCATGCTCGACAATCTCACTCAACGGATGGCGCGCGTCGTCAAGACGCTGCGCGGCGAGGCCCGACTCACCGAGGCGAACACGCAGGAGATGCTCCGCGAGGTGCGTCTCGCGCTGCTGGAAGCCGACGTGTCGCTGCCGGTCGTCCGCGAATTCATCGCCAAGGTCAAGGAAAAGGCGCTCGGCGAAGAAGTGATCAGCAGCCTGTCGCCGGGTCAAGCGCTCGTCGGCGTGGTCCAGAAGGAACTGACCGCCGTGATCGGCGGCGACTATGAAGGCAAGGCCGCCGAGCTGAATCTCGCGGTCACGCCGCCCGCCGTGATCCTGATGGCCGGCCTGCAGGGCGCAGGCAAGACCACGACCGTCGGCAAGCTCGCGAAGCTGTTGCGCGAGAAGTACAAGAAGAAGGTGCTGACCGTGTCGTGCGACGTGTATCGCCCGGCCGCCATCATGCAGTTGAAAACGGTGAGCGAACAGGTCGGCGCCGACTTCTTCCCGTCGACGCCGGACCAGAAGCCCGTCGACATCGCGCTTGCGGCCGTCGACTGGGCGAAGCGCCACTACCATGATGTGCTGATCGTCGACACGGCCGGCCGCCTCGGCATCGACGAGGCGATGATGCAGGAAATCGCCGCGCTGCACGGCACGCTGAAGCCGGCTGAAACGCTGTTCGTCGTCGACGCGATGCTCGGCCAGGACGCGGTCAACACCGCGAAGGCGTTCAACGACACGCTGCCGCTCACCGGCGTCGTGCTGACCAAGCTCGACGGCGATTCGCGCGGCGGCGCCGCGCTGTCGGTGCGCCACATCACGGGCAAGCCGATCAAGTTCGTCGGTGTCGCCGAAAAACTCGACGGCCTCGAGGTGTTCCACCCCGACCGGATGGCGAACCGGATCCTCGGCATGGGCGACATCCTCGCGCTCGTCGAGGAAGCGCAGCGCGGCGTCGACGTGCAGGCCGCGCAGAAGCTCGCCGACAAGGTCAAGAAAGGCGGCGACTTCGACCTGAACGATTTCCGCGCGCAGATCTCGCAGATGAAGAACATGGGCGGCCTGTCGTCGCTGATGGACAAGCTGCCCGCGCAATTCCAGCAGGCGGCGGCCGGCGCCGACATGGGCCAGGCCGAAAAGCAGATCCGCCGGATGGAAGGGATCATCAGCTCGATGACGCCCGCCGAGCGCGCGAAACCCGAAATCATCAAGGCGACGCGCAAGCGCCGCATTGCGGCCGGCGCGGGCGTGCCGGTGCAGGAAGTCAACCGGATGCTGAACCAGTACGACCAGATGCGTACGATGATGAAGAAGCTGAAGGGCGGCAACATGCAGAAGATGATGCGCGGCCTGAAGGGCATGATGCCCGGCATGCGCTGATTCCGCCCGTCGGCCGGCGCGCGGGTTTTTGCTGTAGCGCGCGCCGTCCGTTCTGCTTCATCCTTATTTGTATACCGACTGCCCGCCACAACACATGAACCGCGAAGAAGCCCTCCACATTTTCGACCACTCCGAAGAGATCGTCTCGGCCGACGCCGTCAATGCGTCGATCGCCCGGATGGCCGACGCGATCCGCGCCGAGATCGGCGATGCGTTCCCGCTCGTTCTCTCGGTGATGGGCGGCGCCGCGGTGTTTACCGGGATGCTGCTGCCGCATCTCGATTTCCCGCTCGAATTCGACTACATCCACCTGACCCGCTACCGCAACACGACGCAGGGCAGCCCGGAGATGCACTGGCGCGTCGCGCCGCGCGAGTCGGTGAAGGACCGGATCGTGCTCGTGCTCGACGACATCCTCGACGAAGGCGAAACGATGGCCGCGATCCGCGACCGCATCCTCGACATGGGCGCTCAGCGTTTCATGTCGGCCGTGCTGTGCGAGAAGACGCTCGCGAAGGCCAAACCGCTGCACCCCGACTTCTGCGGCTTCTCGGTGCCGGACCGCTACGTGTTCGGCTGCGGGATGGATGCGAAGGGCTACTGGCGCAACCTGCCGACGATCCGCGCGCTGACCACGAACGTCTGATCGCCGCCCCGCCCGCCATATAAATAGAAAGCGGCGCTCCGGTTCCCCGGAGCGCCGCTTTTTTTCGTGCGCGCGCCGCCCTACAGCTGGTGCACGAACGCGCGGATGCCGGCCAGCAGCATCTCGACCGAAATCGCGACAAGCACGAGGCCCATCAGCCGCTCGAACGCCGCGACCGTCCGCTCGCCGAGCCACTGCTGGATCCGTTCGGCCAATACCAGCGTGATCGCACAGACGAGCATCGTGACCGTCAGCGCGCCGACCCACTCGAACATCTTGCCCGGCGCCTGCGACGTCAGCAGCATCACCGTCGCGAGCGCCGACGGCCCGGCGAGTGCCGGAATCGCGAGCGGCACGATGAACGGTTCGCCGCCCGCGCGCGGATCGCTGCCGAGCGCGCCGTCCGGATGCGGGAAGATCATCCGCAGTGCGATCAGGAACAGCACGATCCCGCCGCCGAGCCGCAGCGACAGGTCGGTGAGGCTCATCATCCGCAGGAAGCGGTCGCCGACCACCATGAAGAACAGCAGGATCACGAACGCGATCCCCACTTCACGCAGGATCAGCTTCACGCGCCGCTCGCGCGGCACGTCCCGCATCGCCGTAATGAACAGCGGGATATTGCCGAGCGGATCGGTGATCAGCACCAGGAGCACGGTGGCCGACAGGAACGTGTATTCCATCGTGTCCCCCGGTCGCCGTGCTTAGTGCGCGAGCGCGGCGCGGATCTTCTCCACGACCGTCGCCGCGGCCGCGTCGGCCGGCAGCAGCGTCGCTTCGGCGTCGCGGCGGCCCTGGTACTCGATCTTGCCCTCCTTCAGGCCGCGCTCGCCGATCACGAGGCGATGCGGCACGCCGATCAGCTCCCAGTCGGCGAACATCACGCCCGGGCGCTCGCCGCGGTCGTCGAGGATCACGTCGATGCCGGCCGCGACGAGTTCCGCGTACAGCTTGTCGGCGGTCTCGCGCACCATTTCGCTGCGGTCATAGCCCATCGGGCACAGCACGACCTCGAACGGCGCGATCGACTCCGGCCAGATGATGCCGCGGTCGTCGAAGTTCTGTTCGATCGCCGCGCCGAGAATGCGCGTGACGCCGACGCCGTAGCAGCCCATCAGCATCGGCTGCGGCTTGCCCGACTCGTCGAGGAACGTCGCGCCCAGCGCTTCCGAGTACTTCGTGCCGAGCTGGAACACGTGGCCGACCTCGATGCCGCGGCAGATGTCGATCACGCCGTTGCCGTCCGGCGACGGGTCGCCCTTCTGCACGTTGCGCACGTCGGCGACGTCCGGCTCCGGCAAGTCGCGGCCCCAGTTCACGCCCGCGATGTGATAGTCGACCTCGTTCGCGCCGACGACGAAATCGCTCATGTTCGCGACCGTGCGGTCCGCGATCACCTTCACGGGCTTCTTCGTGCCGACCGGGCCGAGGTAGCCCGGCGGCGTGCCGAACCACTCGACGATTTCCTGCTCGGTCGCGAAGCGGTGGTTCTTCAGGCCCGGCAGCTTCGACACCTTGATCTCGTTCAGGTCGTGGTCGCCGCGCAGCATCACGAGCCAGATGGTCGGCTCGGCGCCTTCGTTGTCGGTCGCGAGCACGATCGACTTGATCGTGCGCTCGAGCGGGATGGCCAGCAGTTCGGCGACGGCTTCGCACTTCGCCTTGCCCGGCGTCGCGACCTTTTCCATCGCTTCGGCCGGCGCCGCGCGCTCGGCAATCAGCGGCAGCGCTTCGGCCGCCTCGATGTTCGCCGCGAACTCGGACGTCGGGCAGTAGGCGATCGCGTCCTCGCCGGTGTCGGCGATCACGTGGAACTCGTGCGAGAAGTTGCCGCCGATCGAGCCGCTGTCCGCCGCGACCGCACGGAACTCGAGGCCGAGGCGCGTGAAGATGCGCACGTACGCGTCGTACATCTTGCGATACGACTCGTTCAGGCCCGCCGCATCCTTGTCGAACGAATACGCGTCCTTCATGATGAATTCGCGGCCACGCATCACGCCGAAGCGCGGACGGATCTCGTCGCGGAACTTCGTCTGGATCTGGTAGAAGTTCACCGGCATCTGCCGGTAGCTCTTGATCTGGTTGCGCGCGATGTCGGTGACGACTTCCTCGTGCGTCGGCCCGATCACGAAATCGTTGTCCTTGCGGTCCTTGAAGCGCAGCAGCTCGGGGCCGTACTGTTCCCAGCGGCCCGATTCCTGCCACAGCTCGGCCGGCTGCACGGCCGGCATCAGCAGCTCGATGGCGCCCGCCCGGTTCATTTCCTCGCGCACGATCGCCTCGACCTTGCGAATCGAACGCAGGCCGACCGGCAGGTAGTTATAGATGCCGCCGGCGACGCGACGGATCATGCCGGCGCGTACCATCAGCTTGTGGCTGACGATCTCTGCGTCGGCGGGTGCTTCTTTCAGGGTGCCGATAAAGAAACGGGAAGCTTTCATGCGGACGGTTCCAAAAACGGCGCCCCCAGGCGGGGCGCCCGAAAAAGTTTCAAGGTGAAAAAGCTGCGCGCGACGAACGACGATGGCGCAGATGACGTAGCAGACTAATCAGGGACAATTCAGCCGGTGTGCCCCGCGCGGATTCGCTCCGTCACGGTGCGCAGCGCCCGTTATCTGTTTATAATCAAAGCAATTTTAAAGGATTCGAAGGTGGTTGTATGCTGGATCGTGAAGGCTTTCGCCCGAACGTCGGCATCATCCTCTTGAACGCGCGCAACGAGGTGTTTTGGGGCAAGCGGCTCCGCGAGCACTCCTGGCAGTTTCCTCAAGGTGGGATCAAGTACGGCGAGACCCCCATGCAGGCGATGTACCGGGAACTGCACGAGGAAACGGGCCTGCATCCGGAACACGTCAAGATAATCGGCCGCACTCGCGACTGGTTGCGTTACGAGGTGCCTGACAAGTTCATCAAACGCGAAGTACGCGGTCATTACCGCGGCCAGAAGCAGATCTGGTTCCTGCTGCGGATGGTTGGACGCGATTGCGACATTTGCTTGCGCGCGACCGATCACCCGGAGTTCGATGCGTGGCGCTGGAACGAGTACTGGGTGCCGCTCGATGCGGTGATCGAGTTCAAGCGGGATGTCTATCAGTTGGCGCTGACGGAACTGTCGCGCTTCCTGCGCCGCCCGGCGCAGCGAGCCGAAAAGCCGCGCGGGCCGCGTCTGTCGCGCTATCCGCGCGTCATCGGCGCACAGGCCCAGCAGACGTTGACGATTGTCGACACATCGGTAGTCTGTTCGGAGATCGAAGTGGAAGCGGGCACGCTCGACGAGATGCCGCCCCACGTGATCGTCGGCAAATGACGAGTCGGACTGCATGACCGGGCGCGACCTTGGTGTCGCGCCCTTTTTTTACGAGGAATGCATATTGAAAGCGATTGCTCTCGCGCTCGCATCGATTGCCGCAGCGGCCATGCTGGCCGGTTGCGCGAATTCGAAGACGCCGACCAACAAGGATGACAGCGAGTTCGTGTATCTGCTGGACCGCCAGGGCACCTGGAAGGAAAACGCGGTCGACACGCTGCCGCCGCTGCCGCAGACAGGCGACCTGCTGCCGTTCAACGTATCGCAGAACACGCCGCTCAAGTTCTTCGTCGATGCGAAGTCGCTCGCGGTCGGCACCGATGGCGTCGTGCGCTACGCCGTCGTCATCACGAGCCCGGCCGGCGCGCGCAATGTGAACTACGAAGGCATCCGCTGCGACACCTACGAATGGCGGCAGTACGCCGGCCTGAATGCGGAACACGACGGCTGGGACCGCACGGTCGAGAACGACTGGCGGCGCATCGAGAACGGCGAACTGAACGCGTACCACTCGTCGCTCTATCAGGACTACTTCTGCGCGAACAAGATGCCGCAAGGCTCGACCAAACAGATTCTGGAGAACATCCGGTTTCACCGCACCGCGATGAGCCAACTGCGCTGACGGTACGCGGCACGAGCCGCCTGCTCCGTCCCGCACCATGCAAAAAGCCCGCATCACGCGGGCTTTTTATTTGGCTACCGGATTCGGAGCGGACAGTCACACCAGCACGAGGTTGTCGCGATGGATCAGTTCAGGCTCCAGCATGTAGCCGAGCACGGTCTCTATCTCGCCGCTCGGCTTGCGCTGAATCAGCTTCGTTTCCGCGCTGCTGTAGTTCGTGAGCCCACGCGCCACTTCGCGCCCGTCGGGGCCGACACACGCGATCACCTCGCCGCGCGCGAACGCCCCCTGCACGCCGGTCACGCCGATCGGCAGCAGGCTCTTGCCGCCGGCCGTCAGTTTCTCGACCGCGCCGGCATCGATCACGACATGGCCGCGCACCTGCAGGTGATCGGCCATCCATTGCTTGCGCGCCGCCATCCGCGCGGTACGTGCGATCAGTTGCGTGCCGATCGCCTCGCCGGCCGCCAGACGCACGAGCACGTCGGACTCCCGACCGCTCGCGATCACGGTGTTCGCGCCGCTGTGCGCCGCACGCTTCGCCGCGAGAATCTTCGTCAGCATCCCGCCGCGGCCGAGGCTCGAGCCCGCACCGCCCGCCATCGCCTCGAGTTCCGGCGCACCGGCATTAGCCTCGGCGACGAGCGTCGCGTTCGGATCCTTGCGCGGATCGGCGGTGAACAGCCCCGACTGGTCGGTCAGGATGATCAGCGCATCGCCTTCGATCAGGTTCGCGACGAGCGCGCCGAGCGTGTCGTTGTCGCCGAACTTGATTTCGTCGGTAACGACCGTGTCGTTCTCGTTGATGATCGGTACGACGCCGAGCCGCAGCAGCGTGAGCAGCGTCGAACGCGCATTCAGGTAACGCTCGCGATCCGCCAGGTCGGCGTGCGTGAGCAGGATCTGCGCGGTGCGGATGTCGTGTTCGGTGAAACGGCTCTCATAGACCTGCGCGAGCCCCATCTGGCCGACTGCGGCGGCGGCCTGCAGCTCGTCGATTTCGCGCGGCCGCTTGCTCCAGCCGAGCCGCTGCATCCCTTCGGCAATCGCGCCCGAACTGACGAGCACGACTTCCTTGCCCTGAGCGCGCAGCGCGGCGATCTGGGCGGCCCAGCGGCCGATTGCATCATGATCGAGCCCCTTGCCGTCGTTGGTCACGAGGCTGGAGCCCACCTTCACCACCAATCGCTTCGAATCCGCGATGATCGAACGCATCCTGCACTGTCTCCTGTATCTGATGCCTGCCCGGCCGGGCGCGATTGAACGCCGACGCCGGGCGGCACGCCCGGCGCGTTCCGGAACCGCTCAGGCGTCGTCGCCCGGCGTTGCACCGCCGTTCGCGGGCGGCGCGTCGCGGAAACGCACGTCCGCCGCGAGATCTTCCGCCTCCGCCGCGCGATGCGCATCCGAATTCTCGGACAGGTAATCGTAGATTGCGTAGCACAGCGCTTCGCAGCCCTGCCCCGTCAGCGCCGAAATCTCGAACACGGGGCCGTCCCAACCGAAGCGGTCGAGGAAATCCGCGACGCGCGCCTCGCGCTCGTCTTCCGGCACCATGTCGAGCTTGTTGAGCACGAGCCAGCGCGGCTTCTCGTAGAGCGCCTCATCGTACTTGCGCAACTCGCCGACGATCGCGGTCGCTTCCGCGACCGGATCGACGCTTTCGTCGAACGGAGCGAGATCGACAAGATGCAGCAGCACGCCGGTGCGCTGCAGGTGACGCAGGAACTGATGCCCGAGGCCCGCGCCTTCGGCTGCACCCTCGATCAGCCCCGGGATGTCGGCGATCACGAAGCTCTTGCTCGGGCCGACGCGCACCACGCCGAGATTCGGCGCGAGCGTCGTGAACGGGTAGTCGGCGATCTTCGGCCTCGCGTTCGACACCGACGAGATGAACGTCGACTTGCCCGCGTTCGGCATGCCGAGCAGGCCGACATCGGCGAGCACCTTCAGCTCGAGCTTCAGCATGCGCCGCTCGCCGGGCTTGCCGTCCGTCTTCTGACGCGGCGCGCGGTTCGTGCTCGACTTGAAATGCAGGTTGCCGAGGCCGCCGGCGCCACCCTGGGCGAGCATCACCTGCTGGTCATGCTCGGTCAGGTCGGCGATCAGCTCGCCGGTATCCATGTCGCTGATGATCGTGCCGACCGGCATGCGCAGCGTGACGTCGTCGCCGCCCTTGCCGTAGCAATCCGAGCCGCGACCGTTTTCGCCGTTGCGCGCCAGGTGCTTCTTCGCGTAACGGTAGTCGATCAGCGTGTTGATGTTGCGGTCGGCGATCGCGTAGACGCTACCGCCCCGGCCGCCGTCGCCGCCGTCCGGCCCGCCGAACGGGACGAATTTCTCGCGGCGCATCGACGCGCTGCCATCGCCTCCGTCGCCGGCGATGACTTCGATTCGTGCTTCGTCAATGAACTTCATTCGTCACTCCGCCCAGTATTTCCGCTATTGTGCCGCGCGCCGGCGCGCTTGAACAATCTGCCTTTCGGCCGATCGTACGCCGGTTGCACGACGGTCGCCGGAACGCACATGCGCCCGGCGGCCAAATAAAAAAGGCCCCGCGAAGACTGCGGGGCCTTTCGGCTCGAAGCCCGTGGGTGCCTGAACTTAGGCAGCCGCCGGGACAACGATGACCAGATGCTTCTTGTCCGCGCCCTTCGTCGCGAACTTCACGTGACCGTCGACCAGCGCGAACAGGGTGTGATCCTTGCCCATGCCGACGTTCTCGCCTGCGTGCATGCGCGTGCCGCGCTGACGCACGATGATGCCGCCGGCATTGATTGCCTGGCCGCCGTACACCTTCACGCCGAGACGTTTCGACTCGGAGTCGCGGCCGTTCCGGGAAGAGCCGCCTGCCTTTTTGTGTGCCATCTGATTGCTCCTTAACCGAGGCGCTTACGCGTTGATCGCGTCGATGCGCAGCTCAGTGTAGTTCTGGCGGTGGCCGCCGTGCTTTTGGTAGTGCTTCCGGCGACGCATCTTGAAGATGGTGACCTTGGCGTGACGACCGTGCGACACAACGGTGGCCTTGACGGAAGCCCCACTGACCAGCGGCGTACCGAACTTAATCGATTCGCCTTCGCCCACTGCGAGAACCTGGTCGAGCGTGATTTCAGCGTCAATGTCAGCCGGTATCTGTTCTACTTTGAGTTTTTCGCCAACGGCAACCTTGTACTGCTTGCCGCCGGTTTTTATGACCGCGTACATTGAGAACCTCACTCTGGATCCAATTTTTCCGCACACCACGCGCGGAAAACACGTGATTATACATGGGGTTAGCACCCAAGTCAAAACTGATCGACGATTGCCGTACGCCAGCCTCGGACGGACGGCCAAAATCGCTGCTGCGGCGCGTCCGACAGACCGGGAGATCTCGGATTCGACTTATAATCCGCGGCATCACCCAATTCCATCATCATGTCGTCGTCCACCGCCTCCCCCACCCTCAGCGCCGCCCACCTGCTCGCTCCGATCACCAGCGACATGGAGCAGGTGAATCGCGTTATCCGGCAAAGCCTCGCGTCCGACGTGCTGCTGATCAACCAGATCGCCGAGTACATCATCGGCGCGGGCGGCAAGCGGCTGCGTCCGGCGTTGCTGCTGCTCGTCGCCGGCGCGCTCGGCGAGACGTCGCACCAGCGGCACGTGCTGGCCGCCGTCGTCGAGTTCATTCATACGGCCACCCTGCTGCATGACGACGTCGTCGACGAATCCGAGCTGCGCCGCGGCCGCCAGACCGCCAACGCGCTGTTCGGCAACGCGGCGAGCGTGCTGGTAGGCGATTACCTCTATTCGCGCTCGTTCGAAATGATGGTCGGCGTCGGCAAGATGCGCGTGATGGAGATCCTGTCCGAAGCGACGACGATCATTTCCGAAGGCGAGGTGCTGCAGCTCCTCAACATGCACGACGCGGACGTCGACGAAACGCGCTACATGCAGGTGATCCGCTACAAGACGGCCAAGCTGTTCGAGGCGTCGGCGCGCCTGGGCGCGGTGCTCGCCGGCGCCGATGCGCCGACCGAAGCCGCCGCCGCCGAATACGGCCGCCGGATCGGCACCGCGTTCCAGATCATGGACGACTGGCTCGACTACGCGGGCACCGTCGAGGCAATGGGCAAGAATGCCGGCGACGACCTGCGCGAAGGCAAACCGACGCTGCCGCTCATCTACTTGATCGAACGCGGCACGCCGGAACAGTCGGCGCTTGCACGCGAGGCGATCGAACAGGGCGGCACCGATCGCTTCGACACGATTTTCGAAGCGATCACGCGTTCGGGCGCGCTGGATCACACGCTCGAATGCGCACGCCAGGAAGCGCAGGCGGCAGCGGCAGCGATCGCCGCATTCCCCGATTCGATCTATAAGGAGAGCCTGCTCGCGCTGTGCTCGTACTCGACGTCGCGGCAGTCGTAAACACGTCGCGAACCGCGGCGATGCGTTGTCTCGAAAATTTTCTTCAGCAAAGTATTCCCTTTTAGAAAAAACATCGTTATAGTTACGTTCTTGCTTGTGACGACGCAACGATCTTCACGAAGACGGCGAAGTCCGAAGAGCAAAAATCGGGGTGTAGCTTAGCCTGGTAGAGCGCTACGTTCGGGACGTAGAGGCCGGAGGTTCGAATCCTCTCACCCCGACCAGATTTTCCTTAAGAAACAGCGGGCTAGATGCCCGCTGTTTTTGTTTGTGCTGGCCGCTAGTGGCAAATCAGTGGCAATCACCACCCGTTTGCCACCGGAAAGAAAGTTGCGAACGAGAAGTGCCTGCGCTTGCGGGGACTTTTCGCTCTTAACATACTCCGGCCGCCAATCATGGTCCCTCGCCCAAGGTATACCGTGCTCCGCAACCACTGGAGTACGGACCATGGCGTCCATCGAGAACCGCTCGAACTATAAGATTACGGTCAAGCATCGCGACGACCTCACGCAGACCTTCGCCCACAGCGCCAGGAAAAAGGCCGACGCCTACTGTGAATCCCTGAAAATCCAGGGGCTCAAGCCGAAGCTGTCCCGCCTCGATAACTACTTCGTCGTTCGCACGCGCAGCGTGTCCAACAGGAACCAGACTCTGGTGGCCTGCAGCGAAGCCGAGGCCAACGACATCAAGCAACGCCTCGAAAGTGAGCAACGACAGGGCCTGTTCATCAATTACGCCCAAGCGCAGAAGACGACGCTTGCCGACCTCCTGATTCGCTACCTGCGAGAAGAAGTGCCCCGGCACAAGAGCTTCGAGGTTGAGGCGTACAAGATTAATGGATGGCTGGAGGACGCCGGGCTCGAGCGGCAGGACCTGGCCAAAATTGTGGCCAGCCACCCGAATCTGCACCCTACGGTCGCCAAGGCGAAGTTGCGCAAGCCGACCGGCGCGCGGATGAGACAGTCGTCGGAAACCTGCAAGTTCATCCGCAAGCCTTTTGCCACCATCGTGCCGGATGACTTCAAGGACTATATCGACGAGCGCTGCCAGGTGGTCGCGTCACCTACGGCGGACCGGGAAATCGACATCTTTTCGGCAGTGTGCCGTATTGCCATCGACACCTGGCGCATCCATGTCGCCAAGAGCCCGATGGATGGTGTCCGTCGTCCCACCTACTACAACGAACGCGACCGGCGTCTGAAGGGGGATGAAGAAAGCCGCCTGCTTGCCGCGGCCCAGGAAGAAGACCGCCAACAGTCCATTGACCGGCGTCTGGAGCAACTGATGGCAGCCGAGCGTCAGGAAGCGAACGATGCCCGCACGGTGTACCGTCGCAAGCAGGTTATCAAGAACGCCCGCCAGCTCTACATGCTGGAGGCGGAAGCGACCTACCAGCACGTTGCCCTGCTCGAAACCTTCGTGCAGTTCCAGCTCATGACGGGCGCACGGCGCAGTGAAACGCTGACGCTCACGTGGTCCAACATCGACCTCGAGTCGCAGACTGCCTTCCTGCCGGAAACGAAGAACGGGCGCTCGCGCAAGCTGGCGCTGCGGAGCGACGCCTCCTGCACGGACGTATAGCTCGATGAGGATTGAATGGCCTACTCCAATCCGCTCGACTGCGACTTTCCCTGCATTAGTCGCGCGTCGAGAACGTGATGGAGCAAGATGTCGCGACGACGGCAGATAGGTACTTCGTCGTATGCAGCCGGCAGCCATCGCGCCCGTTCAGTTGGCTTCCCGCTTCACTGCAAGCCACTTACAATCCCCTATATCTCATTACGGACAGTGACAACATGGGTGATTGGGAGCGCATGTTCGGGGAAGCCGGCATGTCCGACGGTTTTATTGATTCGTTTTACGAGATGCCCAACGACTGGGTTAAGCGGATGAAAACCCTGTACTTCTCGACCGGCGAAGAAGCCCGGCGATGGGCAAAGGCTCACCCCGGGCAGGTGGTCACCCGGAACCCAAAGGGCGACGGCTTCATCGCAAACGTGCTCGAGTGGCACGACCGCCACTCTGGGCAGAGTTACCTTGATTGCGAGAAAGAAGAATTTTTTGCCTGGGCAGAAGAAAACGAAAATCGCGAAAAGGCAGCCGGTTATGCGCGGGAATGCATGAACTTCCATACGAACTGCGAAGCGTACTGGCTATATGACAATGGTCACAGGGAGATGCTGCTTCAGCTTTACAACGATTATCGCGACCGCGTGTCCCTTCGCCGGTACGCCGACGAGTCCCGCATCGGCAAGGAACACCGCGAAACGCTCCGCTCGCTCCTACCCAATCCCTTTCCTGAGAAATTCCGGTACTGGCCAAGCGGCAAGTCAATGCGCGACCCTCAGGCGCCTACTCCATCAATCCAAGAGAGTCACGGCGATACGCTCGGCGAGGAGTGAACCGCTAGGCTCTACCGCAATCTTTTCGGCCGACTTTTCTCTCAACATCGGTCGCGCTTCGAGAAGTTGACGAAGGAACGGGCCATGATGACTGGCGTGGATAGGCCGACGATGAGCTGGTCATCGAGACTTCGGCCTTCGAGGGCACTTGGTTGATTCGGCGCAATCAGCTAGGCGCCGAATTTCGAATTGCCCAGCCCCGAGGTGTCCAGCGATAAGGGGAGACGTAGATTTCGCCCGTTTCGGTGTTCGTCCACCCGTAGCCCGGAAAACGGCGGGCGCTGCCGCCGCGCGGCAGAATCGCCTGAAGCCATCGAGGCAGGCCAGCGCGCAGTACCGCAGCCTTCCCGCTTTCGTCCAGCCCTCCGGACCCAAAGAGCTTGCCGGCTTTCGGGATGCGGTCCATGCAGTCGAACTTGGCCATGTAGCGAGCATATCCTTCGACCACCCTGCATGAGGCGACCGACGTCGTGCCCCATGGCCACCACCGCGCCAGTTGCTGCTTGTCGATGACAAAGCTTCTGGGTAGCCACAACATTAGGTGGTAGTGGAGGCGGCCTTCGCTTTCGAGCACCCACGTGTATGGCAGCCGGTGCCCGCGGCGTTTCAGGGCCTGGCGTACGCACGCGATAAATCTGCTGATAAGCTTCGCGCAGAACTTGCCGTTGTCCGCGAACGTCAGCGCCACCGCCACCGAACGCAGGCCCGCAACTCTTGCCTGGCGGCGATGTTCACGGTGAACTACGCGCAGCTTCCTTCGGGCGTCAGTTTTCCGCTTCTTTGCAGACCGCGTCGCACTTGTTTCGGTCTTTCTTTTGACAAGCTCAGCGAAGCGGGTCGCGGATGCCGCAGAACGAGAATGACGGCTCGCTGCCGTCGGCGAAACAGAACACATGGCACACCTCGTGTGTGTGCCGCTTCAGCCAGATAGCTGTCCTCGGTCGAAAAAATATGTCCTCCGCGTGCTGAATGCGGCGGGTTGAAACGTGTCCCGCGCCTATACTCGAGCGTTCAGTAGGCATAGACGCGATTTGGCATCCCACCCTGGTTGCAGCCCGGGTGGGATTTTGAACTTTCGACTCAGTGTGAACGACGTGTGGCGACCTGCTCGGCCTTGGTCCGCCTGCCGCGGCGCCTAGGGGCCGGGGTGACAGTCACTACGGTCTGCTGACCAGGAGAGGGCTGCTGGCTGGTGAGCCAAGCCTCGACGTCGGATGAGCGGAACCGCAGCAGAATGCCCCGCTTCATATAGCGAGGCAGGTTGCCGTCGCCGGAGGAGCGGTTATAGGTTGTCTGCATCTCGTCGCCGAGCACAGCGGCCAAGGGTTTGGCAGAAAGGAGTTGGTCCAAGTGTCACGCTCCTGTAAGCAGTCACATGACTGCGTTCAGTATACCTTCGAGCTACCTGGACGTTTGTGTGAATACCAAGCCGCCTTACTTCGGCTAAATCCGAGTTATTGGGCGCGCAGATTTCGGTGAAATAAGGTCGATAGCTGAAATCCCCCGCGTGACGGCGCCAGTCTCTCCCGCGCATACGTCCGACGTCTGTCTTGGCGGAGAGCCTTGCATCCCAGCGGCGCCATGTTAGCGGTCGCCCACAGTCGACGCGAGGAGTATTACCATGTCGTTTTCGCGCGTCCGCAGGTTGGCCTTCTGGCCAAGCGTCCACGCCGACATGAAGCCTCGAACTCCAGCCTCATAAGGTCAAGCCGTCAAGCACGTTTTTTAACGGTTTGAGTTCTGGACTGCCCTTCATCAAGCGCCTTATGTTAACGACCAATCCGAACACGTCGACGTCAAGTTCCATTTCAGGCAGAGCGGAATGAGCATGGATGCCAACGCGGAGCAGAGCCGTGCGGACAACACCGCGCCTCTGTATCTCCGGGATGAAGTCGTTGCCAGGGAGAGGCCGGTTCAGCTCGGCCAGTAGTTCCGACACGGACATGTCATCTAAACCGGGCTTGAGGCCGTAGATGATTTCTCGCGCCTTGGCTTCTAACTCAGCGTCGAGGACCTCCCCCAAGTATGTTCTTTCAGTGGCCGATTTTGCCGTTGCTGCCTCTGGCGAAGGGGATACGGCTGTACCTGCAACCAGTTTAAGATGAACCATATTCCGCCACGATTCCGTACTTCAATTAGTTTCTAACGTGCTGGTCCTGTCCTGTTGCAGCTCGGTAGTGCGCGCCGCGGTAACAGGTCGTGCAAGTTATTGCCATAGACGATGCACTCGACCGCGTCTGAGGTATCCAGAATGGCACGTCCCCGAGGGTTCAAATCGCGTCGTCGCCTCGCGTTTCCAGGGCTTTATAGCCTGCTCCGAGGCAGGCCTCAAATAACGGCATTCGCATTGCAATTCTTGAGAGTGCGCGCGCGACTCGCGGCCAGTCGGTGGCCGGCGCTGTTCGCAACATGGCTTTCGGTGTCACTTCTTGCTATTCGGCCAACACGGGCTGTTGAGGGTCGGCGGCAAGGCTCATGTGTTCTAGCCTCCAACGCTTCAGCTGTTTGAACATCTGATAGTTCAGCACCGACTCGGACATCGGCTCGCAAAAGCGGAGCTCGATTTGCTGCCATTTCTTTGATGGAGCGAAGAGCTTTTCCTTGAACGCCTTCTCGATGGCATCAGCAGCAGCTCTTGCAGCGGTTTCCGCGGCGACGAAATCGGGGTCCGCCTGATGCAGGATAGTGATGTCGAGCTTATAAGTATCGTCCGGACCGTTCCGAGTGACTTCCGCGCCTTCATCCACATCGAAGAAGACGCCGATAATCAATTCCCCATGCGGCTTGACCGCCTTTGCGATTTTCTCCGCCAGCTTGGTTTCCTTGGTCAATCGGCGCTCGAATTCATCCGCAAAGGCGGAGCGCCGGTATCGACTGGCCAGCCACATCTGCAAGACTGCGTGGTCCTCGGAACGGAGTCGGACGTCGGACCGGGGCGAGTATTCATTTAGCTTGAGCTTGTCGATACGAACCTTGGCCGTCGCCTCGAACTCCGCCCAGAAGGCAGCATCGCCTACGAATTCAATGTGAAGCTTGCGCGCGTTTTTGGCGTGGGTGCAGTTGCCGTCCTTCGCGGCCAAACATCCCACGACGACCTCGACGACCGGCTCGAATTGCGGGTCCTGTGCGAGGTCACAGTCGTGGGTTGCAACGACGACAATCGTCTCGTCGGGACTTACCGCATGGCGAAGCCCCAGCGCATCTATGGCGTCGTTGCCGAGCAGAAATCCTTGGCGCCATGGTGTATCACGATTCCACTCCACCACTTCGCACCTTTACGCCTGGTCGTTAGACGGAGGGAGGTCGAAGTCGGCAGTAGCTGACGTCTTCGCTCGGTTGGAAAACCGAGCGCTCATACGCTCGCGTTGAGCAGCCTCGCGTTTGTGAATCTGCACCAGCACCAACGCCGCGTCGCGCGCTGACTCGCCTGCCTGAGCGACTTGCATCAGCGTCCGGCCGTTCGCGAACTTCCGCTTTAGCAACGCGGCATTGACGGCGATGCCCTCGTGGTCCAGTACATCGGCCGCCTGAGCGAGGTCCTGAAGCCTGGCAGCGTTTTCCTCCGCGACATGCTCGCCATTGAGCCAGTTGTAGACCGACTGACGGGACACACCGAGAGTCGCGGCAAGGTCCGACACTGCCGGATGCAAAACTTCACGAATCCGTGCTAGGTCTTCGGCTGGCGTCCGGACATCGTCGACCATCGCTACTTCGACGGCGGGAGTCGCATACAGGGCGTGCTGTCCGCCTCGCTGTAGGTGTTCGGGTGACAAGTGACCGCCCGTGCCAATTACCGACAGCGCTGCGCCCGCCGCTACGAACCATCCCACCAGCCGAACAACGTTCGAAGTGTCGCCGGTTGCTGTCGGATGGTCCGTTACCCATCCTCCGTAAGTCGTTGCGCTGCTCATGATTCCTCCCTCAGGCCCAAGCGGCCAACGCGTGCTCGGTCACGATGGCTTTGAAGCACTTATCGATTTCGTCGTGAAGGGCTTTCAGCTGCGTCTCAACATTGCCCAAGTCGAATGCTTCTCGGCGAGTCGTAGAAGCATCGGTGTCGATTATGGCGTGCAAACCGGCCCACTGCGTGAATCGCGGGTCGATTTTGGGGGCGAGTGCGGTTAGTTCAAGCGGCAGACCGACTTGCCCATGCCGAATGAGTACGCGCGAGACAAGCTGGCCTGCAGGTGTCGCGACGACAGTTTCACTGACCGAGTGCTGGTGCTGGACATCCCCTCGCAGGGACAAACCAAGAACCTCCGGCACGAGGAAGTCTCGGAGCGACTCCTTTTCTCCTGACGGCCGTACAGCATCCAGGTAGCGCAGCCCGATTCGCTCGATAAAGTCGAGGCGGAGGGCGTCATGCACAACGCCCAAACCCGCCAATAGCGCTTCTGAGAAACCCTCGAATGTTTCATAAGCCGTGGTCTGAAACGACAAGGCGTTCGTCTCTAACACGAACCGCGTGTTGCCCGAGATATCACCGAACTGGTACCTCGACTGAGGCGTGACGGTCGGCGCCGCAACTTGACCGGACTCCCCGCCGCCGAAGGGCAGCACCAGACGCTGGACGACCTCCGGCTTGTAGTCCGGGTAGTGTCGCTCGCGCATCTTGGCTTGAATCCCGGGAATATACGCGTCCAAATCCAAGACGGGGTTGAACTGGACCTGAGCCACGGTGTAGTAGACCGGCGCATTGTTCAGTTTCTTTCCCATGACATCCTCAACGTTTGACTTGACAGGCGGGTTGACACTTTACACTGTACTTTACAGGTTAGCCATGGAAAAGTGTTTTTGGCATCTCGTATGGTCGCGCGCCCTGTTGTGGTTTCGAGGCTAGCTGCCTCCGGAGCCAAACGCTCGCCCTTTCGGGGCAAATCGGTGGCAATTCTGATTCATTGCCGTGCTCGAAAAAACTGGTGGCAAATAAGTGGCAAATTTCGCCTGATTGCCACCAAGCCCCGCCCCGTCAAATAAGGGTTGATTCGCATAAGTCATTGATTTAAAATAAATCACCCTCAACCCGGGGTACGGATATCTGAAGCGAAAGGGCGTTCGGGACGTAGAGGCCGGAGGTTCGAATCCTCTCACCCCGACCAGATTTGTAAAAAAACCGTGCACTGCGTGCACGGTTTTTTTTCGTCCGGCCGTTGCGGGCCCATCGTGTCGCGCACGACACATCGCGGTCGCCGGCCTCTGCTATATTCCCTCCATTCCTGTCCTTCACTGCCCTTTCCGACGCGTGGACCAAATTCCCTTATGGGCGCAAATCGGCGCCGTCTTCCTGCTTCTCCTCTGTTCCAGCTTCTTCTCCATTTCCGAGACCGCGATGATGGCGCTCAATCGCCATCGGCTGAAGCATCTCGCCGGCCAGGGCGCACTCGGCGCGAAGACCACCCAGGGGCTTCTCACGCGTACTGACCTGCTGCTCAGCGTGATCCTGATCGGCAACAACCTGTTCAACACGATCATCCCGGTCCTGACGACGTCGCTCGCGCTCCATACGTTCGGCCGCAACAATCTCGCGCTGTCGATCGCGACCGGCATCGTCGCGTTCCTGATCATCGTGTTCGCGGAGATCGCGCCGAAGATCGTCGGCGCGACCTTCCCCGAACGCATCGCCCTGCCCGCGAGCCTCGTGATCGCGCCGCTGATGCGCGTGTTCAAGCCGGTCGTCTGGTTCGTCAACGCTCTCGCGAACGGCGTGCTGTGGGTGCTGCGCATCAACACGAAGAAAGGTCGCGACCAGCGGATGTCGGCCGACGAACTGCGGGCCATCGTGCTCGAGTCGAGCAGCTTCATGCCGACCAAGCACCGCAGCATCCTGCTCAACCTGTTCGACCTCGAGAACATCACGGTCGACGACGTGATGGTGCCGCGCCGCCAGATCGAATCGCTCAACTTCTATGCGCCGCTCGACGACGTCCTGCACCAGCTCGAAACCTGCTATCACAACCGGCTTGTCGTCTACGAAGGCGACATCGACAAGGTGCTCGGCGTGCTGCACGTGCGCAAGACGCTGACCGCGCTGCACAACCAGGAGTTCGACCGCGAAACGCTGCGCTCGCTGCTCGCCGAGCCGTACTACGTGCCGTCGGGCACGCCGGTGGTTCAGCAACTCCAGTATTTCCAGGAGACCCGGCAGCGTACCGCGCTCGTCGTCAACGAATACGGCGAGCTCGAAGGGCTCGTCACGCCCGAAGACATCATCGAGGAGCTGATCGGCGAATTCACGACGTCGATGCCGCGCAGCGAACGCGCGGGCGGCTGGGACGAGAACGGCGAATGCATCGTCACGGCCGGCATGCCGCTGCGCGAACTGAACCGCTGGCTGCACCTGAAGCTGCCGACCGACGGGCCAAAGACGCTGAACGGGCTGATTCTCGAAACCCTCGAGGAAATTCCGGAAGACGACGTGTGCCTGAAAATCGGCGACGTGATGCTCGAGGTGATGCGCAGCGACGACCAGGCCGTGCGCACCGTCAAGCTCTTCAAGCCGCGCGGCACGCGCACCGCACGCACCGCATTACGCTAGCCGAACGGCCGACTGCCGGCACCGCCCGCAATGCGCGACCATCTGCAGGTCACGTTCAACAGGCGGCCGACGCGCCGGCTCACATGCATTTCCCTCCTCCCGGGGCGCCGCTGCGCACGCAGCCGCCGCCCGCCCACTCCGATGCGTCGCCCGCCGCCGCACCACACGCGCTCGACGCGGCCCAGCTCGACGACGCACCGGCCGTACGGCTGCTGACCGACACGCTTCACGCGGCACGCGTGCGCGACGCATCCGACATCCACGTCGAACCGTTCGAAGCCGGCTGGCGCATCCGCCTGCGCATCGACGGCGTGCTGCACGAACATGCGCGGCCGCCGTTACACCTGCGCGACGCGCTCGTCACGCGGATCAAGGTCCTCGCGCGCATGGACATCGCCGAGCGGCGGCTGCCGCAGGACGGCAGGCTGCGCATCGCGATCGACGGTTGCACGCGCGGCGACTACCGCGTCAGTTCGCTGCCCACGCTGTTCGGCGAAAAGCTCGTGCTGCGTCGCCTCGAAACGCTGCCGCCCGATCTGACGCTCGCCCGCCTCGGCTTCGACGCGCAGCAGGCAGCAGCGATGGAAGCCGCGATACGCGCACCGCACGGCCTCGTGCTCGTCACGGGCCCGACCGGCAGCGGCAAGACGCTGTCGCTCTACTGCGCGCTGCAGATGCTCGATCGCGACGCGCACAACGTCTGCACGGTCGAGGATCCCGCCGAGATCCAGCTCGACGGGATCAGCCAGGTCGGTGTCGCCGAAAAGGCGGGGCTCACGTTCGCGACGGCGCTGCGCGCGCTGCTGCGACAGGATCCGGACATCATCATGGTCGGCGAGATTCGCGATGCGGAGACGGCCGACGTCGCGATCAAGGCCGCGCAGACCGGCCATCTCGTGCTGTCGACGCTGCACACGAACGACGCGCCGGCCGCCGTCGCGAGGCTGCTCGACATCGGCGTCGCGCCGTACAACCTCGCGGCCGCGCTGCACCTCGTCACCGCGCAGCGCCTCGTCCGGCGCTTGTGCGTCGCGTGCCGCATGCACTCGGACGCACCTGCGCGCGTGCTGCGTGAAGCCGGCTGCGACCCGGCGGCCCTGGCTGCCGGATGGCGGCCGTTCGTCGCGCGCGGCTGTTCCGCGTGTCACGGTATCGGCTATCGAGGCCGCATCGGCCTGCATCAGACGATGCCGGTATCGCCCGCGCTGGCGGAACGCATCGTCGCGCGGGCGAGCGTCGGCGAACTCGCTCAATGCGCGGCGGCCGAAGGCGTGCGCAATCTGCGCGACGCGGCCTTCGCGCGCGTCCGCGACGGCACGACGAGCATCGCGGAAGCCGTCGCCGCGACACCGGTGGCCTGAGCATGCGCACACCGCCGCGCGAAACCCGCTTCGTGTGGCGCGGCCGCCGCCGTGACGGCGCGCCGCGCCGCGGGACCGTCATCGCC
>NZ_JBFPFS010000030.1:0-96458 GCF_047978125.1 Burkholderia sp. LFS061 | reverse complement strand
GCGGCGATGCGCGCCAGCCGGCCGCGGCGGCGGATGCGCCCCGCGCAGCGGATGCACGTCCCCCGCGCCGCGAGCGTCCGCCGCGCGCTGCCGTCGCGCCCAATCCCGTCCCGCCGATCATCTACCCCGAAAGCCTGCCCGTGTCGGGCAAGCGCGACGAAATCGCACGCGCGATCGCCGGTCATCAGGTCGTCATCGTCTGCGGCGAAACCGGCTCGGGCAAGACCACGCAGTTGCCGAAGATCTGTCTCGATCTCGGCCGCGGCCTCGGTGCCGGCGGCACGGGCCTGATCGGCCATACGCAGCCGCGCCGCCTCGCCGCGTCGTCGACCGGCCGCCGGATCGCCGAGGAGCTCGGCACGCCGTTCGGCGAGGTGGTCGGCTACAAGGTGCGCTTTACCGACAACCTCGCGCCGGGCGCATCCGTGAAGCTGATGACGGACGGCATCCTGCTCGCGGAGACGCAGACCGACCCGCTGCTGAAGGCGTACGACACGCTGATCATCGACGAGGCGCACGAGCGCAGCCTGAACATCGACTTCCTGCTCGGCTACCTGAAGGAAATCCTGCCGAGGCGGCCGGACCTGAAGTTGATCGTCACGTCCGCGACGATCGACGCCGATCGCTTCGCGCGCCATTTCGGCAGCGACGAGCGCCCGGCGCCCGTGATCGAGGTGAGCGGGCGGCTGTATCCGGTCGAGATGCGCTACCGCCCGGTGGCCGAGGATCGCCCGGCCGTGAAGAATGCCGAAGGCACGGCCGGCCGCGATCGCGTGAAGACCGCGCGCGAGGCCGAGCGCGACCTGATGGACGCGATCGTCGACGCGGTCGACGAGCTGTGTCGCGAAGGCCCCGGCGACGTGCTGGTGTTCCTGCCCGGCGAGCGCGAGATCCGCGAGGCGGCCGAGGCGCTGCGCAAGCACCATCCGCCGCACACCGAGATCCTGCCGCTGTTCGCGCGGCTCTCGGCGGCCGACCAGGACAAGGTGTTCAAGGCGTCGAACGCGCGCCGTATCGTGCTCGCGACCAACGTCGCCGAAACGTCGCTGACGGTGCCGGGCATCCGCTACGTCGTCGACACCGGTCTTGCACGCGTAAAGCGCTATTCGTACCGGAACAAGGTCGAGCAACTGCAGGTCGAGTCGATCTCGCAGGCCGCCGCGAACCAGCGCGCGGGCCGCTGCGGCCGCGTGGCCGACGGCGTCTGCATCCGCTTGTACGAGGAAAGCGACTACCAGGCGCGTGCGCGCTTCACCGATCCGGAAATCCTGCGCTCGTCGCTCGCGTCGGTGATCCTGCGGATGAAGTCGCTGCACCTGACGGCGATCGAATCGTTCCCGTTCCTCGAGCCGCCGCCCGGCCGCGCGATCGCGGACGGCTACCAGTTGCTCAACGAGCTCGGCGCGGTCGACGACGACAACGCGCTGACGCCGCTCGGCCGCGAACTCGCGCGGCTGCCGCTCGACCCGCGCGTCGGCCGGATGATTCTCGCCGCGCGCGACCAGCAGTCGCTGCGCGAGGTGCTGATCATCGCGAGCGCACTGTCCGTGCAGGATCCGCGCGATCGGCCGATCGAAGCGCAGGAGCAGGCCGACCAGGCGCACCGCCGGTTCGCCGACGAGCGTTCCGAATTCCTGCAGTGGCTGAAGATCTGGGCGTGGTTCGAAGAGGCCGTCGCGCACAAGAAGTCGAACCGCCAGCTCGTCGACGCGTGTCGGCAGAACTTCCTGTCGCACCTCCGGCTGCGCGAGTGGCGCGACGTCCATTCGCAGTTGCTGACCGTCGTGCGCGAGCACGGCTGGCGGCTCAACGAAGTCGAGGCGACCTACGAACAGGTCCATCTGGCCCTGTTGACGGGCCTGCTCGGCAACCTGGGCCTGAAAGCCGATGACGATCCGCATTACCTCGGCGCGCGCGGGATCAAGTTCTACCTGTGGCCGGGCTCCGTGCTCGCGAAGAAGGCCGGCCGCTGGGTGATGGCGGCCGAGCTCGTCGAGACGAGCCGGCTGTACGCGCGCTGCCTCGCGAAGATCGAGCCCGAATGGGTCGAGAAGATCGGCGCGCACCTGCTGAAGAAATCGCTGTCGGAGCCGCACTGGGAAAAGCGCCCGGCGCAGGTCAGCGCGTACGAGCGCGCGACGCTGTACGGGCTGCCGATCTACCACCGCCGGCGCGTCGCGTTCGGCAGGCAGGATCCGGCGCGCGCGCGCGAGCTGTTCATCCGCGGCGCGCTGGTCGAAGGCGAGTTCGACACGAAGCTCGCGTTCTTCGCGCACAACCGCAAGCTGCTCGCCGACATCGAGCAGCTCGAGCACAAATCGCGCCGGCAGGACGTGCTGGTCGACGACGAGCTGATCTACGCGTTCTACGACCAGGCGATTCCGGAAGGGATCCACACGGGCGTCGCGTTCGAGCGCTGGTATCGCGACGAGGTGAAGCAGGGCGGCCAGCCCGAGGACAAGCTGCGGCTGCTGTACCTGTCGCGCGACGACCTGATGCGCCACGAGGCGGCCGGCGTGACGACCGAGCTGTTCCCGAAGCGCGCGACGATGGCCGGCGTCGAGATGGCGCTCACGTACCACTTCGAGCCCGGCACGCCGCGCGACGGCGTGACGCTCGCGGTGCCGCTGTACGCGCTGAACCAGGTCGACGCGCGCCGCTGCGAGTGGCTCGTGCCGGGGATGCTGAAGGAAAAGGTGCAGTTGCTGCTGAAGTCGCTGCCGCAGAAGCTGCGCCGCCACTGCGTGCCGCTGCCCGAGTACGCGGCCGGCTTCGTCGAGCGGATGGGCCGCGAGCGCTTCGGCGCGGGCGGGCTCGTCGAGGCGCTGATCGCCGACGTGCGCGGCGAGACGCAGGTCGCGATGAAGACGGCCGACTTCAAGCTCGAAACGCTGCCCGCGCACCTGTTCATGAACTTCAAGGTGATCGACGAGCACGGCCGTCAGCTCGCGATGGGGCGCAATCTCGCGCAGCTCCGCCAGGAGCTTGGCGCACAGGCGCAGCAGCAGTTCCAGAAGATCGCCGCGGCGTCGACGATCTCGACCGGCGGCGAGGCCGATGCCGGTCCGGCAGCCGGCCAGACCGCGGCGCCTGCCGCCGCGGCCGGTGCCGCCGGCCGCGGCGCGAAGGCCGGCAAGGGCGCGGCGCCGCAGACGGCGGCTGCGGCGGAAGCCGGTGCGACGGCGCTGTACGAGAACCTGACGACGTGGAATTTCGGCAAGCTCCCCGAGCTGCTGGAGATCCGCCGGCGCGGCCAGACGCTGTACGGCTACCCGGCGCTCGTCGATCGCGGCACGCATTGCGACGTCGAGGTGTTCGATTCGCCGGAGGAGGCCGCGCGCATCCACCGGGCCGGCTTGCGGCGGCTGTTCGCGCTGCAGCTCAAGGAGCCGATCAAGTTCCTGGAGAAGAACCTGCCGGGCCTGCGCGAGATGGCGATGCAGTACATGTCGCTCGGCACGCAGGACGAGTTGCGCGACCAGCTGATCGACACGGCGCTCGACCGCGCGTGCCTGCAGGATCCGCTGCCCGATGACGACGCGAGCTTCCACGCGCGGCGCGACGAAGGCCGCAGCCGCCTGAACCTGCTCGCGCAGGAAATCGCGCGGCTCGTCGGGCAGATCCTCGCCGAATATGCGGGGCTCGTGAAGAAACTCGCGCAGGCGAAGCCGTTCGCGCAGGCCCACGCGGATCTGCAGCAGCAGCTCGCCGCGCTGGTCGGCAAGCGCTTCGTGATCGACACGCCTTACGTGCAGCTTGCGCACTTCCCGCGCTACCTGAAGGGCATCGCGCTGCGGATCGACAAGCTGAAGGCCGATCCGGCGCGCGACGCGAAGCAGTCCGCCGACCTGCTGCCGCTCGCCCAGCAGTACCAGCGCGCAGTGTCGCAGCGCGGCGGCGTCGCCGATCCGCGGCTCGCGGAATTCCGCTGGCTGCTCGAGGAACTGCGAATTTCGCTGTTCGCGCAGGAACTGCGCACGCCGATGCCGGTCTCTGTCAAGCGTCTGCACAAGGTCTGGGAGTCGATGCAGCGTTAGCGCAACATCGGTTTTCCGGGCCCGCACCGGCGGCCGGCCCCGGCCGCCCGTACGACGCATGCCGCGCCGGCCTGTCCGGCCGCCGCGGCATGCGTCGAAGTGGCGCAACGCCGATTTCCGTCAACCGGCGAGGCCGGTTGAGCGTTTTACAATGACGGTTGTTCCACGACGTGAGTCTTCATGCCCACTTTCCTTTCCCTCGGCCGCACGCTCGCGCTGGCCGCCGCCGTACTGGCGCCCGCCGCACACGCGAATAACGTGATCGTCCTCAATTCGGCCGAAGCGACGCTTTCCCTGATCGATCAGCAGACCCGCGAGGTCGTCGGCACGATGCCGACCGGCAAGGAACCGCACCACCTGATGGCGGCGCCCGACAATTCGTCGCTGATCGTCGCGAATTCGATCTCGAACAGCCTGATGTTCCTCGATCCGAAGACGGGCAAGCTGCAGCGCACCGTCGAAGGGATCGACGATCCTTACCAGCTCGGCTTCTCGCCCGACCGCAAGTGGTTCGCGGCGGCAGGTCTGCGGCTCGACCGTGTCGACATCTACGGCTACGACGGCCAGAACCTGCACCTCGCGAAGCGCGTGCCGCTCGCGGTGATGCCGAGCCACCTCGCGTTCACGAAGGACAGCAAGACGCTGCTCGTGTCGCTGCAGGTGTCCGGCGAGATCGCGGCGATCGACCTGCCGACCCAGACGGTCAAGTGGAAGATGAAGGTCGGCAACGTGCCGGCCGGCCTGTGGCTCACGCCGGACGACAAATTCCTGCTCGTCGGGATGACCGGTGCGGATTACGTCGCGGTGGTCGACTGGCGCAACCAGAAGGTCGTCAAGCAGATCTACACCGGCAAGGGCGCGCACAACTTCCGCTCGCTCGCCGACGGCACGCACGTCGCGGTGACGAACCGGGTCGCGAACACGATCAGCATCATCGACGAGAACACGCTCACCAACGTCGGCGACATCACCGGCCTGCTGCCGGGCCCCGACGACATGGAGCTGTCCGCTGACAAGAAGACGCTGTGGGTGACGTTCCGCTTCGCGAAGAAGGTCGGGATCATCGACCTGGCGTCGCGCAAGCTGGTGCAGACGATCGCCGTCGGCCGCTCGCCGCACGGCATCTACTTCTACGACCGCGCGCCGTGGAAGGCGGCGAACGGCGCGTAACGGGCGGGGGCGAACGATGCTGCACCTGATCGATGCGTTCGTGTCGGACATCCAGACCTGGCTGTACGTCGACGTCGTGCAGCCGCTCCTCTTCAAGTTCAACCTGATGGACTATGACGAGGACACCTACGACGCGCTGTACTGGGTGATCATCGGCGCGCTGCAGATGGTGCTGATGTTCGCGCTGCTGCGCCCGCTCGAGGCGCTGCTGCCGGTCGAACGCTGGAAGAACCGCCGCGCCGTGCGGGTCGACGTGATTTACACGGCGATCTCGAAGCTCGGCATCTACACGCTGTTCTTCTTCTTCGCGCTGCAGCCGGTATTCGACAGCTTCCAGGCATGGCTGCGCCTGCACGGCGTCGCGAACATCAACCTCGACTATCTGTGGCCGGGCGTGACCTCGCAGCCGATCGTCGCATTCGCGATCTATCTCGTCGTGCTCGACTTCGCCGGCTACTGGTATCACCGCTGGCAGCACAAGTTCGGCATCTGGTGGGAGCTGCACGCCGTGCACCACAGCCAGCGGCAGATGTCGCTGTGGTGCGACGACCGCAACCATCTGCTCGACGACGTGATCCAGTCGTGCTTTTTCGCGGCGATCGCGCTCGTGATCGGCGTGACGCCGTCGCAGTTCGTCGTGCTGACCGCGTTCACGAACTTCATGCAGAGCATCCAGCATACGAATGCGCGGCTGTCGTTCGGCCGGCTCGGCGAGCGCCTGCTCGTGAGCCCGATCTTCCATCGGCGCCACCACGCGGTCGGCTACGGCCACGAAGGCACCAAGTACGGCTGCAACTTCGGCGTGCTGTTCCCGTGGTGGGACATGATGTTCGGCACCGCGTCGTGGAACCGCACGGTCGAGCCGACCGGCATCCGCGAACAGGTCGACGGCGTGTCCTACGGCGAAGGCTTCTGGGCGCAGCACGGCCTCGCGTTCGTGCGGATCTTCCGGCGCCTGTTCCCCGCGAAGCGCGGCGCGGCGTCGGCCTGATCCGGCCACACTCCCGTTGAGCGGCTCTCCCACGCGGCCCGCATGCGCTTTGGCGCATGCGGGCCGCGTGGTTTATCCTTTCCCCGTTTTTCTCCGTCGATACAGGCTCGCATGAACGATTTGCTGCGTTCCTTCGTCCGGGCATTGGCGAGCGCATTGCACCCGCGCATGCTCTGGCTCACCCTGATGCCGTTTCTCGTCTCCGCCGTCCTGTGGGGCGTCTTGTTGTGGTTCTCGTGGCAGACGCTGCTGGACCTCGCGCGCGGCGCGCTCGACGGCTTCGTGCTGACGGCCGCGCTGTATCGCGCGTTCGACATGATCGGCATGTCGCAGCTGCATGCGGTCGTCGCGCCGTTCGTGGTGGTGTCGCTCGCGATTCCGCTGATCGTGCTGACCGTGCTGCTGCTGATCGCGACGATTTCGATGCCGGTCGTGATCAAGCACCTGTCGAACCGGCAGTTCGCGGCGCTCGAGCCGAAGCGGGGCGGCACCTTCTTCGGCAGCGTGTTCAATTCGCTGTGGGCGGCGCTGGCCGGCGTCGTCGTGCTCGTCGTCACGATTCCGCTGTGGCTGATCCCGCCGTTCTTCGCGCTGCTGCCGCCGGTGATCTGGGGTTGGCTCACGTACCGCGTGATGACCTACGATGCGCTCGCGCTGCACGCGAGCCGCGACGAGCGCCGCGCGCTCGTGCGGCAGCATCGCTGGCCGCTGATCGGCATCGGCGTCGCGACCGGGCTGCTCGGCACCGTGCCGACCTTCGTGTGGGTATCGTCGGTCTGGATGATGGTGCTGTTCCCGTTCGTCGCGGCGGCCATGATCTGGGTTTACGCTTTCATCCTCGTCTTCTCGGCGCTGTGGTTCGGGCACTATTGCCTGCGCGCGCTGGAGGACCTGCGCGCGAACTCGCGCGCCACCGCAATCGACATGGGGCAGGCATGAGCATCGGCATCGTCATCATCGGCGACGAAATCCTTTCGGGCCGCCGGCAGGACAAGCATCTGGCGAAGGTCATCGAGCTGCTCGGCGCGCGCGGCCTCGCGCTCGACTGGGCCGAATACGTCGGCGACGATCCGGCGCGCATCACGGCGACGCTCGCACGCGCGATCGCGTCGGGCGACATCGTGTTCTCGACGGGCGGCATCGGCGCGACGCCGGACGACCACACGCGCCAGTGCGCGGCCGCCGCGCTCGGCGTGCCGCTCGAACTGCATCCGGAAGCGAAGGTGCTGATCTCGGAGCGGATCCGGGAAACGCACGGCGATCCGGCCACGCCGGTCGACTTCGACTCGCCGGAGAACCAGCACCGCTTCAATATGGGCGTGTTTCCGGTGGGCGCGACGATCATCCCGAACGGCTACAACCGGATTCCCGGCTTCTCGGTCGGCGATCTGCATTTCGTGCCGGGCTTCCCGGTGATGGCCTGGCCGATGATCGAATGGGTGCTCGATACGAAATACGCGCACCTGCATCACGCGACGCCGCACGCGGAGCGCTCGCTGTACGTGTTCGAGCTGCCGGAATCGACGCTCACGCCGCTGATGGAGCGCATCGAGCGCGACTTCCCGGGCGTGCGCGTGTTCAGCCTGCCGAGCGTCGGCGATGCGGAGCGCGGCGGCATCTACGCGCGCCGTCACATCGACCTCGGCGTGAAAGGGGAGCCGGAAGCGGTCGCGGCCGCGTTTGTGAAGCTGCGCGAAGGCGTGCACCTGCTCGGCGGCGACGTCGTCGAGCCCGACACGTCGCGCGCCTGATCGGGAGCGCGCGTACAAAAGGCGACGGGCCGCGCAACGCGGCCCGTCATCGGCATGTCATCGCCCGGCTCGACGATGAGGCTGTCGCAACCGGTCGGGCACGCGCGCCGTCAGGCGCCAATCCACGGCAGTTTGCGGAAGCACCAGCCGTCGACCGTCTTGCGGTGGCCTTCGGCGTCCTTGGCACCCTCGAAGCCTTCGAGCAGGTCGAACGCCTTCGTGAAGCCGGCCTGCGACGACGCGACCGCGGCGAGCTTCGAGCGCGCGGCGCTGCGGCACAGAAACAGCACGGGCGTATCGGGCGCGATGGCCGCCTTCAGTTCGTTGACGAACTCGGCGTTCGGCACGCCGCCCGGGTAGCGCGTCCATTCGAGGTGCAGGTACTGGCCGTCGCCGACGAGCGGACGGCCGATCCAGTCGAGCTCGGCACGGGTGCGCACGTCGACGAGGCGCGCCGACGGGTCGAGCTGCAGCAGTTCGAATGCCTCGACCGGCAGCAGCGCGCCGGCATAGTTGAGCGCGCCTTGTGCGCGGCGTTCGTCGGCCTTCGCGTAAAGCTGGTCGAGCGTACTCATGGTGGGAGTCTCCTGATCGGTCAAACAAACATTCTAGCGCGGCGTCGCGGCCCGGACGTCCGCATGCGGTACGGTAGATGTACCGCACACGTGTTCACCAAAAAAGTGCAGAATGGCGCGCATGCACCAGAATGATTCGTCTGGTGCGGCACATTGCGGCGATTGCACCATCTCGGTGCTTTCGGTTGATGGCCGGTGCAGCGCCAGGCCCCGGAATCGCGCAGCGCAGCCCCGTCGCGGCGAGCGCCGGCGCGATTCGTGCCAGTCTTGCGCATGGGTGGCACGGAAGCTGCTTTATAGAATTCGGTCGAATCGGGGCGCGCTGCGCCAAAGCAAGACCCCGATCAGCTCGATAAACGAGGCGGTTCCCAGTCCGCCGGAATTGTTCAATCAGGAGAAGAGGTTATGAGTAAAACCGTCGCCGACGTCATGCAGCTCGTGAAGGACGAGGACGTCAAGTTTGTCGATTTCCGCTTCACGGATACGCGCGGCAAGGAACAGCACGTGTCGGTGCCGGTTTCGGCGTTTGACGAAGACAAGTTCGAAAGCGGTCATGCATTCGACGGCTCGTCGATCGCGGGCTGGAAGGGCATCGAGGCGTCGGACATGCTGCTCATGCCGGACCCGACCGCCGCATTCATCGACCCGTTCTATGAAGAGTCGACCCTCGTGCTGACCTGCGACGTGGTCGAGCCGGCCGACGGCAAGGGCTACGAGCGCGATCCGCGTTCGCTCGCGAAGCGCGGCGAAGCGTACCTGAAGAGCACGGGCATCGGCGACACGGCCTACTTCGGTCCGGAACCGGAATTCTTCATTTTCGACTCGGTCCAGTGGAACACGGACATGTCGGGCTGCTTCGTGAAGATCAACTCGGAAGAAGCGCCGTGGTCGTCGGGCAAGGAATTCGAAGGCGGCAACACGGGCCACCGTCCGGGCACGAAGGGCGGCTACTTCCCGGTCGCGCCGGTCGACACGTTCCAGGACATGCGTTCGGAAATGTGCCTGCTGCTCGAACAGCTCGGCATCCCGGTCGAAGTGCACCACCACGAAGTGGCGGGCCAGGGCCAGAACGAAATCGGCACGAAGTTCTCGACGCTCGTGCAGCGTGCGGACTGGACGCAATGGTCGAAGTACATCATCCATAACGTCGCGCACTCGTACGGCAAGACGGCGACGTTCATGCCGAAGCCGGTCGTCGGCGACAACGGTTCGGGCATGCACGTTCACCAGTCGATCTGGAAGGACGGCCAGAACCTGTTCGCGGGCAACGGCTACGCCGGCCTGTCGGAACTGGCGCTGTTCTACATCGGCGGCATCATCAAGCACGCCCGTGCGCTGAACGCGATCACGAACCCGACGACGAACTCGTACAAGCGTCTGGTCCCGCACTTCGAGGCACCGGTCAAGCTGGCCTACTCGGCACGCAACCGTTCGGCATCGATCCGCATTCCGCACGTGTCGAACCCGAAGGGCCGCCGCATCGAAACGCGCTTCCCGGATCCGATGGCGAACCCGTACCTGTGCTTCACGGCGCTGATGATGGCCGGCCTCGACGGGATCCAGAACAAGATCCATCCGGGCGAAGCAGCGGACAAGAACCTGTACGACCTGCCGCCGGAAGAGGATGCAAAGATCCCGACCGTCTGCGCGGGCCTCGACCAGGCACTCGAAGCGCTCGACAAGGATCGCGAGTTCCTGACGCGCGGCGGCGTGTTCACGGACGGCATGATCGATGCGTACCTCGCGCTGAAGGAGCAGGAGCTGGCGAAGTTCCGCATGACGACGCACCCGATCGAGTTCGAGATGTACTACTCGCTGTAATCGGCGATGGCGCTTCGATTCGGCGCCGTTTTGCCGGTTCGTTCCCGTCGCGCAGCCTGCGGCGGGAACGGCGGAGTCTGAAAGGGGCGGCGTCCAGCCGTCCCTTTTTTGTTCCGACGATTTTCATTTTCTGGCCCGTTGAGGCGCGACAAGCACGCAGATGGTTCTGAAGAATCTGATCAAGGCGAAGACGGGGCAGCCCGAGCGGCTGACGGACGACGAGCGGCTTGCGCGTTCGGGCCTGCTTGCGGGGCTGGAAGCGCTGCCGACGGTCGTGATCGTGCTCGACCGCAAGACGCTGCGGATTGCGTTCGCGAACCCGTCGGCGGAGGCGATGCTCGACATCTCGCGCAGGCAGCTCGCGCAGCGGCCGTGGGGCGAGATTTTTCCGAACGCGAACGAGCTCGCGTCGACGATCACCGCGATCGGCGAGGAGCGCTTTCACGCGACGCACCTCGATACCGTGCTCGACCGGCCCGGCCGCGAACCGCTGCACGTGCACGCGATCGTCGGCTTCCTCGAGACCGCGCCCGATTTCGTGCTCGTCGAGCTGTTCGAGAACGAGCGGCAGTCGCGCACCGATCGCGAGGAGCGCATTCACGACCTGACCGCGGTCAACAAGCAGTTGATCCGCAACCTCGCGCACGAGATCAAGAACCCGCTCGGCGGAATTCGCGGCGCAGCCCAGCTGCTCGAATTCGAGCTCGGGGAGCGCGAGCGCGGCGAGCTGCGCGAATACACGCAGGTGATCATCAAGGAGTCCGACCGCCTGCAGACGCTCGTCGACCGGTTGCTGGAGCCGCACCGGCATCCGCACATCGTCGGCGACGTGAACATTCATGAAGTGTGCGAACGCGTGCGCGCGGTGATGCTCGCGGAATTCCCGCGCGGGCTCACGATCGAGCGCGACTACGACGTGAGCGTGCCGGATCTGCGCGGTGACAAGGAGCAACTGATCCAGGCGCTGCTCAACATCGTGCGCAACGCCGCGCAGGCGCTGCGCGAACGGATCGCGCAGGGCGACGCGAAGATCGAGCTGCGCACCCGCATCGCGCGCAAGATCACGATCGCCAAGCGCCTGTACAAGCTGGCACTGGACTTGCACGTGATCGACAACGGGCCCGGCATTCCGGAAGAGATCCGCGACCGGATCTTCTACCCGCTCGTGTCCGGGCGCGACGACGGCAGCGGCCTCGGCCTCACGCTCGCACAGACGTTCGTGCAGCAGCACGACGGGATGATCGAGGTCGAGAGCCGGCCCGGACGTACCGAATTTCAGATTCTGCTGCCGCTCGATCATTGAGCGGCGACAGCACGATTCACCGGATTCACCCATACCTGACCGACCTATGAAGCCGATCTGGATAGTAGACGACGACCAATCTATCCGCTGGGTGCTTGAAAAGGCACTCGCCCGGGACAGCTTCGCGACGAAGAGCTTCGCGAACGTGCGCGACGCGCTGGCCGCGCTCGACCACGAGACGCCGCAAGTGCTCGTGTCCGACATCCGGATGCCGGGCGGCTCGGGCCTCGAGCTGCTGCAGGCGATGCACGAGCGGCTGCCGGGCCTGCCCGTCATCATCATGACGGCGTTCTCCGATCTCGACAGTGCCGTCGCGGCGTTCCAGGGCGGCGCGTTCGAATATCTCGCGAAGCCGTTCGACGTCGACAAGGCGGTCGAGCTGATTCGCCGCGCGGTCGAGGAAAGCCTGCGCGGCGGCGCGCCGCAGGACGAGCGCGTCGCCGAGGCGCCCGAGATGCTCGGCCAGGCGCCCGCGATGCAGGACATGTTCCGCGCGATCGGCCGCCTGTCGCATTCGGCCGCGACCGTGCTGATCACCGGCGAATCGGGCACCGGCAAGGAGCTCGTCGCGCGTGCGCTGCACCGTCACAGCCCGCGCGCGAACGGGCCGTTCATCGCGCTGAACACCGCGGCGATTCCGAAGGACCTGCTCGAATCCGAGCTGTTCGGCCATGAGCGCGGCGCGTTCACCGGCGCGCAGACGACGCGGCAGGGCCGCTTCGAGCAGGCCGAGAACGGCACGCTGTTCCTCGACGAAATCGGCGACATGCCGTTCGACCTGCAGACGCGCCTGCTGCGCGTGCTGTCGGACGGGCAGTTCTATCGGGTCGGCGGGCACAACCCGCTGCGCGCGAACGTGCGCGTGATCGCGGCGACGCACCAGAATCTCGAATCGCGCGTGCGGCAGGGGCTGTTCCGCGAAGACCTTTACCACCGGCTCAACGTGATCCGGCTGCGCCTGCCGCCGCTGCGCGAACGCAGCGAGGACATCGCGCTGCTCACGCGCCACTTCCTGCAGAAGAGCGCGCGCGATCTCGGCGTCGAGCCGAAGCGCGTGTCCGACGATGCGCTCGCGTACCTGACGTCGCTGGCGTTTCCCGGCAACGTGCGGCAGCTCGAGAACCTCGCGAACTGGCTCACCGTGATGGCGCCCGCGCAGACGGTCGAGATCAAGGATCTGCCGCCCGACCTCGTGCCGGCCGGTGCTCCGGTCGTCGCGACGGGCGACGGCGCGGATGCGCGCGGCAGCGGCGGCGATGCCGCGCTCGCGCAACCGATGATCGGTGCGGCGCCGGTGGTGTCCGCGCCTGTCGCGGCCGCGCCGAGCGGCGGCGCGCCGGCCGGCTATCCGGTGTGGGAGCATGGCCTGCGCACCGAAGTCGCGCGGCTGTTGCGCGAGAACTCGGCCGACGTGATGGACGAGCTCGCGCGCCGCTTCGAGGCGGCCGTGATCCGCGAGGCGCTCGACTTCACGCGCGGCCGCAAGGTCGAGGCCGCGGAGCGGCTCGGCATCGGCCGCAACACGATCACGCGCAAGATCCAGGAACTGCACCTGGAGCCCTGAGCACGATTCGCGGCATGCGCGGGCGTCGCGCATGCCGCGATCGGACATAATCGCGGTTTGTACGCAGTTTCCCAATCCGCCGATCCGCAATGTCCGATTCCTTCCGCTGGCCCGCCGGGGCCGACCCGTTCCGTTTCCTCGAAGCGCTCGACAGCAAGCGCGCCCGCACGTGGGTCGACGAGCAGAATGCGCGCACGCGCGCCGCGCTGCGCGACGACGACGCGTTTCGCGCGCTCACGGCGCGTCTCGCGAAAGCGTATCTGCCGCGCGAACGCCCGGTGATTCCGACCCGCTGGCGCGACTGGGCCTACGACCTGTGGCAGGACGATCTCCATCCGAAGGGGCTGTGGCGCCGCACGCGCTGGGACGACTGGCGCGCCGGCCGGCCGGCGTGGGAAACGCTGCTCGACGTCGACGCGCTCGGTGCCGAGGAGGGCGAGTCGTGGGTGTTCGAGCAGGAGGCGATCCTGTATCCGGACGGCGATCGCGCTGCTGTCGCTGTCGCCCGGCGGCGCCGACGCGGTCGTCGTGCGCGAATTCGATCTCGTCGAGCGCCGTTTCGTTGACGGCGGTTTCACGATCGACGAGCCGGGGCATCACACGATCGGCTGGATCGACCGCGATACCGTCTACGTGAGTTGGGATCGCGGCGAAGCGCATGCGACCGCGGCCGGTTATCCGTATGAAGCGCGGCGCTGGGTGCGCGGCACGCCGCTTTCCGACGCGCCCGTCGTATTCCGCGGCGAACCCGACGATATCAGTGCGGGCGCGGGGTTCGATCCGATCGACAACCGTCACGTCGCATGGCGCAGCGTCGATTTCTTCGACGCGCATGCGTACCGGCTGACGGAAGCGGGCGAGTGGGCGCGCTACGACGTGCCGACGCATGTCGAGGTCGGGTTCTGGGAAGGCTGGCTCGTGCTGGAGCCGCGCCTCGACTGGGACTGCGGCGGCGTGCGCCATGCGGGCGGGTCGCTGCTCGCGATCCGCGAGCAGGCGTTCCTGGCCGGGGCGCGCGAGCTCACGACGCTGTTCGCGCCGCAACCGTCGACGTCCGCCTGCACGTGGACGCACACGCGCACGATGCTGATCGCGAGCTGGCTCGACGACGTGCACAACCGCACGATGCTGTGGCAGCCGCGGCAGGCCGACGACGGCACGTGGACGTGGTACGCGCGGCCGTTCGACTGGCCGGGCGACGCGCAGATCGACGTCGAGCCCGTCGAGTCGACGCTGAACGACGAGGTTTACGTGGACGTCGACACCTATCTCGATCCGCCCGAATGCTGGCTGGCCGATCTTGCCGATCGTGCGGCCGATGCGCCGTCGCGCCGCGTGCTGCTCGACCGGCCGCCGGTGCAGTTCGATGCGGCCGGGCTCGTCGTGCGTCGTGCAAGCGCGCGCTCGCGCGACGGCACGATGGTGCCGTACACGCTGATCGGGCCGCGCGATGCGCTGGACGCACTCGATGCACCCGGCAGCGCCGCGCGCGTCGCGCGGCCGTGCCTGCTGTCGGGTTATGGCGGCTTCGCGATCCCGAACCTGCCGGGCTATAGCGATGCGTTCGGCATCGGGTGGCTCGAGCGTGGCGGCGTTTTGGCGTTCGCGCACATCCGCGGCGGCGGCGAGTTCGGGCCGCGCTGGCACGTCGACGCGCAGCGCGAACACCGGCAGCGTTCGTTCGACGACTTCATCGCGGTGGCCGAGGATCTGGCTGCCACCGGCGTGACGACCGCCGCGCAGCTCGGGATCGAGGGCGGCAGCAACGGCGGGCTGTTGGTCGCCGCGTGCATGGCGCAGCGGCCGGAGCTGTTCGGCGCGGTGCTGTGCCGCGTGCCTCTGCTCGACATGCGGCGTTATCCGAAGCTGCACGCGGGCGCCGCGTGGCTCGACGAATACGGCGACCCGGACGATCCGCGCGAGGGCGCGGCGCTGGCCGCGTATTCGCCGTATCACCGCGTGCGCGAAGGCGTCGCGTATCCGCCGCTGCTGTTGACGACGTCGACGCGCGACGATCGCGTGCATCCCGCGCATGCGCGCAAGATGGCCGCGCGCATGCATGCGCTCGGTCACGAACGGGTGTGGTACTGGGAGAACACCGACGGCGGCCACGGCAGCGCCGACGATCTGGAACGCGCCGAATCCGACGCGGCCGAATTCGGGTTCCTGTGGGCCCATCTCGGGCCGGCGCCCGCGCGGCGCTGAACGCGCGCGGGCTACTGCGCGATCAGCCGACGACCGCGATGACGGGCGTGTGGTCGGACGGCTGTTCCCACGTGCGCGGCGTGCGGTCGACCTCGCACGACGTGCAGGTTGCGGCGAGCGCCGGCGACAGCAGGATGTGGTCGATGCGCAGCCCCGCGTTGCGGCGGAACGCCATCATCCGGTAGTCCCACCACGTGAAGGTCTTCTCGGGTTGTTCGAAGCGGCGGAACGCATCGACGAAGCCGAGCTCGATCAGCTTCGCGAAGTGCGCGCGTTCCTGCGGCGACACGAGATTCTGGCCTTCCCATTTCGCGGGATCGTGCACGTCGCGGTCTTCCGGCGCGATGTTGTAGTCGCCGAGCAGCGCGAGCTTCGGGTGGCGCTGCAGCTCGGTGCTCAGCCATGCGTGCAGCGCGTCGAGCCACTGCATCTTGTAGACGAACTTGTCGGAGTCGGGCGCCTGGCCGTTCGGAAAATAGGCGGACACGATGCGCACGCCGTCGATCGTCGCGGCGACCACGCGCTGCTGCGGATCGTCGAAGCCGGGGATGTTGCGCACGATGTCCGATTCGTCGACGGACAGCGTGTCGCGCGTGAGGATCGCGACGCCGTTGTAGGTCCTCTGGCCCGTGAACCAGCTGCGGTAGCCGATCGCTTCGAGATCGGCGCGCGGAAATTTCTCGTCCGGCAGCTTCAGTTCCTGCAGGCACAGCACGTCGGTGCCGCTTTGCGCGAGCCAGTCGAGTACGTGCTGCTTGCGGACGTTGAGCGAGTTGACGTTCCAGGTGGCGATTTTCATGAACGGGAATGGGCGTGCGGGGTGAATGCGAAGGCCGCCATCTTACCGCGAGCACGCGGCGCGAACGCGCGCGATGCGCGACGCGGCGAAGGTGTCACGTATCGCTGGATCGGGGAGGGGAGAAGAAATTGTGACAAAAGTGTTGACGTAAGTACTCCCTCACCCTATAATTTATTTCTCTGACGCGGGGTGGAGCAGTCTGGCAGCTCGTCGGGCTCATAACCCGAAGGTCGTAGGTTCAAATCCTACCCCCGCAACCAAGCACACCAGACGATGTGCAGCGCAAGTGACCGATGCGCGCTTCGTCGACAGGAACCCGGCCTCGTGCCGGGTTTTTTGTTTTCCGCGCGCGCCTGTTATTTCGGCGTGCCCGGGCTCCCGGGCAGGAAGCCGTTCTCGACCAGATAGGTCGTCGTGTTGACCAGCGTGGCCCGCGCGTTCGGCGTTCCCGACAGCACTGCGCACTTGTCCTGGCCTGTATTCAGCCGGATCGACCGCTCGGTCGTCGGGTAGTCGACATCCTTCAGATAGAAATGCGGCAGCGACGTCATGTAGCGCGCATACGGCACGCATGGCCGCTGCATCGGGTCCTTCGACGCGGCGTTGAACGGAAAGTACTCGTCGAACAGATAAGCCGAGTTCGACAGGCCGCCCCAGTCCGCGGGCACCGCGATGCTGCCGGTTGGCGTCGTGACGCCGGTTGCGACGTCCGTGATGAAGCCGTCGACGGTCGAGCGCCCGTCGCTGCGATTGGCCTGCGTCAGGGTGATCTGCAGCCGGTATGCGTGGCCCGTTTTCCACGGGTACGCGATCGAGCATGACGTTCCGGAACCGCCGTCGGCGCCGCCGCGGCAATTCGCCGACAGCGGCGCGGTGCCCGTGCCGAACGCGCTGAAGATCACCATGTTGCTGCTTTGGGTGCGCGGCTGGATGCCGGTGTAGATCGCGTGCCCGCCATGTTGCGACGACAACTGATTGGCCCAGTAGTAACTGGCGTTGACCTGGGTCGGCACGACTTCGGGCGTGATGTCCCACGTCATGCGATCGAAGCCGTCCTTGGGCGTCGTTGCCGCCGATGCGGTGATGTTGGGGTCGGCGTGCGCATTGAGCGTGGCCGACACGGCGAGCAACGCGCCGAACACGGTGCTGAGTCTTTTCATGTTCCTGTTTCCCGTTGGTGGAAAAGAGACCGCGACGAGCAGCGTCGATTGCGGTGCCGCTGCTCGCGTACCAATTTGCAGTCACTTTATTACGAATCGATAACCAGGCGTGTCGGCGCGCTCGCTCGAACCGAGCTGCTTGATTCGCGGGCCGTTCGTGCCGGGCCCGTGCAACGGGCGAGAGCAGGGAGTCGGGCGGGCAGGGAGGCGCCCGCCCGAGAGAGTGAATCCCGTCGCATGGAACAATGCGGCGATGCCATCCGGCGATGGTCGTCGATGCGCGACGGCGCGCGTCGTTCAGCGCGCCGCCCACTCCACGGCCGCCTTCGCATGCAGCGCGGTCGTGTCGAATACCGGCAGCGGCGAGTCGCCCGCGCCGATCAGCAGCGTGATTTCCGTACAGCCGAGGATCACGGCCTGCGCACCGCGCTTCGCCAGTCCTTCGATGAGCGTCACGTACGTCGCACGCGATTCGGGCGAGATGATGCCGTGACACAGCTCGTCGTAGATGATCCGGTGCACGTCGTCGCGCCCGCGTTCGTCCGGCACGAGCACGTCCATCCCGAACTTCCCGCGCAGCCGTTCCGCATAGAACGGCAACTCCATCGTGTAGCGCGTGCCGAGCAGCGCGACGCGCTCGACGCCCGCGTCGCGCAGCGCGGTGCCTGTCGGATCGGCGATGTGCAGGAACGGCAGCGTCACCGCGGCTTCGATCGCGTCGTGCACGCGGTGCATCGTATTGGTCGTCAGCACGACGAGATCGGCGCCGGCCGCTTCGAGCTGCCGCGCGGCGTCGGCCATCCGTTCGCCGAGCGCGGCCCAGTCGTGCGTGCGCTGCAGCGCTTCGATCTCCGCGAAATCGACCGTCACCAGCACGCTCTTCGCGTTGTGGTGTCCGCCATGCAGCGCCTTCGAGTGCCGGTTGATCATCCGGTAGTACTCGGCCGACGATTCCCAGCTCATTCCGCCGATCAGTCCGATCGTCTTCATCCGTCACCTTCGCGTTTCGTGTGTCGCGGCAGACGAGTATAGGTGCCGCTCCCCGCGCACGGCCGGTACGATCCGCGCAAAGCGGGCCAGTACGGCGCAGCCGGGCGCGGTTGCACGCGACAGTTGAAACCGGCACTGTGTTTTTGTACAGTATCGGCACCGTGAACCCGACCACCATTCCGCCTGCCGATCCGCACGCACCGCCGCCGGGCGACGCGCTGCCGCGCATGCGCAAGATCATTCACTGCGATTGCGACTGCTTTTACGCGTCGGTCGAGATGCGCGACGACCCGTCGCTGCGCAACCGGCCGCTCGCGGTCGGCGGCCGGCCCGACCAGCGCGGCGTGATCGCGACCTGCAACTACGAGGCGCGGCGCTACGGCGTGCATTCGGCGATGTCGTCGGCGCTGGCGATGCGCAAGTGCCCGGACCTGCTGATCCTGCCGTCCGCGATGGACAAGTACCGTGCGGCGTCGCGGCAGATCATGGCGATCTATCGCGACTACACGCCGGACGTCGAGCCGCTGTCGCTCGACGAGGCGTACCTCGACGTCAGCGGGTCCGAGCGGTGCCAGGGCAGCGCGACGCTGATCGCGCGGGAGATCCGCCAGCGCGTGCACGACACGGTCGGCGTGACCGTGTCGGCCGGCGTCGCGCCGAACAAGTTCATCGCGAAGATCGCGTCCGACTGGAACAAGCCCGACGGCCTGTTCGTCGTGCGGCCGCACGAGATCGACGCGTTCGTCGCGGCGCTGCCGGTGCGCAAGCTGCACGGCGTCGGCAAGGTGACGGCCACGCGACTCGACCGGCTCGGCATCCAGACCTGCGCGCAATTGCGCGACTGGCCGCTGATCGACCTGCACCGCGAATTCGGTGCGTTCGGGCGGCGGCTGTACGAACTGTCGCGCGGGATCGACGAGCGGCCCGTGCAGGCCGACCAGGAGCGCAAATCGGTCAGCGTCGAGACGACTTACGTGACCGACCTGACGACGCTCGAGCAATGCGCGGAGGAAATCCGCCGCCTGGTCGTGCAGCTCGACGCGCGAATCGCGCGCGCGGGCGCCGCGAGGTCGATCCGCAAGCTGTACGTGAAGATCCGCTTCGCCGATTTCCAGCGCACGACGGTCGAGTGCGTGGCCGACGCGACGAATGCGGATACGGCCGTCACGCTGCTCGCGAAGGGGCTGCAGCGGCGCGCGCAGGCCGTGCGGCTGCTCGGCGTCGGCGTACGCATCGACGAGGACACGGCCGAGCGTCACGGGCAGTTCTCGCTGTTCGACGACGAATCGCCCGCACCATGAAAAAAGGCACCGCCGAAGCGGTGCCTTTCGATGCAGCCCGAAGGGCCGGGCGGAGCGGCGCGCTCAGTGCGCGGGCGCGGTCATCCCGTTGTGGCGCAGCAGCGCATCGATTTCCGGCTCGCGGCCGCGGAACGCCTTGAACGAATCCATCGCCGGACGGCTGCCGCCGACCTCGAGGATTTCGCGGCGATAGCGCGTGCCGGTCGCCGCGTCGAGCACGCTGCCGCTCGCGGCGGCCGCTTCCTCGAACGCCGCGTACGCGTCGGCCGACAGCACCTCGGCCCACTTGTAGCTGTAGTAGCCGGCTGCATAACCGCCCGCGAAGATATGGCTGAACGTGTTCGGCCAACGCGAGAACGCCGCCTGCGGGATCACGTGATAGCGCTCGTTGATCTCGCGCGCGAACGCGGTCACGCCGGTCGAGCCAGCCGGGTCGAAGTCGACGTGCAGCAGCATGTCGAACATCGAGAACACGATCTGGCGCAGCGTGCCGAGCCCGCTCTGGAAATTCTTCGCGGCGATCATCTTGTCGAACAGTTCGCGCGGCAGCGTGGCGCCCGTGTCGACGTGCGACGACATCGACGACAGCACGTCCCATTCCCAGCAGAAGTTCTCCATGAACTGCGACGGCAGCTCGACCGCATCCCATTCGACGCCGTTGATGCCCGACACGCCGAGCTCGTCGACGCGCGTGAGCATGTGATGCAGCCCGTGCCCGAACTCATGGAACAGCGTGATGACTTCGTCGTGCGTGAAGCACGCGGGCTTGCCGCCGACCGGCGCCGAGAAGTTGCAGGTCAGGTACGCGACCGGCGTCTGTACGGTGCTGCCGCGCTTCGCACGCGAACGCGCGTCGTCCATCCATGCGCCGCCGCGCTTGCCTTCGCGCGCGTACAGGTCGAGATAGAACTGCGCGACGAGCGAGCCGTCGCGGTTCTCGACGCGGAAAAAGCGCACGTCCTTGTGCCACACCGGCGCGTCGTCCGGCTTGATCCGCACGCCGAACAGCGTCTCGGTGACGGTGAACAGGCCCTTCAGCACGGCCGGCTCGGGGAAGTACTGCTTGACCTCGTTTTCCGAGAACGCGTAGCGCTGCTCGCGCAGCTTTTCGGCCGCGTACGCGACGTCCCACGGCGCGAGTTCGGCGAGGCCGAGTTCCTTCGCGGCGAACGCGCGCAGTTCGTCCCAGTCCTTGTCCGCGTGCGGGCGCGCGCGCGTCGCGAGATCCTCGAGGAATGCGATCACCTGCTGCGGCGATTCGGCCATCTTCGGCGCGAGCGACACTTCGGCGAAGTTGCGGTAGCCGAGCATCTGCGCCTCTTCGCGGCGCAGCTTCAGCTCGTCGGCGACGATTGCCGTGTTGTCCCATTCGGCGTTGCCGCCGCCGTACTGCGGCCCGAGTTCCGACGCGCGCGTCGCATAGGCGCGGTAGAGCGTCTCGCGCAGCGCGCGGTTGTCCGCGTACTGCAGCACCGGGAAGTACGACGGGAAGTGCAGCGTGAATTTCCAGCCGTCCTTGCCGTCCTTCTGCGCGGCTTCGCGGGCGGCCTCGATCGCGTCGCCGGGCAGGCCGGCCAGTTCGGCGTCGTCCTGCGCGAAGTACGCGTACGCGTTGGTCGCGTCGAGCACGTGGTCGGAGAACGCCTTCGACAGCGCGGCCTGCTGTTCCTGCAGTTCCGCGAAGCGCGGCTTCTGGTCTTCGGGCAGTTCGGCGCCCGACAGGCGGAAATCGCGCAGTGCATTGTCGAGGATCTTCTTGCGCTCGGCGGACAGCGTCGCGTATTCGGCACTCGCGGCGATCGCCTTGTATTTCTCGTACAGCGCGAGATTCTGGCCGACGCTCGACCAGAACTCGGTCACGCGCGGCAGGTTCTCGCCGTACGCGGCCCGCAGCTCGGGCGTGTCGGCGACCGCGTTCAGGTGACCGACGATGCCCCATGCGCGGCCGAGCGGCTCCGTCGCCTGCTCGACCGTCTCGACGACGGCGGCCCAGGTCGACGGCGTCGCGGGCGCGCTCGCGGTGTCGACCGCGCGACTGGCTGCGTCGAGCAGCGTATCGAGCGCGGGCGTCACGTGTTCCGGACGGATTTCGCCGAAGCGGGGCAGGTCGGAGAAGTCGAGGAGCGGATTGGTATTGGCGCTGGCGGACATAAGACTCCCTGTCTGTTGCCGGATGAACCGGGATGAAAAGGGTAACGGCGCGATGGCGCCCGATACCGACATTATTGGGGCGCATCGTGCGCTTTCCAATCGTTAGTTTCTAACGGCGCGATTGACGCAGGGTCGGATGCGGGGCGGAAAGCCGTCGGGCAACATGCGGCCGGCGTGGTGCAGGCGGCGCGGTGCGGCTGGCGAGACGCCGGCGCACGGAACCGCGCGCCGGCTGAACGGGCAGGGAGTCAGGCGGCCGCGGCGGCAGCGCGCTCGGCGGCTTCGATCGTGTTGATCAACAGCATCGTAATGGTCATCGGGCCGACGCCGCCCGGCACCGGTGTGATGTGGCCGGCGACTTCCTTTACGCCCGCGAAGTCGACGTCGCCGCACAGCTTGCCCGCGTCGTCGCGGTTCATGCCGACGTCGATCACCGTTGCGCCGGGCTTCACCATGTCGGCCGTCAGGATGTTGCGCTTGCCGACCGCGGCGACCACGATGTCGGCCTGCCGCGTGTGCGCGGCGAGGTCGCGCGTCTTGCTGTGGCAGATCGTCACGGTCGCGCCGGCTTCGAGCAGCAGCATCGCCATCGGCTTGCCGACGATGTTCGAGCGGCCGATCACGACCGCGTTCGCGCCCTGCAGCGCGATGTCGTGCGCCTCGAACATCTTCATCACGCCGTACGGCGTGCACGGGCGGAACAGCGGCTTGCCGGTCATCAGCGCGCCGGCGTTCGCAACGTGAAAGCCGTCGACGTCCTTCTCCGGCGCGATTGCCTCGATCACCTTGTGGCTGTCGATGTGCGCGGGCAGCGGCAACTGGACGAGGATGCCGTGGATCTTCGGGTCGCGGTTCAGCTCGTCGATGCGCGCGAGCAGGTCGGCTTCCGACAGCGTTGCCGGGTACGCGTCCTTCAGCGAGAAGAAACCGTTGTCCTCGCACGCCTTGATCTTGTTGCGCACATAGACTTCGCTCGCCGGGTTCTCGCCGACGAGGATCACCGCGAGGCCGGGCTGGTGGCCGCGTGCGGTCAGGGCGGCGGCGCGTTCGGCGGCCTGCGCGCGCAAGGTCTTCGAAAGGGCGTTGCCGTCGATGAGGAGGGCTGTCATGGTGGTGGGTCCTGCCGGGAAGTTGGAATGCGTGCGTACGGCACCGAAGCGCCGCAGCAAAACACGCAATTATACCGTTCGCCTGCTGCCGTCCGACAGCGAATCAGCAGGAAGCGTCATGGCCGCGGCGCTCGCGCGCCGGGAGGAAAGGCCGCCGCCGCGCGAGTGGGCCGCATCGCGCGGGGGGCTGCGGGCCGGGCGGGCAGTGCCGCCGCGGCCGGCGAACGCTCAGGCCTGTTTCTTCGACAGCGCGAGGCGCAGCAGGTCGGCCACCGTGTTGACGTTGAGCTTTTCCATGATGTTCGCGCGGTGCGCTTCGACCGTCTTGATGCTGATGCCGAGGTCATCGGCGATCTGCTTGTTCAGGCGGCCCGCGATGATCCGTTCGAGCACCTGCTGCTCGCGCGCGGTCAGCTTCGACAGGCGTTCGCTCGCGGCACGCTGTTCCTGGACGCTCTTGCTTTCGCTTCGGGCCTTGTCGAGCATCCGCTCGACGAGCTTGCGCAGCTCGGCTTCGTCGAACGGTTTCTCGATAAAGTCCATCGCACCCTTTTTCATCGTCGATACGGCCATCGGCACGTCGCCGTGACCGGTGACGAAGATGATCGGCAGCGCGGCGTTGTCGGCGATCAGGCGCTCCTGCAGTTCGAGGCCGCTCATGCCCGACATCCGCACGTCGAGGATCAGGCATGCGATCTGGCCGGCCTGCTGCGCAGGCTGGTATGCATCGAGGAATTGTTCGGCGCTCGAGAAGCATTGCACGCGATAGCCGTTCGCCTCCAGCAGCCAGCGCAGCGAGTCCCGTACGGCCTCGTCGTCGTCGACGACAAAGACGGTTTCCTGAGTGGTGGTGACTGGGCTATTCATAGTTCTCCCGTTACGGTATGTGATGCCGATGCCTCGCGCCCCCCTTGGCCGAGATCAGCGGGTTCCCCAATAGGCAGGCTGCAGTGGAACGTCGCGCCGGAAATGCGGCCATCCGGCTCGACGTTGTTGACCACCCACAGACGCCCCCGATGCGATTCGATGATCGAACGGCAGATGTTCAGCCCCATGCCCATGCCATCGGACTTGGTGCTGTAAAACGGTTCGAACAGGCGTTCGGCGGTCGCTTCGTCGACGCCCGGACCCTGGTCGATCACGCGGATGTCGACGAAGCCCGCATCGATGTCGGCGACGACGCGGATCACGCCGTCCGCCGACGCCGGCTTCACGTCGGCCATCGCCTCGGCCGCGTTCTTCATCAGGTTCATCAGTACCTGCTCGATCAGCACGGGGTCGACATAAATAATAGGCATTCTTGCGAGGATTTCCGTGACGATCCGGATCCTGCGCTTCCTGGCCTCGATTTCGGCGAGCCCGACCGCGTCGGCGACGATGTCCGCGACGCGCGCCGGCTGGCGCTTCGGCTCGCTGCGCTTCACGAATTCGCGGATCCGCTTGACGATCATCCCCGCCCGCAGCGCCTGCTGCGCGGTCTTTTCCAGCGCGGGCTGCAGCGTCTCGGGCGTGCCGCGGCCGCTCTTGACGAGCGCGAGCGTGCCCGAGCAGTAGTTGTTGATCGCGGCGAGCGGCTGGTTCAATTCGTGAGCAATCGACGACGCCATTTCACCCATCGTCATCAATCGGCTCGTGAACTGCAGCTTCTCCTCCTGCTGGTGCGCGAGTTCCTGCGCCTTCTTGCGGGTCGTGATGTCGGTCGCGATCTGCATCTGCGCGAGGTGGCCGTCCACCCACTGGATGTACTGGCGGCGCACCTCGAACCATTTCTGGATGCTCTCGACGTACACCTCCTGCGCATCCGCGGTGCTGCTCGTCAGCGCGGCGGCCGGCAGGCCCGCGAACGCGTCGACCATGTCGATCGAGTCGGACGATGCCTGCGCGCGGTCGAAGCCGCCGCCCGACAGCTCGAGATGGCCGTCCGGACGGATGCCGAACAGGTGGCGGTAGTAGCGGTTCGCGAACAGCAGCTCGGCCTCGTCGGCGGCCAGCACCGACACCGCGGCGTCGAGGCTTTCGAGCACCGTCGTGAAGCGCTCGTGCGCGGCCGCGAGTTCCTCGCGCGCGCGCTTCGGTTCGGTGATGTCGGTCATCGACGACATCCAGCCCGTCTGGCGGCCCGAACTGTCGATCAGCGGCGATACGTACAGGCGCGCATGGAACAGCGTGCCGTTCTTGCGGCGCACGCGCAGCTCGAAGCCCGAGCTCGGCGCCTTGCCGCGCAGCGTCATGTCGAGCTGGCGCTGCATTTCCGGATAAGCGTCGCGCGGCCAGTACGGGAACGGCGCGACCTTGCCGACGAGGTCGGTTTCGTCCCAGCCCGTCATCCGGCAGAACGCGGGGTTCACGTGCGTGATGCGGCCGTGCATGTCGAGCACGCGCATGCCGATCAGCACCGAGTTCTCCATTGCGCGGCGGAAGAACGCCTCCGCGTACAGCGCCTGCTGCGCCTCGAAGCGCTGGCGCGTGTGCTTCCACAGGCTCCAGAGGCTCCACAGCACGAAGCACGACAGCCCCGCGACGAGCCACACGAGTGTGTTGTTGGTCAGGTTCGTGAGCTGCGGGAACGCGTACACGCGCACGGTCAGCCCCTGGCCGGGCGGATCGAGCGGCAGGTCGTAGTGCGAGTCGCGCGGCAGGCGCGGGCGCGTCGACGTGGACGACAGCTCGCGGTTGTTCGAGTCGGTGATCGAGATCTTGTACTTCGACGACAGCTCCTGCGGGATGTCGTGCTTCAGGATGCCTTCGACCGAGAACACCGCGGCGATCGAGCCGAGATATTCGCGGTCGCCGCGCATCACGGGCGTCTGCAGCGTGATGAAGCCGTTGCCGAAGTCGTCGTAGATCAGCGGCGAATAGGCCTGGCGGCGCGTGCTGCGCGCTTCGTCATAGGCTCCGCGCACGGCATCCTGCATCTGCGCGTCGCCGGGCTTCGCGAGCCGCTGGCCGAGCAGCGGCGGATGCACGGCCGGCCAGCGCTGCACGCCGGGCGATGTGTACCAGTTCAGGTAGAGGATTTCCGGATGCGTCTGCATCACGTCCGCGACGGCCATCTGGAACGCGTTCTGGTCGAGGCGGCCCGACGCGAGATCGCGCGACAGCGCCTGGAGCTGTTCCTGCGCGCCCGTCATCGACAGGCGGATCTGCTGCTGCGCCCACGCGACGTTACGGAAGAGGGTGTCTTCCTGCTGCTGCTGTTCGCGGCGATTGAGGCTCCACAGGATGAGGCTCATCACCACGAGGAACACGAGGATCGACAGCAGCGGCGTCAGCAAATAGGAATTGGACCACCACGGTCCGTGGTGCCAACGGGACGGCTGCGACTCCGCCGGCGGGCCCGACGGTCGCGCCGAGCGTGCGAAAAGCCGATCGGTCAACATGGCAGGATTGTAGCGCAGCGCAATACATGGAAAACCCATACCGGATATGTTGAACGGAAACGGATTTATGCCGCCGGGACGTGCCGCAGAGCCCCGAAGCATGGGTGCGGCGCAGCAATATTCCGTATTGTGAGAAAAGATCTCACGATTCGAAAATTTTGTTGCGCAGGCCCGCGCACGCTCATTACAATCCGCTGGAGCTTGCCCGCAGCCGGTCGCGTCGCGTCGTCTGCACGAGAGCGATCCTCACATTCCAGGACCCAGGAGACGAGAATGTCCGCTGTACCGAACGAAGTGATGAAATATGTCGCCGCCGAACGTGACGACGACCCGCAAGAAACCGTCGAGTGGCTGGAGTCGCTCGATGGCGTGATCTCCTCCGTGGGCACCGGCCGCGCGCACTACCTGATCGAAAAGCAGATCGAGTTCGCCCGCATGCACGGCGAGCACCTGCCGTTTTCCGCGAATACCCCGTACATCAACACGATTCCGGTCGAAGCCCAGGCGAAGATTCCGGGCGACCAGGACATCGAGCACCGCATCCGTTCGTACACGCGCTGGAACGCGCTGGCGATGGTGCTGCGCGCCGGCAAGGACACGAACGTCGGCGGCCACATCGCATCGTTCGCGTCGGCCGCGACGCTCTATGACGTCGGCTACAACCACTTCTGGCACGCAGCGTCCGACCAGCACGGCGGCGATCTCGTGTTCGTGCAGGGCCACTCGTCGCCGGGCGTGTATTCGCGCGCGTTCCTGCTCGGCCGCCTGAAGGAAGAGCAGCTCGACAACTTCCGCCAGGAAGTCGACGGCAACGGCATTTCGTCGTACCCGCACCCGTGGCTGATGCCGGACTTCTGGCAGTTCCCGACCGTGTCGATGGGTCTCGGCCCGATCATGGCGATCTACCAGGCGCGCTTCATGAAGTACCTGCAGGCGCGCGGCATCGCGACGACGGAAGGCCGCAAGGTGTGGGCGTTCCTCGGCGACGGCGAGACGGACGAACCGGAATCGCTCGGCGCGATCGGGATGGCGAGCCGCGAGAAGCTCGACAACCTCGTGTTCGTGATCAACTGCAACCTGCAGCGTCTCGACGGCCCGGTGCGCGGCAACGGCAAGATCATCCAGGAACTCGAATCGGAATTCCGCGGCGCCGGCTGGAACGTGATCAAGGTCATCTGGGGCAGCCGCTGGGATGCGCTGTTCGCGCGCGACAAGACGGGCGCGCTGATGCGCCGCATGATGGAAGTCGTCGACGGCGAATACCAGACGTACAAGTCGGAATCCGGCGCGTTCGTCCGCGAGCACTTCTTCAACTCGCCTGAGCTGAAGGCACTGGTCGCCGACTGGTCGGACGACGACATCTGGGCGCTGAACCGCGGCGGCCACGATCCGCACAAGATCTATGCGGCGTTCCATGAAGCCAGCAACACGAAGGGCGCGCCGACCGTCATCCTCGCGAAGACCATCAAGGGCTACGGGATGGGCGAGTCGGGCCAGGCGATGAACATCACGCACCAGCAGAAGAAACTGCCGGTCGAGCAACTGAAGAAGTTCCGCGACCAGTTCCGCCTGCCGATCACCGACGAGCAGATCGCCGACGTGCCGTACCTGAAGTTCGAGGAAGGTTCGAAGGAACTCGAATACATGCGCAAGCAGCGCATGGACCTCGGCGGCTACCTGCCGCACCGCCGCGAGAAGGCGACGTCGCTGCCGGTGCCGGCGCTCGACGCGTTCGAGCCGCTGCTGAAGGGCACGGGCGAAGGCCGCGAGATCTCGACGACGATGGCGTTCGTGCGGATCCTGAACATCCTGCTGAAGGACAAGGCGCTCGGCAAGCGCGTCGTGCCGATCGTCCCGGACGAATCGCGCACGTTCGGCATGGAAGGCCTGTTCCGCCAGATCGGCATCTGGAACCAGCAGGGCCAGAAGTACGTGCCGGAAGATTCCGACCAGCTGATGTTCTACAAGGAATCGGAAACCGGCCAGATCCTGCAGGAAGGCATCAACGAAGCGGGCGGCATGTGCGACTGGATCGCGGCGGCGACGTCGTACTCGACGCACGGCGAGATCATGGTGCCGTTCTACATCTTCTACTCGATGTTCGGCTTCCAGCGGATCGGCGACCTCGCATGGGCAGCGGGCGACATGCGCTCGCGCGGCTTCCTGCTGGGCGGTACCGCGGGCCGCACGACGCTGAACGGCGAAGGCCTGCAGCACGAAGACGGCCACTCGCTCCTGTGGGCGGCATCGGTGCCGAACTGCGTGAGCTACGACCCGACCTTCGGCTACGAACTGGCCGTGATCATCCAGGACGGCCTGCGCCGCATGGTGCAGGACCAGGAAGACGTGTACTACTACATCACGGTGATGAACGAGAACTACGAGCACCCGGCGATTCCGCAGGGCGAGCACGTGGCGGCCGACATCATCAAGGGCATGTACGCGTTCAGGAAGGCCGACGCCGACAAGAAGGCGCCGCGCGTCCAGCTGCTCGGCGCGGGCACGATCTTCAACGAAGTGATCGCCGCCGCCGACCTGCTGAAGAACGACTGGGGCGTCGTCGCCGACCTGTGGAGCGTGCCGAGCTTCACCGAGCTCGCGCGCGAAGGCCACCAGGTCGAGCGCTGGAACCTGCTCCATCCGACCGAGGAGCGTCGCCTGTCGCACGTGCAGAAGTGCCTGAAGGACACGCAGGGCCCGGTCATCGCATCGACCGACTACGTCCGCGCGCTGGTCGACCAGATTCGCGGCCAGATCGATCGCCGCTTCGTCGTGCTGGGCACGGACGGCTTCGGCCGCTCGGATACCCGCGAGAAGCTGCGTCACTTCTTCGAGGTCGACCGTCACTGGGTCACCGTCGCCGCGCTCAACGCGCTGGCCGACGAAGGCACGATCGAGCGCAAGGTGGTCGCGGACGCGATCGCCAAGTACAACCTCGATCCGTCCAAGCCCAACCCGATGACCGTTTAACGCACACGCCGTGTGATGTCGCGCGTCGCTTCCGCGAGGAGCGCGCGCGGCCATGGAGACAGATACAGATGAGTCAAGCGATCGAAGTGAAGGTGCCGGATATCGGCGATTACAAGGACGTGCCCGTCATCGAAGTGCTCGTGAAGGCGGGCGACACGGTCGAGCCCGAGCAGTCGCTCGTCACGCTCGAGTCCGACAAGGCGACGATGGACGTCCCGAGCCCCGCGGCGGGCACGGTCAAGGAAGTGAAGGTGAAGGTGGGTGACTCGGTGTCGGAAGGCACGCTGATCATCCTGCTCGAAGGCGGCGCGGCCGCACAGCCGAACGGCGCGGCTGCGCCGGCTGCAGCCCCGGCTCCGGCGGCAGCGCCGGCACCGGCCGCAGCAGCACCGGCTGCCGCACCGGCAGCGGCCGGCGGCACGCTCGAAGTGAAGGTGCCCGACATCGGCGACTACAAGGACGTCCCGGTGATCGAGATCGGCGTGAAGGTCGGCGACACGGTCGAGAAGGAGCAGTCGCTCGTCACGCTCGAATCGGACAAGGCGACGATGGACGTGCCGAGCCCGGCTGCGGGCGTCGTGAAGGACATCAAGGTGAGGGTCGGCGATTCGGTGTCGGAAGGCACGCTGATCGTGCTGCTCGAAGCCGCAGGCGCACCGGCTGCCGCTCCGCAGGCGAGCGCACCGGCTCCGGCCGCTGCTGCATCGGCTCCGGCGCCCGCCGCCGCACCCGCGAAGGCTGCGCCGGCACCGGCCGCCGCCGCACCGGCCGCGACGCCGTCGGGCGAATACCGCGCCAGCCATGCTTCGCCGTCGGTGCGCAAGTTCGCGCGCGAACTCGGCGTCGATGTCGCACGCGTGCAGGGTTCGGGGCCGAAGGGCCGCATCACGAAGGACGACGTCACGGGCTTCGTGAAGGGCGTGATGACGGGCCAGCGCGCAGCACCGGGCGCGGCAGCGGCCGCGCCGGCAGGCGGCGGCGAGCTGAACCTGCTGCCCTGGCCGAAGGTCGACTTCTCGAAGTTCGGCCCGTTCGAGGCGAAGCCGCTGTCGCGCATCAAGAAGATCTCGGGCGCGAACCTGCATCGCAACTGGGTGATGATCCCGCACGTCACGAACAACGACGAAGCGGACATCACCGATCTCGAGGCGCTGCGCGTCCAGTTGAACAAGGAGCACGAGAAGGCGGGCGTGAAGTTCACGATGCTCGCGTTCGTGATCAAGGCGGTCGTCGCCGCGCTGAAGAAATTCCCGACCTTCAACGCGAGCCTCGACGGCGACAACCTCGTGTTCAAGCAGTACTTCCACGTTGGTTTCGCCGCCGATACGCCGAACGGCCTCGTCGTGCCGGTGATCCGCGATGCGGACAAGAAGGGTCTCGTCGACATCGCGAAGGAAATGAGCGACCTGTCGAAGGCCGCGCGCGAAGGCAAGCTGAAGCCGGACCAGATGCAGGGCGGCTGCTTCTCGATCTCGTCGCTCGGCGGGATCGGCGGGACGAACTTCACGCCGATCATCAACGCGCCGGAAGTGGCGATCCTCGGGTTGTCGCGCGGGCAGATGAAGCCGGTGTGGGACGGCAAGCAGTTCGTGCCGCGTCTCATGCTGCCGCTGTCGCTGTCGTATGACCATCGCGTGATCGATGGCGCGGAAGCCGCGCGGTTCAATGCGTATCTCGGCGCGTTGCTCGGCGATTTCCGGCGCATCGTTCTTTGATGAGCGGGGAGTTTGCTCGCGGGGGCGTGGGTTTCTTGTCGGTTATCCACGCTTCGTCGTTGAACTGGCTTTCCTGACGGTCTGCTAGCGTCGCCCCTGCGCGGGGCGGCGGTCACTTTTCTTTGTCTTCCAAAGAAAAGTAACCAAAAGAAAGGCGCGTCCTTGGGCGGACAGCAAAGGTGGTTCTGCCCCAAGTCGCCGTTCTTTTGTCAGGCCGTAGTTCGCTCGCGGGTTTCTCCCCCCTCTGTCTGCAGCTAATCAAGAAGGGGACAGTAATGAGTCTCATCGAAGTCAAGGTTCCGGATATCGGCGATTTCAGCGGCGTCGATGTCATCGAAGTCAACGTCAAGCCGGGCGACGTGATCGAAAAAGAGCAGACGCTCATCACGCTCGAATCGGACAAAGCCTCCATGGAAGTGCCCAGCGACGTCGCCGGCACCGTCAAGGAAGTCAAGGTCAAGGCCGGCGAGAAAGTCTCGCAAGGCACGGTCATCGCCATCGTCGAAGCATCGGCAGGCGCCGCCGCACCCGCGAAAGCACCCGAACCGGCCAAGCCCGCAGCGGCTGCTCCGGCACCGGCCGCAGCCGCCCCGGCGCCCGCGCCGCAAGCCGGCAGCTACGCCGGCGCAGTCGACATCGAATGCGACATGCTCGTGCTCGGCGCCGGCCCCGGCGGCTACTCGGCCGCGTTCCGCGCAGCCGATCTCGGCATGAATACGGTGCTCGTCGAACGCTACCCGACGCTCGGCGGCGTGTGCCTGAACGTGGGCTGCATCCCGTCGAAGGCGCTGCTGCACACGGCGCTCGTCATCGACGAAGCCGAGGCGCTCGCGTCGCACGGCATCACGTTCGGCACGCCGCAGGTCGATCTCGACAAGCTGCGCGACTTCAAGGGCGGCGTCGTCAAGAAGCTGACGACGGGCCTCGCCGGCATGGCGAAGGCGCGCAAGGTCGAAGTCGTCACGGGCGTCGGCGCGTTCGTCGATCCGTATCACATGGAAGTGCAGGGCGAAAACGGCAAGAAGGTCGTCAAGTTCAAGCAGGCGATCATCGCCGCAGGCTCGCAGGCCGTGAAGCTGCCGTTCATGCCGGAAGACCCGCGGGTCGTCGATTCGACGGGCGCGCTCGAACTGCGCCAGCTGCCGAAGCGCATGCTCGTGATCGGCGGCGGCATCATCGGCCTCGAAATGGCGACGGTGTACGCAACGCTCGGTGCCGAAATCGACGTCGTCGAAATGATGGACGGCCTGATGATGGGCGCGGACCGCGATCTCGTGAAGGTCTGGGAAAAGTACAACGCGAAGCGCTTCGGCAACGTGATGCTGAAGACCAAGACGGTCGGCGCGGAAGCGAAGGAAGACGGCATCTACGTGAAGTTCGAGGGCGAGAAGGCGCCGGCGGAAGCGCAACGCTACGACCTCGTGCTCGTCGCGGTGGGCCGCAGCCCGAACGGCAACAAGATCGGCGCCGACAAGGCTGGCGTCGCCGTCACGGATCGCGGCTTCATCGACGTCGACAAGCAGATGCGCACGAACGTCCCGCACATCTTCGCGATCGGCGATGTCGTCGGCCAGCCGATGCTCGCACACAAGGCCGTGCATGAAGGCCACGTCGCCGCGGAAGCCGCGCACGGCGAGAAGGCGTACTTCGACGCACTGCAGATCCCGTCGGTGGCGTACACCGATCCGGAAGTGGCGTGGGCCGGCAAGACGGAAGACCAATGCAAGGCCGAAGGCATCAAGTACGGCAAGGCCGTGTTCCCGTGGGCCGCTTCGGGCCGTGCGATCGCGAACGGCCGCGACGAAGGCTTCACGAAGCTGATCTTCGACGAGGAAACCCATCGCGTGATCGGCGGCGGCATCGTCGGGCTGAACGCGGGCGACCTGATCAGCGAAGTGTGCCTCGCCGTCGAGATGGGCGCGGACGCGGAAGACATCGGCAAGACGATCCATCCGCACCCGACGCTCGGCGAATCTGTCGGCATGGCCGCCGAGCTGTACGAAGGCGTCTGTACGGACCTGCCGCCGCAACGCAAGAAGTAACGCGACCGGCACGGCCGGTCATGCACCGGCCATGAAAAACGCCGCCGCCCGGGCAAGCCGGGCGGCGGCGTTTTTTTTGCTCGCGGCTGGCACGGCGCTCGAACGGCTGCTCGAGCGTAGCGAACGGCGGCCGGTTCGCGCCGTTTCCGGCACCGGAAACGAAAAAAGCCGCGCTGGGCGCGGCTCTCTCAGGAGCAGCGGACGCTTACGCGGCCGGCTTGCTCGAACGACGCGCAGCGGCGGCGGTGGCAGCCTTCGTTGCGACGGCAGCAGCAGCGTTGAAGTTCGTTTCAGCGATCTCGACGGCTTGCTTCGTTGCCTTCTGAACCGTTTCGTACGTGGTGTTCGCAGCGTTCAGTGCCGACTTCAGCGCGGCGACAGCCGTTTCCGAACCGGCCGGGGCGTTCTTCGCGACGTTGTCGACGAGTGCCTGGACCTTCTTGTTCTGCTCTTCGAATTGCGCTTCGGCAACCTTCGTGAACTCGGCTTGCGTCGACGATGCGATTTCGTACAGGTGACGGCCGTACGACAGCACCTTTTCCGCGACCGGCTGCGACAGGCTCGCTTGCAGCGCGATCAGTTCCTGAGCGTCCTTCACCGACAGCAGACGCTGTGCGTTTTCCTGGCTCTCGACCAGCGTCGACTTCACGACCTGCAGGTTCAGTTCGATCAGCTTTTCGACGCCTTCGAACGCCTTGGTCGTCAGACCGAACAGGCTTTCGAGGTTGGCTTTCTGTGCGGCGGCGATTTGCTCGGGGGTCAGCAAGGACATGTCAAGCTCCTGAAAAGCGATCGCGTCGATCGCAGGGTAAGGGGGCACTACGATGGGGAACCTCGGATGCGCGTGCTTTGTGCAACGCAGCAATGAAACGTATTTTAGGGCAGAGAAAACGGATGTCAAGTATTTTTTGTGCGTTGCACAATCGTGACAAATTATCGATAAAACAACGAGTTATCATGGCCGTTCGGAATCGGTTTCACGCTCGATCCCAAATGGTGCGCACGGGCGCGGGGCAGGCGCGGCGCACCACGAGCATGCACAGGTAAACCTGACAGGCTTGTGGAACGTTATCCTTCCGTTCCTGTCGAAAACGCGCCGTTTCGATGCGCATGCGTGACATGCCGTGACGATGTGCCTTCGCCATGCTCAAGAGGCGCTGCAGGCCCGCCGAGCGCCGGATACGTAGTTTCCCCGCTTTAAATTGTCCCAAAAGTGACGTTATCTCAATTAACCGTGTGTAATCGGGAGACGGGCGCTGTCGGGCAGTGCTTCCCATGATTTTTTTCGATGGGGGCGGGAGGGTCGATTGGTCTGAGGTTGGCCGACCCTTACATTCCGGTTTAACGACGATCGGTAAGTGCCTAATATTGCTCTTTTTTTAAGCTTTAACTACACTTGCGGAAACCTCCCGCCCGCTTTGTCCAGACCCCAATGAAAGCCGAATCGTTTTCACCGCGCAGATTGTTGCAGAGCATGACGCTCGGCGCGGCTGTGTCGGTCGCCGTCGCCTTGTTGGCGACCGCCGCGTCCGTCGCGCCCGCTGACGCCTTTGCCGCCACTGCGAAGACCCAACAAGCCGCCAAGAAAAAGGCCGCCGCTCCTGCTTCGTCCGCGAAGAAGAAGTCGGTCAAGGCAGCATCCAGCCAATCCGCCAAGGTCGCCGCGGCCGATGCGCCGCGCGCGAAAGCGTCGCGCAAGCGCATGACGCTCGCGGCGGGCGTGCACGGCGGCCACCGCGGCGCGGTGCGCCAGGTCGCGTTCCAGCCGCGCCGGCCGACGGTCGGCCAGGCGTTCGGCCTGCACGACACGCCGGATGCGCTCGCGCTGCGCTCGAGCGTCGCGTACGTCGTCGACCAGAATTCCGGCGAGCCGCTGTTCGACAAGAATTCGCACGCCGTCGTGCCGATCGCGTCGATCTCGAAGCTGATGACGGCGATGGTCGTGCTCGACTCGAAGTCGCCGATGGCCGACCAGATCGAAGTCACCGACGAAGACCGCGACTACGAGAAGGGCACGGGCTCGCGCCTGTCGGTCGGCTCGGTGCTGTCGCGCGAGGACATGCTTCATATCGCGCTGATGGCGTCGGAAAACCGCGCGGCGGCCGCGCTGTCGCGTTATTACCCGGGCGGCCGTCCGGCGTTCATCGCCGCGATGAACGCGAAGGCGAAGGCGCTCGGCATGGCCGATACGCATTTCGAGAATTCGACCGGCCTGTCGAGCTCGAACGTGTCGAGCGCGCGCGATCTGGTGAAGATGGTCAATGCCGCGTACCAGTACCCGATGATCCGCCAGTTCTCGACCGATCGCAGCTACGAGGTGTACACGGGCAAGCGCAATCTCGCCTACAACAGCACGAACGCGCTGATCCGCGGTAACGGCTCGTGGGACATCGGCTTGCAGAAAACGGGCTTCATCAACGAAGCGGGCGAGTGCCTCGTGATGCAGGCGACGATCCACGGCCGGCCGATGGTGATGGTGCTGCTCGATTCATTCGGCAAGTATTCGCGCTTCGCCGACGCGGCACGCCTGCGCAACTGGCTCGATGCCGGCGGCGGCGAGCGCCTGACGGCAGCCAACACGCCGAACGGCGGCACCTGATCGTCTGCGGCGGTCCGCCGTCGCGCCGATTGGCTGCAAGAAAAAACCCCGCAATCGCGGGGTTTTTTCGTTCGGGAGAACCGGGGCCGGTGAAGGTGGCTTATGCCTGCCGCTGCAGCCCGTCCGCATCCTTCGTGGGCGCCGGCCGGTAGCCGAGCGATTCCGAGATGGTGAGCGCCGTGCGGCTCAACTGGCCGAGCCACGCGTCCTGAAGGCGATCGGCCGGCGCCGACAGCGACAGGCCCGCGACGAGCTTGCCCGAATCGTCGTAGATGCCGGCCGCGATACAGCGCACGCCGAGTTCCAGCTCTTCATTGTCGCGTGCGCACGATTGCTGGCGGACGATCGTCAGCTCACGCTCGAGCTTCGCGATGTCGGTGATGCTGTTCTGCGTATGGCCGGACAGCCCCGTGCGCGTCGCATAGGCGCGCACGCGCGACGTTTCGTCGGCCGCGAGGAACAGCTTGCCGACCGACGTGAGGTGCAGCGGCGCGCGGCCGCCGATCGCGCGGACGACCTGCATCCCCGAACGCTCCGAATATGCGCGCTCGATATAGACGATCTCGTCGCCCTGGCGCACCGACAGGTTCACGGTCTGCCCGGTGAGACGGTGCAGTTCGCGCATCGGCATCAGCGCCGCGTCGCGCACCGACAGGCGCGCCTTCACGAGGTTGCCGAGCTCGAGTAGCCGCATGCCGAGGCGGTACGTGCCGGGATCGGAGCGGTCGACGAGACGGCAGGTCACCATGTCGTTGAGGATGCGGTGTGCGGTCGACGGATGCAGCTCCGTCCGCTGCGCAAGCTCCTTCAGGCTGACGGGGTCGCTGTGCGCGGCGAGCGCGTCCAGCAGCCGCATCATGCGTTCGATCACCTGGATCGACGTTTTTGAATCCGGGGTGGGTTGGCTCATGTCGGGGAGGAATCGGTTGACGCGTCAGGCGGTGTTGCGCCGATTGTATCTCGTATTGTGAAAAAAGCGAACGCCGTTCGAGGAAGTCCTCGCTTCGCGCCGGGCGGGCTTGCGCGCAAGCCCGCGTTGGTCTTGCCGGCCAAACGGCGGATAATGAGAGCCGTTTTCTCGAAGGAGCACGTATGCGAGTCGGTTTGTTCGTGACCTGCCTGGTCGATCTGATGCGCCCCGAAATCGGTTTCTCGGCGCTCAAGCTGATTCGCGACGCCGGCTACGAGGTGATCGTGCCGCCCGCGCAGACTTGCTGCGGCCAGCCGGCCTATAACTCCGGCGAGCGCGCGCTGGCGCGCGATCTCGCGGAAAAGACGCTGCGCGAGTTCGAGCAGTTCGATTACGTGGTCGCGCCGTCGGGCTCGTGCGGCGGGATGATCCGCACGCACTACGGCGACCTGTTCCGCGACGACCCCGAACTGATGGGGCGCTACGCGCGGTTTCAGCAGAAAGTCTACGAACTGACCGATTTCCTCGCGAACGTCGCCAGGGTCTCGCTCGAGCCCGGTGAATTCACCGGGCCCGTTACCTATCACGACTCGTGCTCGGGCCTGCGCGAACTCGGCGTGAAGGCGCAGCCGCGCGCGCTGCTCGCGCAGCGCGGCATCGCGGTCACCGAGATGAAGGATTGCGAGCACTGCTGCGGCTTCGGCGGCACGTTCGCGGTCAAGTACGGCGATATTTCGGCGGCCATCGCGGACGAGAAATGCGCGAACGTGCGTGCGTCGGGCGCGGGCGTCGTCGTGCTCGGCGATCTCGGCTGCATGCTGAACATCGAAGGGCGGTTGCGCCGCACCGGCGACCGCGACACGCGCGTGCTGCACGTCGCGCAAGTGCTGGCGGGCGACGTCTGACGCCCGGTTCCGCTCACTTTTCCCCCGATACCGCGATGCAAGTCCAATCGATGCATTTCAAGGCGCGCGCCGGCCAGAAGCTGGCCGACCAGCGCCTGCAGCAGAACCTGAAGAAGCTGTCGACGAAGTTCGTGTCCGCGCGCGCCGACGCGATGACCGCGATCGACTTCCCGGCCACGCGCGCCGCGCTCAAGGCGCGCCGCAACCGCGCGCTGGAGAACCTCGACGTGTGGCTCGACGCATTCGAGCGCGAGGCGACGCGGCGCGGCACGACGGTACTGTTTGCCGAAACGACCGCGGATGCCGCGCGGCTCGTGGCCGACATCGCGCGCCGGCACGACGTGAAGAAGGTCATCAAGACCAAGTCGATGGTGTCCGAGGAGATGCGTCTGAACGCGGTGCTCGCGGAGATGGGCGTGCAGTCGGTCGAGACGGATCTCGGCGAATACATCCTGCAGATCAACGACAACGAGCCGCCGAGCCACATCATTGCGCCCGTCGTGCACAAGGACAAGGAAGAGATCGCCGACCTGTTCGCGCGCACGCACCACCGCGAGCGGCTCACCGAGATTCCGGACATGACGCGCGAGGCGCGCGAGGTGCTGCGCCCGCATTTCATGTCGGCCGACATGGGTGTGACGGGCGGCAACTTCGTGATTGCCGAGACGGGTTCGGTCGCGATCGTGACGAACGAAGGGAACGAGGGGATGTGCACGGTGATGCCGCGCGTGCATGTCGCGGTGACGGGCATCGAGAAGGTGCTGCCGACGCTCGAGGATCTGGCGACCGCGATGCGCCTGTTGCCGCGCTCGGCAACGGGGCAGAAGACGTCGAACTATTTTTCGCTGCTGACCGGGCCGCGCGGGCCGGGCGACGAGGACGGCCCCGAGCACAACTACGTGGTGCTCGTCGACGGCGGCCGCACGGGCCTGATCGGCGGCGAGTTCCAGGAGATGCTGCGCTGCATCCGCTGCGGCGCGTGCATGAACCACTGTCCGGTTTACCAGAAGGTCGGCGGCCATGCGTACGGCTGGGTCTACCCGGGGCCGATGGGGGCGGTGCTGACGCCGAGCTACGTCGGGCTCGAGCGCACGCTCGACCTGCCGCAGGCCGCGACGCTGTGCGGCGAATGCGACAGCGTGTGTCCGGTCGGGATTCCGTTGTCGCACCTGTTGCGCACGCTGCGCGAGAAGCAGGTCGAGCGGCACCTGCGGCCGTGGCGCGAGCGGGCCGCGCTTGCCGCATGGGGCTTCGTCGCGCGGCGGCCGACGCTGTACGCGCTGACGACCAAGCTCGCGGTGCGCGTCCTCGAGCGGCTGGGCGGTAACGGCGGCACGCTGCGGCGTCTGCCGATGATGGGCGGCTGGATGGACACGCGCGACATGCCGACGCCGACCGGGCGCACGTTCCGTGAACTGTACGCGGCATCGCAAAGTCACCTCGGCTGAGCACTGTTCATCCGGCGACAACAGTGCGTTCGCTATTTACATATTTATCTCGATAGATGCGGTCTATAGAATCCTGTCTGTAGTCCCCGGAATCGGGTTTCGGGGAACGAGGTCAAGGAGGTCCGCATCATGAAAAAGACAATATCGATGTACTGGCCGCTGGCAATCGTCGTCCCGCTGGCCGCGGCTGCCTATCTGCATGCGATGGCCGATGCGCCGGCGCGCGGCCCGCTCGCGGTCCACCAGGCGTCTGCCGAACTGGCGCGCGCGGTGTCGTTCGGGCTGGTCGACGACGCGGCGAAGCCGCTGCCGGCGGCATCCGGCGACGTCGTGCTCGCCGCGCCGAAGGCGCTGTAATGCTGGGCGCCGTCGCCTTGCGCGGCGGCGCGATTTCGGGCGCCATTTGTATAATGGCGCGTTCTTGTTCCACGCGGTCCGCCGCGGCTTTCCGATAGTGCGATGACCCGCGTTGCGATCTGTTTCGTCTGTCTCGGCAACATCTGCCGTTCGCCCACCGCGGAAGGCGTGATGCGCCATCAGGTCGACGCTGCCGCACTGGCGGATCGGATCGCGATCGATTCGGCCGGCACCGGCGACTGGCATGTGGGCGAGCCGCCCGATACGCGTGCGCAGGCTGCCGCGCGCAGCCGCGGCTACGACCTGTCGGCGCTGCGCGCGCGGCAGGTGAGTGCGGCGGACTTCGAGCGTTTCGACCTGCTGCTCGCGATGGACGAAGCGAATCTCGCGGAACTGCACCGCCGCTGCCCGCCGCAGCATCGCGGCAAGGTGCGTCTGCTGATGGAATTCGCGCCGGGCGCGTCTGAAACTGAAGTGTCCGATCCTTATTTCGGCGGCGCGCAGGGCTTCGAGCAGGTGCTCGATCAGGTCGAACGCGCGTGCGCGGGCCTGCTGGAGACGCTTCGAGCCCGCACGGAGCGCTGATCGCGCGGTATTCAGCGATCTGCGAATACCCTTTCGAAGGCATGGATACTTGACTAAAATCGTCAAATATTTATACTTGACCAAAATCGTCAAGATTGCAGTCCCCTAGACACCATGAGACTCACCACCAAAGGCCGTTTCGCCGTCACGGCGATGATTGACTTGGCACTGCGCCAGGAGCAGGGCCCGGTGACGCTTGCAGGCATCAGCCAGCGCCAGCGGATTTCGCTCTCGTATCTCGAACAGCTGTTCGGCAAGCTGCGCAGGCATGAAATCGTCGAATCCGTGCGCGGCCCGGGCGGCGGCTACAACCTCGCGCGTCGCGCGCAGGATGTCACCGTTGCCGACATCATCATCGCGGTCGATGAACCGCTCGACGCCACGCAGTGCGGCGGCAAGGGTACGTGCGACGGCTCGAAGCAGCCCGACGGCCATTGCATGACGCACGAGCTGTGGTCGACCCTGAACCAGAAGATGGTCGAATACCTCGATTCGGTGTCGCTGCAGGATCTCGTCGATCAGCAGCGCGCACGCGAGGGCGCACCTGCGGTGCTGCGCGACCGGCGCACGCCGGAGCCCGTCGCCGCGCCGGCCGAGCCCGTGCGTACGATGCCGCTCGGCCCCAATTCGGTGTTCAACATCGCGAGTTCGTGAGCGCGAAGGCGCCCGCCATACCCCATAACGCACATAGTCCCTGCACAGAATACCCGGAGCGACAGATGACCCAAGAGACTCTCCACCTGCCCATCTATATGGATTACAGCGCGACGACGCCCGTCGATCCGCGCGTGGTCGACAAGATGGTGCCGTACCTGCGCGAGCAGTTCGGCAACCCGGCGTCGCGCAGCCACGCTTACGGCTGGGACGCGGAGCGTGCAGTCGAGGAGGCGCGCGAGCAGGTGGCAGCACTCGTGAACGCGGATCCGCGCGAGATCATCTGGACGTCCGGCGCGACGGAATCGGACAACCTCGCAATCAAGGGTGCCGCGAATTTCTACAAGGGCAAGGGCAAGCACATCATCACGGTGAAGACCGAGCACAAGGCCGTGCTCGATACGTGCCGCGAGTTGGAGCGCGACGGTTTCGAAGTCACCTACCTCGACGTGAAGGATGACGGCCTGATCGACCTCGACGTGTTCAAGGCCGCGCTGCGCCCCGACACGATCCTCGTGTCGGTGATGCACGTGAACAACGAGATCGGCGTGATCCAGGACATCGAGACGATCGGTGAAATCTGCCGCGAGAAGGGCATCGTGTTCCACGTCGACGCTGCACAGTCGACCGGCAAGGTCGGGATCGACCTCGCGAAGCTGAAGGTCGACCTGATGTCGTTCTCGGCGCACAAGACCTACGGCCCGAAGGGCATCGGCGCGCTGTACGTGCGCCGCAAGCCGCGCGTGCGCATCGAGGCGCAGATGCACGGCGGCGGCCACGAGCGCGGGATGCGTTCGGGCACGCTGGCGACGCACCAGATCGTCGGCATGGGCGAAGCGTTCCGCATCGCGCGCGAAGAAATGGCGACCGAGAACGAGCGCGTCCGCATGCTGCGCGACAAGCTGCTGCGCGGCCTGTCGCAGATCGAGGAAACGTACGTGAACGGCGACATGGAGCATCGTGTCCCGCACAACCTCAACATCAGTTTCAACTTCGTCGAAGGCGAGTCGCTGATCATGGCGATCAAGGACGTCGCGGTGTCGTCGGGCTCCGCGTGCACGTCGGCGTCGCTGGAGCCGTCGTACGTGCTGCGTGCGCTCGGCCGCAACGACGAGCTCGCACACAGCTCGATCCGCTTCACGGTTGGCCGCTTCACGACGGAGCAGGAAGTCGACTTCGTGATCAACCTGCTGAACAGCAAGATCGCGAAGCTGCGCGAACTGTCGCCGCTCTGGGAAATGCACCAGGAAGGCATCGATCTGTCGACGATCGAATGGGCCGCACACTGAACACCGCATTGAATGCACCCGCGGGCGGATTGGCGCACGCAGCGTAACGAGTCAAGGAGTCTGAGTCATGTCTTACAGCAACAAGGTTCTGGATCACTACGAAAACCCGCGCAACGTCGGTTCGTTCGCGAAGGACGACGACACGGTCGGTACGGGCATGGTCGGCGCGCCGGCCTGCGGCGACGTGATGAAGCTGCAGATCCGCGTCGGCGCGGACGGCGTGATCGAAGACGCGAAGTTCAAGACCTACGGTTGCGGCTCGGCGATCGCGTCGAGCTCGCTCGTGACCGAATGGGTGAAGGGCAAGACGCTCGACGAGGCGCTGTCGATCAAGAATACGCAGATCGCCGAAGAGCTCGCGCTGCCGCCGGTGAAGATTCACTGCTCGATCCTCGCGGAAGACGCGATCAAGGCAGCCGTGGCCGACTACAAGAAGCGTCACGACACGAAGGAAGGCGATCAGGCAGCGGCCTGAGCGGCATCGAGCGGGTTGGGTTCAGAAGGAACGCGGCGGGCCCCGGTGGCGTGCCGCGGCAAGGACATCATGGCAATTACACTGACCGAAAAAGCAGCACAGCACGTGCAGAAATACCTCGTCCGTCGCGGCAAGGGTGTTGGCCTGCGGCTTGGCGTTCGCACGACCGGGTGCTCGGGGCTCGCGTACAAGCTCGAGTATGTCGACGAGCTGGCTCCCGAGGATCAGGTGTTCGAGAGCCATGGCGTGAAGGTCGTCGTCGATCCGAAGAGCCTCGCGTACATCGACGGCACCGAGCTCGACTTTGCCCGCGAAGGCCTGAACGAAGGGTTCAAGTTCAACAACCCGAACGTGAAGGACGAGTGCGGCTGCGGCGAATCGTTCCGCGTGTGACGCGGATCTCCGCGCGATGCGGGCAAGAGGCGGCACGGGCCGCCTTTTTAATGTGCGGCGTTTGCCGCGCGACGAACCGGAATTGAACGCGACGATGGTCTCGCTGAAAGACAGCCACTTCGACCTGTTTCACCTGCCGGCGCAATTCGCGCTCGACGAGGCGGCGCTGGATGCCGCCTACCGGACGGTACAGACGCAGGTGCATCCGGACCGCTTCGCGGCGGCCGGCGACGCGCAGAAGCGCATCGCGATGCAATGGGCAACCCGCGCGAACGAGGCGTACCGCACGCTGCGCGATCCGCTGAAACGCGCGTCCTATCTGCTGTCGCTGCGCGGCGTCGACATCGGCGCTGAAAACAACACCGCGATGGAGCCTGCGTTCCTGATGCAGCAGATGGAGTGGCGCGAGGGCATCGAGGATGCCGCGGCCGCCCGCAACGTCGCCGCACTCGACACGCTGCTCGCCGAGTTGCGCGACGAGAAGCGCGTACGCGTCGAGCGCCTCGGCACGCTGCTCGACAGCGGTGCCGATCAGGCCGCCGCCGAGGCCGTGCGCCAGTTGATGTTCATCGAACGGGTCGCATCGGAAGTGGGCACACAGATCGAACGCCTCGAAACTTAACCGCGTGCCTTGCGGCACGCGCAGCAAACGGGCCGAGCGCCCGAACGAACCAAGATGGCTTTACTGCAAATTTCCGAACCGGGCATGGCGCCGGCGCCGCACCAGCGGCGACTCGCCGTCGGGATCGATCTCGGCACGACAAACTCGCTCGTCGCTGCCGTGCGCAACAGCGTGGCCGAAGTGCTGCCGGACGAAACGGGCCGCGTGCTGCTGCCGTCGGTGGTCCGTTATCTCGAGAAGGGCGGCCGCCGCATCGGCCACGAAGCGAAGGAGCAGGCCGCGACCGATCCGCGCAACACGATCGTGTCGGTCAAGCGCTTCATGGGTCGCGGCAAGGCCGAGGTCGAAGGCGCGGCGAACGCGCCGTATGAATTCGTCGATGCGCCGGGCATGGTGCAGATCCGTACCGTCGACGGCGTGAAGAGCCCGGTCGAAGTGTCGGCGGAGATTCTCGCGACGCTGCGCTATCGCGCCGAAGATTCGCTCGGTGACGATCTGGTCGGCGCGGTGATCACGGTGCCCGCGTATTTCGACGAAGCGCAGCGCCAGGCGACCAAGGATGCCGCGCGTCTCGCGGGCCTCAACGTGCTGCGCCTGCTGAACGAACCGACTGCTGCGGCGATTGCCTACGGCCTCGACAACGCGGCTGAAGGCCTCTATGCGGTGTACGACCTCGGCGGCGGCACGTTCGACCTGTCGATCCTGAAGCTGACGAAGGGCGTGTTCGAAGTGCTGGCCGCGGGCGGCGATTCCGCACTCGGCGGCGACGACTTCGATCACGCGCTGTTCGGTCAGGTGCTCGCGCAGGCCGGCATCGACGCAAAGACGCTCGCGCCCGAGGACGTGCGCCTGCTGCTCGACCGTGTGCGCGTGCTGAAGGAGGCACTGTCGTCCGCGCCGGAGGCATCGCTCGACGTGACGCTGTCGGGCGGCGCGCACGTCGTGCAGACGATCTCGCACGACACGTTCGCATCGCTCGTCGAGCCGCTCGTGCAGCGCACGCTCACACCGACCCGCAAGGCGCTGCGCGACGCGCAGGTGACGCCGGCCGACATCAAGGGCGTCGTGCTCGTCGGCGGCGCGACGCGCATGCCGGTAATCCGTGACGCGGTCGCGAAGTATTTCGGCCAGCCGCCGCTCGTGAACCTCGATCCGGACCAGGTCGTCGCGCTCGGTGCTGCGATCCAGGCCGACCTGCTCGCGGGCAATCGCGGCACCGGCGACGACTGGCTGCTGCTCGACGTGATTCCGCTGTCGCTCGGCGTCGAGACGATGGGCGGCCTCGTCGAGAAGATCATTCCGCGCAACTCGACGATTCCGATCGCACGCGCACAGGAATTCACGACTTTCAAGGACGGCCAGACCGCGATGGCGATCCACGTCGTGCAGGGCGAGCGCGAGCTCGTCGCCGACTGCCGGTCGCTCGCGCGCTTCGAGCTGCGCGGCATTCCGCCGATGACGGCCGGCGCCGCGCGGATTCGCGTGACCTATCAGGTCGACGCGGACGGCCTGCTGTCGGTGTTCGCACGCGAACAGCTGTCGGGCGTCGAGGCGTCGGTGGTCGTGAAGCCGTCGTACGGCCTCGCCGACGACGACATCGCGAAGATGCTCGAGGACAGCTTCAAGACCGCCGAAATCGACATGCGCGCACGCGCGCTGCGCGAAGCGCAGGTCGAGGCCGAGCGGATGCTCGAGGCGACGCAGGCCGCGCTGGCGACCGACGGCGAACTGCTCGATGCGGACGAGCGCACGCAGATCGACGCGCTCGCCGCGGCGCTGCGCGCGGTTGCGCAAGGCGACGATACGAATGCGATCGAAGCGGCGACCAAGACGCTGGCCGACGGCACCGACGAATTCGCGGCGCGCCGGATGGACAAGAGCATCAAGCGCGCACTGTCGGGCCGCCGGCTCGACGAGATCTGAATTCACGAACTGCGCATCGGCCGGCGACGGCCTGCGCGATAATGAACCGTGCGGCGCCTGTCGCCGCACCCTGACTGACGGAACGGACATGCCTCAACTGGTGGTGCTGCCTCACGTCGAACTGTGCCCGGACGGCGCAGTGATCGACGCGACGCCCGGCAAGAGTATCTGCGACAACCTGCTCGACCACGGAATCGAGATCGAGCATGCATGCGAGAAGTCGTGCGCGTGCACGACGTGCCATGTGGTGATCCGCGAGGGCTTCAACGATCTGGCGCCGTCCGAGGAGGACGAGGACGACCTGCTGGACAAGGCGTGGGGCCTCGAGCCGACGTCGCGCCTGTCGTGCCAGGCGATCGTGACGGAAGATTCGGACCTGGTGGTCGAGATTCCGAAGTACTCGATCAACCACGCGAAGGAAAATCACTGACAACCCGGAGGCAGGCGATGAAATGGACCGATTCGCGCGAAATAGCCATTGCACTGGCGGACAAGCACCCGGACATCGACCCGCAGCGGATCAACTTCGTCGACCTGCGCCAGTGGGTGCTTGAACTCGACGGCTTCGACGACGATCCGAAGCATTCCGGCGAGAAGATCCTCGAAGCGATCCAGGCGCACTGGATCGACGAATCGGATTTCGACGACGAAGACTGAGCACGGCGTGCGCTGTAATGGCGCACACGGCCGGCAATGAAAAAACGGCTCGTGAGCAATCGCTCGCGAGCCGTTTTCGTTTTCAGGTCGCTTGCCCGGGCACGACGCGCGGGCAGCGGCCGCTTACGCGCCGACCAGCGTGCCGTTCTCGATCCGCACGCGCTGGCCCTGGCCGAACGGCGGCGGGTTGTGGTACGTGAACGTGCGCGTCGCGCCGCTTTCCATCTGCACTTGCACCTGATAGTCGGTTTCCGCGCGTACCTGCTTCTCGACCTGGTTGCCGGCGAGACCGCCGCCCAGCGCACCGATGATCGTCATCGCGGTGCGGCCGTTACCGTTGCCGAACTGGTTGCCGAGCAGGCCGCCGGCCGCTGCACCGCCAACGGCGCCGATCCCCGAGCTCTGGCCCGGCGTGCGCGTCTGCGTGATCGCGACGACCGTGCCGCAGCTTTGGCAGTAGGCAGCCTGGGCGGGCGCGGACGGCTGCTGCTGCGCGTATTGCGGCGGCTGCGGTGCCTGCGTATGACGGCGGTGCGTCGTCGCCGGGCGCGCGGGCTTCGGTTCGGCCTGCGCGATCGCCTTCTGCTGCGCGGCGGCTTGTTCGGCCGCCTGCTGCCGGGCTTGCGCGGCCAGCGCGGCGCTGGCGGCCGCAGCCGTATCGACGGCCGGCTGCGACGCGATCAGCGCGGCCTGGGTCTGGCCGTTCTGTTCGTTGCTGCTGCTGGCCTTCGGGAATACGCCCGTAATCGCTGCCGTTGCCGCAAGGCTGGCGACGATAACGGCGCCGGCTGCAGTGGCGATCAGCGGATGGAGGCGTTGCTTTTGCGGCGTGGTCTGATTCTGGTTGTCCATTTTTTTCTCCGATGTCGATCCGGATCGGTACGTTGTCGCCGGGCCGGATCCCACGCTTCGGGGTCAAGCAGACTCGGCGTTCCGGCGCCTCGTTCTGGTCCCGTGCTCATGCGTGGTGACGCAAAAGGAGTGTCGTCGACCGGCGAGGGGCGCGCCGTATCAAGGTGTAACGAATTGCAGCGGGGCGTGGGCGATCGTTACCGGGAAAACCCGGGGCAGGCCGTCGCGACGAGGGAATAAAACGGGGGAGGATCGAAAGCCGGCGGACGCCGGCTGGCGGGATTTACGCGTCGTTACAAAGCTGATGCGTGCGCGCCGCAGGGCGCGGCGCACACGCGGGCGCGGCCGTCAGTCTTCGCGGCGCAGATGGGGGAACAGCAGCACGTCGCGGATCGTCGGGCTGTCGGTCAGCAGCATCACGAGGCGGTCGATGCCGATCCCGCAGCCGCCGGTCGGAGGCATCCCATATTCGAGCGCGCGGATGTAGTCGGCGTCGAAGAACATCGCTTCCTCGTCGCCCGCATCCTTCTGCTCGACCTGCTTCTTGAAGCGCGCGGCCTGGTCTTCAGGGTCGTTCAGCTCCGAGAAGCCGTTCGCGATCTCGCGGCCGGTCATGAACAGCTCGAAACGCTCGGTGATGCCCGGCACTGTATCCGATGCGCGTGCGAGCGGCGACACCTCGACCGGGTAGTCGATGATGAACGTCGGTTCCCAGAGCTGCGCTTCGGCCGTTTCCTCGAACAGCGCGAGCTGCAGTGCGCCGATGCCCGCGTTCAGGAACGCCGGCTGCTTGACATCGACGCCGAAGCGCTTCAGTTCGGTGCGCAGGTACGCGTCGTCCGACAGCTGGCCGTCGGTGTATTGCGGTGCATACTTCTGGATCGCCTGCGTGATCGTCAGGCGATGGAACGGCTTCGCGAGGTCGAGCTCGCGGCCCTGGTACTGGATCGTCGCGGTGCCGAGCGCGTCGATCGCCGCCTGGCGGATCAGCTGCTCGGTGAAGTCCATCAGCCAGCGGTAGTCGGTGTACGCGGCGTAGAACTCCATCATCGTGAATTCCGGGTTGTGACGCGGCGACACGCCTTCGTTCCGGAAATTGCGGTTGATTTCGAACACGCGCTCGAAGCCGCCGACGATCAGGCGCTTCAGGTACAGCTCCGGCGCGATGCGCAGGAACATCTGCATGTCGAGCGCATTGTGATGCGTGACGAACGGCTTCGCGGCCGCGCCGCCCGGGATCGGGTGCAGCATCGGCGTCTCGACTTCCATGAAGTCGGCCGAATCCATGAACTTGCGGATCGACGCGATCGTCCTGGTGCGTGCGCGGAACGTGTCGCGCGTTTCCGGCGTGACGATCAGGTCGACGTAGCGCTGGCGGTAGCGCATTTCCTGGTCGGCGAGGCCGTGGAACTTGTCCGGCAGCGGGCGCAGCGCCTTCGACAGCAGGCGCAGCTCCTTGCACTGGACCGACAGCTCGCCCTTGTTGGTGCGGAACAGCACGCCGCGCGCGGCCACGATGTCGCCGAGGTCCCACTTCTTGAACGCGTCGTAGGTTTCCGCGCCGACGTCGTTCGGCGTCACGAAGAACTGGATCTGGCCCGAACCGTCCTGCACCGTCGCGAAGCTCGCCTTGCCCATCACGCGCTTGAGCATCATGCGGCCGGCGACCGACACCTCGACCGGGTTCGCTTCGAGCGCGGCCTTGTCCGAGTCGGCGAATTTCACCTGCAGATCGGCCGCGTGGTGCGTCGGACGGAAGTCGTTCGGGTAGGCGACGCCTTGCTCGCGCAAAGCGCGCAGCTTCTCGCGGCGCTCGGAAATGATCTGGTTTTCGTCCGCTGCGACGGCGGGCTGCGTTTGGGTCGGTTCGGTCATGATGGTCGGAATTCGGAGTGGGTGCGGCAACGCAAACGGGAAGGGCAAGGGCGGCGCGACCTGGCCAGGCCGCGCCGCGGCGCTTACACGCCCTGTTTGAGGCTCGCGCTGATGAAGTCGTCGAGATCGCCGTCGAGCACCGCGCGGGTGTTGCTCATTTCGACGTTCGTGCGCAAATCCTTCACGCGGCTCTGGTCGAGCACGTACGAGCGGATCTGGTGGCCCCAGCCCACGTCGGTCTTGCTCGATTCGAGCTTGTCCTGTTCGGCCTGGCGCTTGCGCATCTCGACTTCGTACAGGCGCGACTTCAGCATCGCCATCGCTTCCGCGCGGTTGCGGTGCTGCGAGCGGTCGTTCTGGCACTGCACGACGATGCCGGTCGGCATGTGCGTGATCCGCACGGCCGAGTCGGTCTTGTTGATGTGCTGGCCGCCGGCGCCCGAGGCGCGGTACGTGTCGATGCGCAGGTCGGCCGGGTTGATCTCGACTTCGATCGAGTCGTCGATTTCCGGATAGACGAACACCGACGAGAACGACGTGTGGCGGCCGCCCGACGAATCGAACGGCGACTTGCGCACGAGACGGTGGATGCCCGTTTCGGTGCGCAGGAAGCCGTATGCGTATTCGCCCGAGACCTTGACCGTCGCGTTCTTGATGCCGGCGACGTCGCCGTCGGACTCTTCGAGCACCTCGGCCTTGAAGCCCTTGCGTTCGCAGTAGCGCAGGTACTGGCGCAGCAGCATCGACGCCCAGTCGCACGCCTCGGTGCCGCCGGCGCCGGCCTGGATGTCGATGAAGCAGTTGTTCGGGTCGGCCGGGTTCGAGAACATCCGGCGGAACTCGATGTCGCCAACGCGTGCCTCGAGCTTCGCGGCGTCGTCTTCCGATGCGACGAGCGTGTCCTCGTCGCCTTCCTCGCGGGCCAGCTCGAACAGGTCGAGCGCGTCGCGCAGGTCGCTATCGAGCGCCGTCAGCGTCGTGACGACGCCTTCGAGCAGCTTCTTCTCGCGGCCGAGTGCCTGGGCGTTCTTCGAATCGTTCCAGACGTTCGGGTCTTCGAGTTCCTTGTTGACTTCGGTCAGACGCGCGGCTTTGGCGTCGTAGTCAAAGATACCCCCGAAGCTCGCCCGCGCGGTTGCGCAGGTCGAGCAGGGAGCTTTCGATCGCGTTGAGACGTTCCGCTTCCATGATCGTTCGCTTTTCTTGCTTCGTAAAAAAGCGGAATTATAGCCGATCGGCAGGGTTGCCCGGTGACGGGAACGGTGCTCGCACGCGTGCCGCGGCCCCGTCCGGTGCGGCGTGCATGCATCGGCGGGCATCGCGGGCCGGGCGGCCCGCGCTCAGCCGGCCGCGTGTTCGACGATCAACTGGACGCGCGTGACGCCGTTCCACGTGTCGGCGACGAGGCGGTACGCGATCAGCGCGCTCGCCGGCAGCGGCTCGGTATGGTTGAACCAGATCGCGTTGAAGCGCTGGCGGCCGCGCGCAAGCTGCAGCTTCAGGTGCTTTTCCTTCACGAGCGACTGTGACACGACGTCGAATTCGCCCGAGAAAAGCGGGGCCGGAAAACCTTGCCCCCAGACGGCTTCGTCGAGCAGCCCGACGAACTGCGGTGTGAAGTAAGCGTCCTCGAGTTCGCCGTCGGTCTCGATCACGCGGGCGAGCGCGTCGTCGGACAGCCATTCGCGTGCGACGGCCTCGAACGCGGCCGCGAAGCGCGGCACGTTCTCGGTATCGAGCGTGAGGCCGGCCGCCATTGCATGGCCGCCGAACGCGACGATCAGGTCCGGTTCGCGTTTCGACACGAGGTCGAGCGCGTCGCGCAGGTGGAAGCCGGCGATCGACCGGCCCGATCCCTTGACCCGCTTGCCTTCGTCGTCCGCGTGCGCGAACGTGAACGACGGGCGGTGGAATTTTTCCTTGAGTCGCCCGGCGACGATGCCGATCACGCCCTGGTGCCATTCGGGGTTGAACAGCGTGATCGTGCACGCGTCGGCCGGGTCGACGTCGGCGAGATCGGCGAGCGCCTGCTGCTGCATGCCGGCCTCGATCTCGCGGCGCTCGCGGTTCATCACGTCGAGCTGCTGCGCCAGATCCCACGCGCGGCCGATGTCGTCGGTGATCAGGCATTCGATGCCGAGCGACATGTCGGACAGCCGCCCCGCGGCGTTGAGCCGCGGACCGAGGCCGAAGCCGAGGTCGAAGCCCGACGCGGTGCGTGCTTCGCGCGCGGCGGCGCGGAACAGCGCGGCGATGCCCGGCTGCATGCGGCCGTTGCGGATGCGCTGCAGCCCCTGCGCGACGAGCACGCGGTTGTTGCCGTCGAGCCGCACGACGTCGGCGACGGTGCCGAGCGCGACGAGGTCGAGCAGGCCGTCGAGACGCGGCTCGGCTTCCTTGCTCGCGAATGCACCGCGGCGGCGCAGCTCGGCGCGCAGCGCGAGCAGCACGTAGAACATCACGCCGACGCCGGCGATGTGCTTGCTCGGGAACGCGCAGCCGGGCTGGTTCGGGTTGACGATCGCGCGGGCGGCGGGCAGCGCGTCGCCGGGCAGGTGGTGGTCGGTGACGAGCACGTCGATGCCGCGCGCGTTCGCGGCTTCGACGCCCGCGACGCTCGCGATCCCGTTGTCGACGGTGATCAGCAGGTCGGGCTTGCGCGCGGCAGCGAGCTCGACGATCTCGGGCGTGAGGCCGTAGCCGTATTCGAAGCGGTTCGGCACCAGGTAGTCGATCTGCGCGCCGAACATCCGCAGGCCGCGCACCGCGACCGCGCAGGCGGTCGCGCCGTCGCAGTCGTAGTCGGCGACGACGAGCAGGCGTCGTTGGTCGGCGATCGCGTCGGCGAGCAGCGACGCCGCGTCGGCGCAACCCTTCAGCTCGGTAGGCGGGACGAGACGCGCAAGCGCGGTCTCGATGTCGGTCGGGGACTGCACGCCGCGCGACGCATACAGGCGCGCGAGGACGGGATGCAGGCCGTGGCGCGCGAGCACTTCGGCGTCGGCGGGCGCGACGGGGCGGGTAACGATCCGGGTCATTCGGGGTCTGCTTGTTATTCGAACAGGGAGGCGAGCGCACGGCGGCGCCAGAACTTGCGCAGGTCGCCGCGCGTCGCGTGCAGCGTCACGGAGCTCGTATCGCCGCACAGCGTGAATTCGACGCTGGCGAGCGCGCCGTTTTGCAGCGCGGCGAGCACCGGCGCGAACCAGTCGCGCTCGAGCGCGGCGAGCCCGTCGTGCCAGCGCGCCCAGTCCTGTTCGATGAATGGGGTGGTCAACGCGGGGAGTTCGACGAGCGTCGCGCCGTCGCCGGCGGGCAGCGCGCCGAACGCGGCGGGTGGGGGGGCGGCTTCGGCTTGCGCGGCGCGCGCGAGGCCGAGCGCGGCGGGCGATGCGGACAGCACGCGCGCGAACGGCTTGCCAACCGGCTTCAGCGTGCCCTGCGCATGGAACCAGATCGAGTTGACGGCCGGCAGGCCGCGCGCCTCGCGGGCTTCGTTGACCGGGTGCTGGAACCACGCCATCTGTACTTCGTTCTGCAGTTTCATCCACATCCGCGAGCGTTCGCCCGTGTGTGCCTCGTGCGGCAGCCAGATCTCGATGTTGCGGCCGCTTGCGCGCAGCGGCGCGGCGCCGGCGAGCCGTGCGAGCTGTTCGCTCGACAGGTACCAGCGCGCGGGGTTCGGCGCTTCGAGCCGCACGCCGAGCTCCTCGATCAGCGGCCGCGCGACCGCGAGTAGCGCGGCCGCGTCGCCGTCGTCGAGCGCGAGGGCCGCCGGATCGACGAGCACCAGGTGATCGTGCGCGATTTCGACGTGGACGGGCTCGACGCATGCCCATGCTTGCGCGCCGGGGTCGCCGCCGTCCGCCAGCAACATGTAGGGCGCGAGCGGCGCCTCGTCCGCGGCGTTGCCCTGGGTCGCGCCGAACTGGCGGGCCAGCCAGCGCTCGTGCGGCAGCGTGCGCTGGAAGTCCTCGCCGGCCACGCGCTCGACGAGGCGCGCACGGGCGAGCAACTTTTCGAGCGCGGGGCTGTCCAGCGTGTGCAGGGACGAGGCCGCATCGGCCGCCGACGGCAGCGCGAACGGAACGAGAAAATGGAGGCGTCGGTCGTGCATGATGGTGCGCATTGTATGGCAAACTGCGCGCGTGATCGGGCCGGCAGACGGCCTGTTCGCGTCCGGCGGCCGTTTTTCGACCGTACCCTGGCCGGTGGTGGCCGCCGGGCGGCGGTCCGGCCGCGGGGCGCCTTCCCGCCGTAACCAGCAGAAAGGATTCGCTTGAAACTTCCGTACGAATGGCAGATCGGCTGGCGCTATACGCGCGCCGGCAAACGCACGACCGGCAACGGCTTCATTTCCTTCATCGCCCTCGTGTCGATGCTCGGGATCGCGCTTGGCGTCGCGGCGCTGATCGTCGTGCTGTCGGTGATGAACGGCTTCCAGAAGGAGGTGCGCGACCGCATGCTGTCGGTGCTCGCGCACGTCGAGGTGTTCTCGCCGACGGGCTCGATGCCCGACTGGCAACTGACCGCGCAGGAAGCGCGCCGCAATCCGTCGGTGGTCGGCGCGGCGCCGTACGTCGACGCGCAGGCGCTGCTCACGCGCCAGGACGCGGTGAGCGGCGTGATGCTGCGCGGCGTCGAGCCGACGCTCGAGCCGCAGGTATCCGACATCGGCAAGGACATGAAGGCCGGGCAGCTCGGCGCGCTCGTGCCGGGCCAGTTCGGCATCGTGCTCGGCGACGCGCTCGCCGGCAACCTCGGCGTGACGGTCGGCGACAAGGTCACGCTGGTCGCGCCCGAAGGCTCGATCACGCCGGCCGGCATGATGCCGCGCCTGAAGCAGTTCACGGTCGTCGGCGTGTTCGAGTCGGGCCACTACGAATACGACAGCACGCTCGCGATGATCAACATCCGCGATGCCGAGGCATTGTTCCGGATGACTGCGCCGACCGGCGTGCGGCTGCGGCTGACGGACATGCAGAAGGCGCCGCAGGTTGCGGTCGAGCTGTCGCATACGTTGTCGGGCAGCCTGTACATCCGCGACTGGACACAGCAGAACAAGACGTGGTTCTCGGCCGTGCAGATCGAGAAGCGGATGATGTTCATCATCCTGACGCTGATCATTGCCGTGGCCGCGTTCAACCTCGTGTCGTCGCTCGTGATGACCGTGACCAACAAGCAGGCCGACATCGCGATCCTGCGCACGCTCGGCGCGCAGCCGGGGTCGATCATGAAGATCTTCGTCGTGCAGGGCGTGACGATCGGCTTCGTCGGCACGGCGTCGGGCGTTGCGCTCGGCTGCCTGATCGCGTGGAGCATCCCGTGGCTGATCCCGATGATCGAGCACTTGTTCGGCGTGCAGTTCCTGCCGCCGTCCGTGTACTTCATCAGCGAGCTGCCGTCCGAACTCGTCGCGAGCGACGTGATCCGGATCGGCCTGATCGCGTTCGCGCTGTCGGCCGTCGCGACGCTCTATCCGAGCTGGCGCGGCGCGAAGGTGAAGCCGGCGGAGGCGCTCCGCTATGAATGACCGCGCAACCGCATTCGCGGATTCAGAACAACACAACAGACAGGATTCGGCAGGTATGCAGGAATACGTGCTTCAGGCGCGCGGGATCACGAAGGCGTTCGTGCAAGGCGGCTTCAACGTGCAGGTGCTCAACAATGCCGAGCTGACGGTGCGGCGCGGCGAAAAGCTCGCGATCGTCGGCGCGTCGGGTTCCGGCAAGAGCACACTGCTGCATGTGCTGGGCGGGCTCGACGAGCCGAGCGCGGGCGAAGTGTCGCTGCTCGGCAAGCCGTTTACGCAACTCGCCGAGCGCGAGCGCAACGAATTGCGCAACCGCGCGCTCGGCTTCGTCTACCAGTTCCATCACCTGCTGCCCGAGTTCACCGCGCTCGACAACGTCGCGATGCCGCTGCGCATCCGCCGGATGACGACCGAGGACGCGCGCGCGCAGGCCCAGGCGATGCTCGAACGCGTCGGTCTCGGCCCGCGTGCGAAGCACCGGCCGGGCGAACTGTCGGGCGGTGAGCGGCAGCGTGTCGCGATCGCGCGCGCGCTGGTCACGAAACCCGCATGCGTGCTCGCCGACGAGCCGACCGGCAACCTCGACGGCACGACGGCAGACACGGTGTTCAACCTGATGCTCGAACTGTCCGAGACGCTCGAAACGAGCTTCGTGATCGTCACGCACGATCCCGATCTCGCCGCACGCTGCGACCGCATCATGCGGCTGCGCGACGGCGTGCTGCACGAGGAGCCGGCGCTGCCGGTGTAAGCGAACGCCCCTGGCCGGGCCGCCGGGTTCGTCCCGGCGCGGCGCGAGGGGTACAGGAATGCCGTCATGTGGATCGATACGCACTGCCATCTCGATGCCGCCGAGTTCGACGCCGACCGTGACGCGGTCGCGCAGGCGGCACGCGCGGCCGGCGTGTCGCGCATCGTGATCCCGAGCATCGGGCGCGACAACTTCACGACAGTGCGCGAACTTGCGCAGCGCACGCCGGGTGCCGTCTATGCGCTCGGCATCCATCCGATGTATACGCCGCACGCGCGCGACGAGGATCTCGACCGGCTGCGCATGGAGATCGAGGCGAGCCTCGACGATCCGCGCTTCGTCGCGATCGGCGAGATCGGCCTCGACTATTTCGTGCCGGGGCTCGACGAAGACCGGCAGCAGTTCTTCTACCAGGGGCAGCTCAAGCTGGCGCGCGAATTCGACCTGCCCGTGCTGTGCCACGTGCGCAAGTCGCAGGACCGCGTGCTCGCGGGGCTGCGCCGCTTCGGCGTGCGGCGCGGCATCGCGCATGCATTCAACGGCAGTTTCCAGCAGGCCGAAGCGTATCTCGCGCAGGGGCTGCATCTCGGCTTCGGCGGCAACGTGACATTCACGCGCGCGTTGCAGATCCGCCGGCTTGCGGCGCAATTGCCGCTCGACGCGATCGTCGTCGAGACGGACGCGCCCGACATCGCGCCCGAATGGGCGTACAAATCCCGCAACACGCCCGACCAGGTGCCGCGCATCGGCGACGTGCTCGCCGAACTGCGCGGTCTCGACGCCAGTTCACTTGGCCTATCCACTTCGGCTAACGCGCTCGCCGCGCTGCCGCGACTCGCGCTTTCGTCCGCATAATCGTTGCCGGAAGGCGCCGCATTCGCAATGGCGGCGCCAGGTCGACGAGGAGGCGGGATGCGCGTGTGGTGGATCGCGTTCGCGCTCGGCGTCGTCGTGCTGCAGCGGCAGGCGGCGTTACCGGGCGCGATCGCATGGACAGCCGGTGCGGCCGCGCTTGCCGGTTGCGCGGCGCTGGGAGTGTGGTGCGTGCGCTGCCGGCGCACGCGCACGGCCGTCGCGCTCGGATGGATGCTGTGCGCGCTCGCGGCCTGCGTGGCGGGGTTCGGTTATGCGGCGGCGCGGGCCGAATGGCGGCTGCGCGACAGCTTGCCCGTCGATTGGGAAGGGCGCGACATCGTCGTCGCCGGCGTGATCCGGGGGCTGCCCGTCGTCGACGACATGGGCGCGCGGCTGCTGCTCGCAGTCGAGTCGAACGATGCGGGGCTGGCCCGTTTTCCGCCATTGATCCGGCTGTCGTGGCGCGCGTATGGCGCAGCCGCGACGCGCGATCCGCTTCCCGAGCTGCGTGCCGCGCAGCGCTGGCGCTTCGTCGTGCGCCTGAAGCGCCCGCACGCCGAGGCCAATGCCGGCGTGCGCGACAGCGAGGCGGCGTGGCTTGCCGCAGGCATTCGCGCGATCGGTTACGTCAGCGCGCCGCGGCGTTCGGTATTGCTCGATGCGCACGCATTGGGTTGGCGTGCATCGATCGACCGCCTGCGCGACGTGCTGCGGGCACGCATCGGCGAGACGCTCGGCGTCGACGCCGGTCATCGCGGCATCGTCGCCGCGCTCGCGATCGGCGACCAGTCCGGCATCGGCGACGACGACTGGCGCGTGCTGCGCAACACGGGTACGAGCCATCTGGTCGCGATCTCCGGCCTGCACGTCGGGCTTGTCGGCGCGATCGCGGGCGGGCTCGTGTCGATGGTCTGGCGCCGCCTGCGCTGGCGTGCGCGGGCCGCGACGCTCGTGTTGCCGGCGCCGTATGCGGCATCGCTTGCCGCGCTGGCGGCCGCGGCCGGCTATGCGGCGCTCGCCGGTTTCAACGTGCCGGCGCAGCGTGCGTGGTGGATGATCGCGGCCGGCGGCATCGCGTATCTGGCCGGGCGCAGCGTGCCGACGTCGGCGGTGCTGTGCGCGGCGCTCGGCAGCGTGCTGCTCGCCGATCCGTGGGCCGTGCTGTCTGCCGGGTTCTGGCTGTCGTTCGGGGCGGTCGCCGTCATTCTGCTGACCGTTGCGGGTTGGCGCGCGGCGCGTGAGGTCGACGAGCAAGGCGAGGAGGGCAGCGACACGGCCGGCCTGTCGAGCCGGTTGCGCGCGTGGGGTGCGCGCGCCGCGCGCCGTATCGCCGAGGCCACGCGCGTGCAGTATGCGGTGACGATCGGTCTCGCACCGCTGACGGCGGCGTGGTTCGCGCAGATTTCGCTGTCGGGCCCATTCGGTAATGCGTTCGCGATTCCCTGGGTGAGCACGGTCGTGACGCCGATCGTGCTGGCCGGCATCGCGTTGCCCGCGCCGCTCGATGCGTATGCGTTCCGGCTTGCGCATGCGGCGCTCGAACCGATGATGACGCTGCTCGGGCACCTCGCCGACTGGCCGGCCGGCGTGTTCTGGCTGCGCATGCCCGACTGGCCCGTGCTGGCGCTTGCGTGCGTGGGTGTCGCATGGGCGCTGATGCCGCGCGGCTGGCCGTTGCGCTGGGCGGCGCCGCTCACGTGGCTGCCGCTCGTCGCGCCGGCACCCGATGCGCCGCCGCCGGGCGGCTTCCGGCTGACCGTGCTCGACGTCGGGCAGGGCGCGTCGGTGCTGGTGGAGACTGCGCGCCGAACCTTGCTGTTCGATGCCGGGCCGGGCGCGGAGTCGACGCATGCCGGTGCGCGGATCGTCGCGCCGGCGCTGCGCTCGCGCGGCATCGCGGTGATCGATTCGCTCGTGCTCAGTCACGCGGACGCCGATCACGCGGGCGGCGCGCCGGCCGTCTATGCGGCAGCCGACGTGCGCCAGCTGCTGGCCGGCATTCCGTCGAAGAACCGGCTATGGCGCGACGCGACGGCCGCCGGCGTCGCCGACCGGCTGCCGTGCGCGGCCGGGCAGCGCTGGACCTGGGACGGCGTCGTCTTCACGATGCTCTGGCCATCGGGCGGCCCGGACACGGGCGCGTCGAACGGGCAATCGTGCGTGCTGCGTATCGACGCGGGCAGCACGTCCGCGCTGCTGACGGGCGACATCGAAGCACGCGCCGAACGCCAGCTCGTGGACGCCGCGCGCGACGCGCTGGCCGCACAGATCCTGGTCGTTCCGCACCACGGCAGCCGCACGTCGTCGGTCGAGCCTTTCCTCGATTCGGTCGGGCCGCGCGTCGCGGTATTTCCTGTAGGCTATCGCAATCGGTTCGGACATCCGCACCGGACCGTCCTCGCGCGCTACGAGGCACGCGGGATTCCGCTGCTGCGCACCGATCGCGACGGTGCCGTGCGGTTCGACGTCGCACCGGCCGACGGCGGGTTTGCATTCGAGCGCTATCGCGATGTACGGCGACGGTACTGGATGGACCGTTGAGCGGGGCGACGGCCGGTTCATAAAGAATGCATAGGCTCGCGCAAAGTGCGGAAGCACGGGCCCGATAGAACGCGAAGCACGGGACGGGAGTAAGTGCTGAAGCACATACTCCCGTCGACAAAGGAGACATCGGCGTTTGAAGGACATCCTCCACTTCTCGCATGCGAACGGCTTTCCGGCGTCGACGTACCGGACGATCTTCGCCGAACTGGCCGACGACTACGAGCTGCGCTACATCGAGCGGATCGGCCACGACCGCCGCTACCCGGTGACGCGCGACTGGCCGCATCTCGTCGAGCAACTGCTCGACGACATCGGCAGCCGCTACGAGCGTCCGGTCTGGCTCGTCGGCCATTCGCTCGGCGGCTACCTGTCGCTGATGGCCGCGCTGAAGAAGCCGCAATGGGTGCGCGGCGTCGTGATGATCGATTCGCCGATCATCGCGGGCTGGCGTGCGGGCGCGTTGCGCGCGAGCCAGTGGGCGGGGCTCGACGAGCGGCTGTCGCCGGCCGCCGCGACCCGCAACCGGCGCACGCACTGGGTGAGCCGCGACGAAGTCTGGCGGCATTTCCGCGAGAAGCCCGCGTTCGCGCGCTGGGACGAACGGATGCTGGCCGACTACATCGACTACGGCATTCCGCAGGCCGGTGCCGACGGCGAGCGTGCGCTCGCGTTCGACCGGCAGGTCGAATACCTGATCTACCGGACGCTGCCGCACACGCTCGGCCCGCGGCTCGCGCACGGCGCGCCGGTGCCGATCGGTTTTCTCGCCGGCACGCGTTCGCGCGAGGTGCGGCAGGTCGGGCTCGACGCGACGCGCCGGGCGGCGCGCGGCCGCGTCGAATGGCTCGAGGGCAGCCACCTGTTCCCGATGGAGCGGCCGCTCGAGACCGCCCGTGCATTGCAGCGGATGCTGAATTCGCTGAAGGCGGAAGAGGGCGGTGTGTCGCAGGGCGGCGCGCCGCTCGCGAAGCGCGCCTGACGCTCCGTCCGGCGGTCCGGTACGCGCCGCGGCGGGTGCGGCCGCGCCGACCGGCCGGCCGGTTCGCCCCCGGCGCACGGTTGGCGCGGGTCCGCCCGAAAGGGCGCGATCATCGCGTCAGTTGCTGAGAAAAGGGCGGGCTTTACGGTATAATCCGTTTTTCCCGCGAGCATCCAGCGATGACCAAATATGTTTTCGTCACCGGCGGCGTAGTTTCTTCCCTTGGCAAGGGTATTGCCGCCGCTTCCCTCGCCGCGATCCTCGAATCGCGCGGTCTGAAAGTCACCCTCCTCAAACTCGATCCCTACATCAACGTCGACCCCGGCACGATGAGCCCGTTCCAGCACGGCGAAGTGTTTGTGACGGAAGACGGAGCGGAGACGGACCTCGACCTCGGCCACTATGAGCGCTTCATCAGCACGAAGATGCGCAAGGCCAACAACTTCACGACCGGCCAGATCTACGAATCGGTGATCCGCAAGGAACGCCGCGGCGACTATCTCGGCAAGACCGTGCAGGTCATTCCGCACATCACGAACGAAATCCAGGCGTTCATCGAGCGCGGGGCGGCATCGGCCACCTGCGGCGAGCCGGATGTCGCGATCGTCGAGATCGGCGGCACGGTCGGCGACATCGAGTCGCTGCCGTTCCTTGAAGCCGCGCGCCAGATGAGCCTGCGCCTCGGCCGCAACAGCGCGTGCTTCGTGCACCTGACGCTGGTGCCGTACGTCGCGACGGCCGGCGAGCTGAAGACGAAGCCGACCCAGCACAGCGTGCAGAAGCTGCGCGAGATCGGCATCCTGCCGCACGTGCTGCTGTGCCGCGCGGATCGCCGCATCCCCGACGACGAGTCGAAGAAGATCTCGATGTTCTCGAACGTGCCGGAAGACGCCGTGATCTCGGTGTGGGACGCCGACAGCATCTACAAGATTCCGCAGATGCTGCACGACCAGGGCCTCGACAAGATCATCTGCGACGAGCTGAAGCTGACGCCGCACGATGCCGACCTGAGCATGTGGTCGGAGCTCGTCGAGAAGCTGGAGAACCCGAAGCACGAAGTGACGATCGGCATGGTCGGCAAGTACGTCGACCTGACCGAATCGTACAAGTCGCTGATCGAGGCGCTGCGTCACGCGTCGCTGCACACGTCGACCAAGGTCAACATCGAGTACATCGACTCGGAAGAGATCGAGACGAACGGCGTCGACAGCCTGAAGCACCTCGACGCGGTGCTGGTCCCGGGCGGTTTCGGCCGTCGCGGCACCGAAGGCAAGATCGCGGCGATCCGCTATGCGCGCGAGGCGAAGGTGCCTTATCTCGGCATCTGCCTCGGCATGCAGCTCGCGGTGATCGAGTTCGCGCGCGACGTCGTCGGCCTGAAGCAGGCGAACAGCACGGAATTCGATCCGGACACGCCGGAACGCGTGGTCGCGCTGATCACCGAGTGGTACGACCGCGACGGCAAGGTCGAGACGCGCACCGAGGAATCCGATCTCGGCGGCACGATGCGCCTCGGCTCGCAGCGCTGCCCGATCAAGCCCGGCACGATGGCGGAAGAAATCTACGGCAAGGACGTGAACGAGCGTCATCGCCACCGTTATGAAGTCAATAACCGCTTCGTGCCCCAGCTCGAAAGCGGCGGCCTTATCATCAGCGCGCGTACCCCGAGCGAGGATCTGCCGGAAATGATGGAGCTGCCGCGCTCGATGCACCCGTGGTTCGTCGGCGTCCAGTTCCACCCGGAATTCACGTCCACGCCGCGTGACGGTCATCCCCTCTTCAAGTCGTTCGTCGAAGCCGCGCTCGCCAACAAGCAAGCGCGCGGAGTGAAAGCATGAAGCTGTGCGATTTCGAGGTCGGTCTCGACAAGCCTTTCTTCCTGATCGCGGGTACCTGCGTCGTCGAATCGGAGCAAATGACGATCGACACGGCGGGCCGCCTGAAGGAGATCTGCGCGAAGCTGAACGTTCCGTTCATCTACAAGTCGTCCTACGACAAGGCGAACCGCAGCTCGGGCAAGTCGTTTCGCGGCCTCGGAATGGACGAGGGCCTGCGGATCCTGTCCGAGGTGAAGCGCCAGCTCGGCCTGCCGGTACTGACCGACGTACATTCGATCGACGAGATCGAGCAGGTCGCGTCGGTCGTCGACGTGCTGCAGACGCCCGCATTCCTGTGCCGCCAGACCGATTTCATCCATGCGTGCGCGCGCTCGGGCAAGCCCGTCAACATCAAGAAGGGCCAGTTCCTCGCGCCGCACGACATGAAGAACGTGATCGACAAGGCGCGCGACGCGGCACGTGAAGCGGGGCTGTCGGAAGATCGCTTCATGGCGTGCGAGCGCGGCGTCTCGTTCGGCTACAACAACCTCGTGTCGGACATGCGTTCGCTCGCGATCATGCGCGAAACGAACGCGCCCGTCGTATTCGACGCGACCCACTCGGTGCAATTGCCGGGCGGGCAGGGCACGAGCTCGGGCGGCCAGCGCGAATTCGTGCCGGTGCTCGCGCGTGCGGCGGTCGCGACGGGCGTCGCGGGCCTCTTCATGGAAACGCACCCGAATCCGGCCGAGGCGAAGTCGGACGGCCCGAACGCGGTGCCGCTGAACCGGATGGGCGCGCTGCTGGAGACGCTCGTCACGCTCGACCAGGCGGTGAAGCGCAACCCGTTCCTGGAAAACGATTTCAATTAAAGATCGAATGAACCTTGCGACGGCTTCGCGCGTCAGTAGCGAAAGCGGTTCCGGCACGCACGCCGTCGCAGTTTGAAGAATCCATCGTCATTCTCAGAGGAAACCCATGAGTGCAATCGTAGATATCATCGGCCGCGAGATTCTGGATTCGCGCGGCAACCCCACCGTCGAATGCGACGTGCTGCTCGAATCGGGCACGATGGGCCGCGCGGCGGTGCCGTCGGGCGCGTCCACGGGCTCGCGTGAAGCGATCGAACTGCGCGACGGCGAAGCCGGCCGCTACAACGGCAAGGGCGTGCTGAAGGCAGTCGAGCACATCAACACCGAAATCTCCGAAGCCATCATGGGCCTCGACGCGTCGGAACAGGCGTTCCTCGACAAGACGCTGCTCGAGCTGGACGGCACCGACAACAAGTCGCGCCTCGGCGCGAACGCGATGCTGGCCGTGTCGATGGCCGTCGCGAAGGCTGCCGCCGAAGAGGCAGGCCTGCCGCTGTACCGCTATTTCGGCGGTTCGGGCGCGATGCAGCTGCCAGTGCCGATGATGAACATCGTCAACGGCGGCGCGCACGCGAACAACAGCCTCGACATCCAGGAATTCATGATCGTCCCGGTCAGCCAGCCGACGTTCCGTGAAGCCCTGCGTTGCGGCGCGGAAGTGTTCCACGCGCTGAAGAAGATCCTGAGCGACCGCGGCATGAGCACGGCAGTCGGCGACGAAGGCGGCTTCGCGCCGAACTTCGGCAGTAACGACGAGTGCCTGTCGACGATCCTGCAGGCGATCGAGAAGGCCGGCTATCGCGCGGGCGAGGACGTGCTGCTCGCGCTCGACTGCGCGGCATCCGAGTTCTACCACGACGGCAAGTACCAGCTCGCGGGCGAAGGCCTGCAACTGTCGTCGGCCGAATTCACCGACTACCTCGCGACGCTCGCCGACAAGTTCCCGATCGTGTCGATCGAGGACGGCATGCACGAAAGCGACTGGGAAGGCTGGAAGCTGCTGACCGATCGCCTCGGCAAGAAGGTGCAGCTCGTCGGCGACGACCTGTTCGTCACGAACACGCGCATCCTGAAGGAAGGCATCGAGAAGGGCATTGCGAACTCGATTCTCATCAAGATCAACCAGATTGGTACGCTGACCGAAACGTTCGCGGCGATCGAAATGGCGAAGCGCGCGGGCTACACGGCCGTGATCTCGCACCGCTCGGGCGAAACGGAAGATTCGACGATCGCGGACATCGCGGTCGGCCTGAACGCCGGTCAGATCAAGACGGGTTCGCTGTCGCGCAGCGACCGCATCTCGAAGTACAACCAGCTGCTGCGCATCGAGGAAGATCTCGGCGACATCGCGAGCTACCCGGGTAAATCGGCTTTCTATAACCTGCGCTAACGCGCTAATATCGGGTTCGTCATATCGACGCCGCTCTGTGCATGTGCGCGGAGCGGCGCTTCTTATATCTGCGTCTCTTACATGCGGCTTGTCACTGTCGTCCTGATTGCCTTGCTGGCGCTCATTCAGTACCCCCTATGGTGGGGACACGGCGGCTGGCTGCGGGTGCATGAATTGCGTCAGCAGCTCGGCGACCAGCTCCAGAAGAATGCAGACGAGAAGCTGCGCAACGAGCGGACCGCAGGCGAAGTGCAGGATCTGCAGGGCGGTACCGCGGCCATCGAGGAGCGCGCGCGCTACGAGATGGGCATGGTGAAGGACGGCGAAGTATTCGTGCAGTTCGTGTCGCCGAATGCACCGGCGGTGCCGCTGAACAACACGCCTTCGAATACGTCGACGCGCGGTGCCGTGTCGGCGGCGCCGGTGCGTGTCGTGCCGAATCCGCAGTCGATCGTGAAGCCGTCGCGGCATCATGGCGGCGACAAGGGCAAGGCCGCGCATCACTGAGCGCGGCAGCTCGAACCCATTGAAAAAGCGCGGGAAATGCCGCGCTTTTTTATTTCCTGCCAGTGTTCAATTGGCCGGGCGATCGCTTACCACCACCAGCCCGGGTAGCCGTAGCCGATGCCCGTTCCCCAGCGATTTCCCCATCCGCCGTAATACCCGCCATAGACGGTCACGGGCGGCGGCGAGTAATAGGCCCATGCGCGCGCGGCTGCCTCGGCCGCCATCGCGCTGTTCTGTTCGCGCAGCACCTGCCGGTCGATCTCGTCGTAGCGCTTGCGTTCGGCGCTCGACAGCGCGGGCGGCTGGCCGCCCGACGCGCCCGGTTCGGGCAGGCGGCTCAGGATCGTGGAGGACGGCGGCGGCATCGCGCAGCCGGCAAGCGCGAGCGTGCCGGCTGCAACGCTCGTCAGGACGATGGTGCGAAACGGGCGATTCATGTGTTTCTCCTGCAGCGCGCCGACGGCGGGAAGCGGCTTGCGCCGAAGGTCGAGCCTTCGGCGTCGTGCGTGCGGCGCTTGGGCGTCATTATGCGCCCGTGCCCGGACGGCGGGCATCGGGCGCGCCGCTCAGTGACGCTGGCCGGTCGCCGGCGCGATGCCGGTCTCGACGCCGGGCGCCGCGAACAACTGCGCGACGTCGACGGGATCGAATTCGTAGCGCTGGTTGCAGAACTCGCAGTGGATCTCGACGTGGCCGCGCTCGACGATCACGCTGTCGACTTCGTCGCGGCCGAGCATGCGCAGCATCGCGCCGACCTTCTCGCGCGAGCAGGAGCACTGGAAGCGCGTGCCCGCCGGTTCGAAGTGCTGCACGTTCTCCTGCCAGAACAGCCGGCGGAACACGACTTCCGGTTCGACCTCGAGCAGCTCCTTCGCGGACAGCGTGCCGCCGAGCGTGCAGACGCGCTCCCACGTGTCGATATCGGTTTCGGCGTTGCGCGGCACGATGCCGCCGTCGCCCGGCAGCTTCTGCAGCAGCATGCCGACCGCACGGTCGCGATCGGCCGCGAGCCACAGCCGCGTGTCGAGCTGCTCGGAGTGGTGCATGTAATGCTCGAGCACCTGCGATACCGATTCAAGCGGGCCGTCGACGCCGTTCAGCGGCACGATGCCCTGGTACGGCTGCTGGCCCGGCAGCTTGTCGGCCGGGTCGAGCGTGATCACGCAGCGGCCGTGGCCGCTCGCGTTGACGAGCGACGCGAAACTCGTGTCGTCGCCGATCGTTTGCGCCGCGTCGCCGGAGAACTTCGCGGTGGCCCGCATCGACAGATCCGAGCTGCACTGGACGACCAGCATCTGGACCGGCCCGTCGCCGAAGATCTGCATGATCAGGGTGCCGTGAAATTTCAGGTTCGCGGACAGCAGCGCGCACGCGGCCATCATCTCGCCTAGCACCGTGCGCACGGGGGCAGGGTAGTCGCGGCGGGTGAGCACTTCCTGCCACGTATTGCGCAGCGAAACGATCTCGCCGCGCACGGGCGCCGCATTGAACATGAATTTCTGTAACTGGTCGCTCACTCTTCTTCCTTGAAATCCGTGCGAATCACCCGATCCGCACGAGTTGCTCCTTGAAATGCGCACGCCGCTCGACGTATGTCTTCGCGTTCGCGCGCAGCCGCGCGATGTCTTCCGCCGACAGCTCGCGCACGACTTTCGCCGGTGCGCCGAGAATCAGCGAATTGTCCGGGAACGTCTTGCCTTCCGTCACGACCGCGCCGGCACCAACCAGACAATTGCGGCCGATGACCGCTCCATTCAAGACCACCGCCTGAATACCGATCAGCGAACCTTCGCCGATCGTGCAGCCGTGCAGCATCGCCTGGTGCCCGATCGTCACGTTTTCGGCAATCGTCAGCGGAAAACCGGGGTCCGTGTGCAGTACCGCACCTTCCTGGACGTTGCTGCCGGCGCCGACGGCAATCGTCTCGTTGTCGCCGCGAATCGTCGCGCCGAACCAGACGCTCGCGTTTTCCTCGAGCACGACCTTGCCGATGATGGCCGCCGTATCGGCGACGAATACGCTTTCGTGGATCGTCGGGGCCGTATCGCCCAGCTTGTAGATCGTCACGGAGTCTCCTTGTCTCTTCGGTGATGGGCGCCGGTAGAATGGCGCGTCTGGTTTGCCCCGCGCATGGCGCCGCGGAACGATCGCATATTGTAAACCGTCGCGTGCGTGCGCTCCCGCGATACGCATGCAGGGTGTCCCCGTTTATGAGCATGGAGTCTTCTTCTTTCGGTCATGCGTCGGCCTGCGTGCGCCACGCCGCGCTCGACGCGCTGCGCGCATCCGAACCCGCGGCCAAGGCCGCGCAGGTGCGTTCGCTGTACGACGCGCTGCTGGCCGGGCAGGCCGCGATCGCGCCGTCGCTCGAACTGCGCGAACCGGCCGGCCTGCCCGGGCGCCCGGTGCGTCCGGCGCTGGTCGAGCCGCGCCAGCTCGGGCGGCGCAGCATGCGTTCGCCCGAAGGGCGCGCGGTGCTGCTGCACGCGCTCGCCCATATCGAATTCAATGCGATCAATTTGGCGCTCGACGCGGTCTGGCGGTTCGCGGGCCTGCCGGATGCGTTTTATGCGGACTGGCTGAAGGTCGCGGCCGAGGAGGCCTATCACTTCACGCTGCTGTCCGACCGGCTGGCGGCATTCGGGCATGCGTACGGCGATTTTCCCGCGCACAACGGGCTGTGGGAGATGTGCGAGCGGACCAAGGGCGATGTGCTGGCGCGCATGGCGCTCGTGCCGCGCACGCTCGAGGCCCGCGGGCTCGATGCTTCGCCGCCGATCCGTGCGCGGCTCGTACAGGCGGGCGACGATGCGTCGGCCGCGATCCTCGATGTGATCCTGCGCGACGAGGTCGGTCATGTCGCGATCGGCAACCGCTGGTTCCGGTATCTGTGCGACGAAACCGGCCGCGATCCGGTGCCGGCCTACCGCCAGCTCGCCGAGCAATACCATGCGCCGCGGCTGCGCGGCCCGTTCAACTTCGATGCGCGTCGCGATGCCGGATTCGAGCAGGCCGAACTCGACGAACTGGCCGCGCAGGACGCAGCGGACGGAAACGCCGCGCGTTAGCCGGATCGCGTCCGGCTGCGTGCTGTCTGCCGCCAGGCCGGCCCGCGCCCGGCTGGTGGCGGTTCCCGGTAGACCCTTGAATGACCCGGCCGCTAGAGCTTGACCTCGAATGCCGACCGCCGGAACGGAGGCGCCGCCGCTATAATCGAACGATCATTCTTTTTTTTGGCGGCTGCAATGAGTGCGTCGAGTTCTGTTTCCGATTTCGTCACGGTGCGCGGCGTGACGCTGCATGTGCGGCGCTGGGGCCGGCCCGATGCGCCGACGCTGTTCATGCTGCACGGCTGGATGGACGTTGCGGCGTCGTTCCAGTTCGTCGTCGATGCGCTCGCGGGCGACTGGCAGGTGATCGCGCCCGATGCGCGCGGCTTCGGGCTGTCCGACTGGCCGGTCGCGCGGCAGGGCGGCGGCCACTACTGGTTCCACGAATACCTGGGCGACCTCGATGCGCTTGTCGATCACTATGCGCCGACCGGCGAAGTCAATCTGGTCGGGCACAGTATGGGCGCGAACGTCGTGTGCCTGTATGCGGGCGCGCGGCCGGCCCGCGTGCGGCGCGTGGTCGACCTCGAGGGTTTCGGGCTCGCGCCCGCGCGGGCCGAGCAGGCGCCGCGCCGGCTGCGCGGCTGGCTGGACGAACTGCGTGAGCCGCCCGCGCTGCGCCCTTACGCGTCCCTCGACGACGTGGCGGCGCGCCTGACCAGGACCAATCCGCGGCTCGACCCGCGCCGCGCCGCCTTCCTCGCCGCGCACTGGTCGAAGCGCGGCGACGACGGTCTCTATCACCTGCTGGCCGACCCCGCGCACAAGATGCCGGGGCCGCTGCTGTACCGGCTCGACGAGGTGATGGCCACCTGGGCGCAGGTGCGCGCGAAGGTGCTGCACGTCGAGGCCGTCAATTCGCCGACGCTCGCGCACCTCGCCGGCGACATCCCGCTGCCGGAATTCAAGGCGCGTTTCAACGCGTTCCCCGACTGGCGCGAGAAGCTCGTCGAGGATGCCGGCCACATGGTGCATCACGACCAGCCCGAGCAGATTGCGGCGCTGATCGAGGCGTTCTGCGCGTAGGTCTGCGACGGCGGCGGCGGGGCAGGCTGGCGGTGCAATTGCCGCATTGCAGTAGAATGAAGCCTTACCTGCCATGCCGACAATGAACGCTGATCTCCACTGCCATTCGAATGTTTCCGACGGGTTGCTGTCGCCTGCCGACGTCGCGCGCCGCGCCCATGCCGGCGGCGTGACCCTGTGGGCGCTGACCGACCACGACGAGATCGGCGGCCAGGCTGAGGCGCGCAGCGAGGCGGAAGCGCTCGGCATGCGTTACCTGAGCGGCGTCGAGATTTCGGTCACGTGGGCATCGCGCACCGTGCATATAGTCGGCCTGAACATCGATCCCGCGAACCCGACGCTCGTCGACGGCCTGTACCGCACGCGTCACGGCCGCGCGGCACGCGCGCGGGCGATCGGCGCGCAACTCGCGACGCTCGGCATCCCCGACGCGTACGAAGGCGCGCTGAAGTACGTATCGAATCCCGACCTGATCTCGCGCACACACTTCGCGCGCTTTCTCGTCGAGCACGGCCACGCCGAATCGACGTCCGACGTGTTCGACCGCCTGCTCGGCGACGGCAAGCCCGGGTTCGTCCCGCATCGCTGGGCCGCGCTGTCCGATGCGGTCGGGTGGATCCGCGCGGCGGGCGGCGAAGCCGTGGTCGCGCATCCGGGCCGTTACCGCTATACGCCCGTCGAATTCGACGCGTTCTTCGGCGAGTTCATCGAGCTGGGCGGCCGCGCGATCGAGGTCGTCACGGGCAGCCACACGCCCGACCAATACCGCGAGTACGCGGACGTTGCCCGCCGCTTCGGTTTCGAAGTGTCGCGCGGCTCGGATTTCCATGCGCCGGGCGAAGGCCGCGTCGAGCTCGGCGGCTTGCCGCCGCTGCCGTCCGATCTGACACCGGTCTGGGAGCGCTGGCTCTGATGCTGGGCGGCCGCCCGCCGCCCGAGTTGCAGCCGACGCGCGCATCCGACTTCTCCCTCTTTACCTGCTTCCATGTCCCAGTTCTTCAGGATTCATCCGGATAATCCGCAGCCGCGCCTGATCAAGCAGGCCGTCGAGATCGTCAGCAAGGGCGGCGTGATCGCGATGCCGACCGATTCGAGCTATGCGCTCGCGTGCCATCTCGACGACAAGGATGCGGTCGAGCGGGTGCGCCGGATTCGCGGCCTCGACGAGAAGCAGCACCTGTCGCTGCTCGTGCGCGACCTGTCGGAGCTCGCCAACTTCGCGATGGTCGACAACCGCCAGTACCGGCAGATCAAGTCGGTGACGCCGGGCCCATACGTATTCATCCTGCAGGCGACGAAGGAAGTGCCGCGCCGGCTGTCGCATCCGTCGCGCAAGACGATCGGGCTGCGTGTGCCCGATCACGCGATCACGCTCGCGCTGCTGGAATCGCTCGGCCAGCCGCTGCTCGGCACGACGCTGATCCTGCCGCCGGACGACGAGCCGCTCAACGATCCCGAGGACATCCGTGCGCGGCTCGAGAAACAGGTCGATCTCGTGATCGACGGCGGCGCGTGCCCGCGCGAGCCGTCGACGGTGATCGACCTGACCGGCGACGCGCCGGAACTCGTGCGCGCGGGGCGCGGCGCGCTCGAACCGTTCGGACTCTCGGCCGCGTAAGCGCGCGACGTTCCAATTTTTGCGCGAGTGCGCTTGTTACAATAACGCGATATGGATGCTTCCCTGATACAGACCATCGCCGTCTACGCGCTGCCCGTGATCTTCGCGATCACGTTGCATGAGGCCGCGCACGGCTACGCCGCCCGCCTGCTCGGCGACAACACCGCCTACGTGATGGGGCGCGTCTCGTTCAATCCGATGCGCCACATCGATCCGATCGGCACGATCGCGATCCCGCTCGCGATGTATTTCCTGACGGGCGGCGCGTTCCTGTTCGGCTATGCGAAGCCGGTGCCGGTTTCGTTCGGCAACCTTCGCGATCCGCGCTGGGGCAGCCTGTGGGTAGCGCTCGCGGGCCCGGCCTGCAACTTCGTGCAGGCGCTGATCTGGGGTCTGCTGACCCTCGTGCTGCCCGCGGTCGGCATCGACGAGCCGTTCTTCACGCGGATGGCGTTTGCCGGCGTCAGCGCGAACCTCGTGCTCGGCGTGCTGAACCTGTTTCCGCTTCCGCCGCTCGACGGCGGCCGCATCCTGGCGGCGCTGCTGCCGCCGAAGCAATCGATCGCGCTGTCGCGCATCGAGCCGTACGGTTTCATCATCGTCCTCGTGCTGGTCGCGACGGGCGTGCTGACGAACTTCTGGCTGCGCCCGCTCGTCAATGTCGGCTATGCCGTGCTGAGCGCCGTCCTGTCTCCATTCGCCTCGCTTCTCTAACGACAATCATGTTCCCAGAACGTATTTTCTCCGGCATGCGACCCACCGGGTCGCTGCACCTCGGTCATTACCACGGCGTGCTGAAAAACTGGGTGAAACTGCAGTCCGAGTACCCGTGCTTCTTCTGCGTCGTCGATTGGCATGCGCTGACGACGCACTACGAGACTCCCGAGGTCATCGAGAAGAACGTCTGGGACGTGCTGATCGACTGGCTCGCGTCCGGCATCGATCCGGCGCAGGCGACGCTGTTCATCCAGAGCAAGGTGCCCGAGCACGCGGAGCTCGCACTGTTGCTCGGCATGAGCACGCCGCTCGGCTGGCTCGAACGCGTGCCGACCTACAAGGAGCAGATGGAGAAGCTGAAGGACAAGGACCTGTCGACCTACGGCTTCCTCGGCTATCCGGTGCTGATGGCGGCCGACATCCTGCTGTATCGCGGCTCGCTCGTGCCGGTCGGCGAGGATCAGGTGCCGCACGTCGAGATGACGCGCGAGATCGCGCGCCGCTTCAACTACCTGTACGGTCGTGAGCCCGGTTTCGAGGAGAAGGCGCTCGAGGCCGCGAAGAAGCTCGGCGGCAAGCGCGCGAAGCTCTATCACGAGCTGCGCAACGCGTATCAGCAGGAAGGCGACGACGAGGCGCTCGAACAGGCGCGCGCGATGCTGCAGGAATCGCAGAGCCTGTCGATGAGCGACCGCGAGCGCCTGTTCGGCTATCTCGAAGGCGCGCGCAAGATCATCCTCGTCGAGCCGCAGGCGCTCCTGACCGAAGCGTCCCGGATGCCGGGCCTCGACGGGCAGAAGATGTCCAAGTCGTACGGCAACACGATCGGCCTGCGTGAAGACGCCGAGACGATCACGAAGAAGGTCCGCACGATGCCGACCGATCCGGCGCGCGTGCGCCGCACCGATCCGGGCGATCCCGACAAGTGCCCGGTGTGGCAGCTGCACCAGGTCTATACGGACGAAGCGACGCACGAGTGGGTGCAGAAGGGCTGCCGCTCTGCGGGCATCGGCTGCCTCGACTGCAAGCAGCCGGTCGTCGAAGGCATCCTGCGCGAGCAGCAGCCGATGCTCGAGCGCGCGCAGAAGTACATGGACGATCCGTCGCTGCTGCGCGCGATCGTCGCGGACGGGTGCGACAAGGCGCGCAAGTACGCGACGGAAACGATGCGCGACGTGCGCGACGCGATGGGCCTGTCGTACAACTGATCCGGTCCGCGCGCATGAACGAATCCGTCATCGCCGCCGCGGGCGGCCACGTCGCACAGGCCGAGCCGTCGCGCTGGGTCGCCCGGTGGGCGCCGCTCGTTCCGACGGGCGGCGCGGTGCTCGACGTCGCCGCGGGCGGCGGCCGCCATGCGCGCTGGTTCGCGTCGCACGGGCATCCGGTCGTCGCGCTCGACCGCGACCCGGCCGCGCTGGCCGCGTTGCGCACGATCGCGGGCGTCGATGCGCGCGACGCCGATCTCGAAGGCGCGCCGTGGCCGTTGCCGGCCGGTGAGCGGTTTTTCGCCGTGATCGTTACCCATTATCTGCACCGTCCGCTCTGGCCCCATCTGCTCGATGCAGTTGCGCCGGGCGGCGTGCTCATCTACGAAACTTTCGCGCAAGGAAACGAAACGGTCGGCAAACCGTCCAACCCCGCGTTCCTGCTCGCCCCGGGCGAGCTGCTGGACGCCGTGCACGGCCGCCTGCGGGTGGTCGCGTACGAGGACGGTTTCGTCGCCGCGCCGCGCGAGGCGTTCGTCCAGCGTCTCTGCGCAGTGCGCGAGGGCGCGACCCCGAAGGCGGGGGCGGGAATTCCACGTTACGAACTGCCCGGCTAATCCGCTACAATCTCAACGTTTACCGGTACACAATCAATCGCGTTTCATGGCTAACGGCACCCAAGACGGCATTCAAATCCGCGGCAGCATCCCCGCGATCGTCACCCCGATGCTCGAAGACGGCAGTCTCGACCTGCCGGCGTTTCGCAAACTGATCGACTGGCACATCGCGGAAGGCACCGATGCGCTCGTCGTCGTCGGTACGAGCGGCGAGTCGGCAACGCTCAACGTCGAAGAGCACATCCTGATGATCCGCACGGCGGTCGAGCATGCGGCGAAACGCATCCCGATCATCGCGGGCGCGGGCGGCAACTCGACCGCCGAGGCGATCGAGCTGACGAAGCACGCGAAATCGGTCGGCGCGGACGCGACGCTGCAGGTCGTGCCGTACTACAACAAGCCGACGCAGGAAGGCATGTACCGTCACTTCAGGACGATCGCCGAAGCGGTCGACCTGCCGGTGATCCTGTACAACGTGCCGGGCCGCACGGTCGCCGATATGGCGAACGAGACGATGCTGCGTCTCGCGCAGGTGCCGGGCATCATCGGCGTGAAGGAAGCGACCGGCAACATCGATCGCGCCGCGCACCTGATCAAGGCCGCGCCGAAGCATTTCGCGATCTACAGCGGCGACGATCCGACCGCGATCGCGCTGATGCTGCTCGGCGGCCACGGCAACATCTCGGTGACGGCGAACGTCGCGCCGCGCGCGATGAGCGAGCTGTGCCGCGCGGCGCTGGCCGGCGACGTGCAGACGGCCCGCGAACTGCACATGAAGCTGCTGTCGCTGCACAAGAACCTGTTCATCGAGGCGAACCCGATTCCGGTGAAGTGGGCACTGCAGGCGATGGGCAAGATGCAGGGCGGCATCCGACTGCCGCTCACGGCGCTCGACGAGCGCTACCACGATGCCGTGCGTTCGGCCCTCGTCGAGGCCGGCGTCCTCGCCTGATGCCGAGGCGGCCGCGTCCTGCGGCCGCCGGCTCGACCCCTGATCAACCCGCACCGGCCGGCTCCGTCCGGCGCCGCTCCTGACGAGCGTTCAAGCAAGACGAAGGATTTCATGAAACGTTTCGCCTTTTCCTCTCGCGCCATCCAGATGTCGATGGTGGCGCTGGCGCTGGGCGCGCTCGCTGGCTGCGATACGCTGAACGACTACCTGGCCCCCGACCGGGTCAACTACAAGAACACCGGTTCGGCGCCGCCGCTCGCGGTGCCGAGCGACCTGAAGCCGGTGCCGACGACCCAGCAGTTCGTCGCGCCGCCGACCAACGCGGGGCTCGGCACGCTGCCGCCGCGGGCCACGACGCAGGCCGGCAACGCGACCGACGGCATCCCGAGCGCGCAGGATCCGCTCGGCATGCACATCGAGCGCGACGGCGATCGCCGCTGGCTCGTCGTCGATGGCCGGACGCCCGAGCAGCTGTGGCCGATCCTGAAGGATTTCTGGCAGGAGAACGGCTTCTCGCTGAAGACCGACGCGCCGTCGACGGGCATCATGGCCACCGACTGGGCCGAGAACCGCGCGAACATTCCCGACGACTGGTTCCGCCGCACGATCGGCAAGGTCATCGATTTCGCGTACTCGTCCGGCACGCGCGACCGTTTCCGTACGCTCGTGAACCGCACGTCGGACGGCAATACCGACATCTCGATCACGCACAGCGCGATGGAAGAAATGATGGTCGGCCCGCAGGGCGGCACGTCGTCGCGCTGGGAAGAGCGTCCGCGCAACCCGGTGCTCGAAGCCGTGTTCCTGTCGAAGCTGATGCAGAAGTTCGGCCTGACCGACGCGCAGGCGAAGCAACTGCTGACCGATGCGCGTCCCGCGACGGCGCCGGCGCAGGTCAGCGACACGAGCAGCGGCGCAGCGACGCTGCAGCTGGCCGAGTCGTTCGACCGGGCGTGGCTGCGCGTGGGCCTCGCGCTCGACCGTACCAACTTCACGGTCGACAATCGCGACCGCGAGAAGGGCGTGTACACCGTGCGCTATGCGAATTCGATGGAAGAGCTCAAGCGCGACGGCCTGTTCGGCAAGCTGTTCTACGGCGGTCCGGCGGCGGCGAAGCCGGGCAGGGAATTCCTGGTCAACGTGCGTGCGCAAGGCAGCGGCGGCACGCAGGTCGCGGTGGTCGGCGCAAACGGCCAGATCGACAACTCGTCGGACGCGCAGCGGATCATTTCGCTGCTGCACGCGCAGCTGAACTGAGCGCGTGCGATTCGCCAGCCTCGGAAGCGGCAGCGAAGGCAACGCGCTGGTCGTCGAGGCCTCGAGCGGTACGACGACCACCCGCGTGCTGCTCGACTGCGGCTTTTCTGCCAAGGAGGTCGAGCGCCGGCTCGGCCGACTGAATCTCGGCATCGATGATCTCGATGCGATCCTCGTCACCCATGAACACAGCGACCACGTCGGCAGCGCGCTGACGCTCGCCCGGCGCGCGTCGCTACCGCTCTACATGAGCTGGGGCACCGCGCGCGCGGTAGGCGCGGATGAAGCCGATGTCGATCTCCACGTGCTGTGGGGCGACGAGACGGCCGCGATACGCGATCTGGCCGTCATGCCCTATACGGTTCCTCACGATGCGCGCGAACCGCTCCAGTTCGTCTTTATGGACGGCTGCAGCCGGCTCGGCGTACTGACGGACGTCGGGATGGCCACGCCGCACATCACGGCCGTCCTGAGCGGCTGTGACGCGCTGGTGCTCGAATCCAACCATGACCCCGCGATGCTGGCCGCGAGCCGCTATCCGCAGTCGCTGAAGGCGCGGATCGGCGGCAACCACGGCCACCTGAGCAACGACGCGGCGGCGGACATCCTCGCGTCGCTCGAGCGCAGCCGCCTCAAGCACCTGGTCGCTGCGCACCTGAGCCAGCAGAACAACCTGCCGGAACTGGCGCGCCAGGCGTTTGCCGGCGTGCTGGGGACGAGCGGGGAGGAGGTGGTCGTGGCCACGCAGGACGCGGGATTCGACTGGCTGATGCTCGGATGAGCGGGGCGCGGCCGCTGCGGCGGGCCGGTGCGGCGGCCGGGCGATCGATCCGGAACCCGCAGACGTAAAAAAACCGGCCCGAGGGCCGGTTTTTTCAGCTGACGCCGAGGCTTACTGGCTTGCGCCCGAAGCCGGAGCAGCCGTCGCTGCCGAAGCAGCCGACGCCACTGCAGCAGCAGCGTCGCTCGCAGCAGCCGTTGCCGACGAAGCAGCGGCCGAAGCGTCGCTCGCAGCACCAGCAACTGCCGAAGCAGCCGACGAAGCAGCAGCAGCTGCGTCGCTTGCAGCCGACGAAGCAGCTTGATCAGCGCTCTTGTTGCAAGCAGCCAGTGCAACAGCAGCCAACAGGGAAGCTACGAGGAGGGATTTCTTCATGATCACGTCCTTTTATGGTTAAAGGTAAGCAACAGCGCGAAACAATACCGGTAATGTGCTCCAACACCGACCTGGGCCGCTGGTGGAGACGCACTTCTAGAGCGTGAATCTTCCCTACGGCTTGGGCGGAAATTATATGCACTTTCCTATCGACCGTCGACAAATGCGGGGTCAATACGTTGTCTTTCCCATACAGAATTTGATCTGTACGGGCATACGGGGCGACTCACACTAATTCCGGTTTCCGACCCGTATCCAGCCCGCACGATACCACTCGTGCAACAAGGCTGTCATCGAGGGAGCCCGGGATAGTGTTACAAACCGTTTCGCCTCCATCTGGCGTTGATTGGCCAGTTCGGGCAGCCATTCACCGGCCTGCTCGAGCGGTCCTTCCTCGCCATTGATGAAGTACGAGCGCGCGTTATACATCAATGCGGCCCTTCTGTCGAGACACACGCCGCGGCGTGACGCTTGCGCGACGAACGCGGCCTCGGTCAGCGGGCGTGCGGGCGGGTCGAATACGACGTTCGGCTTGGGCTCGCTCAGGTAGCAGCCGAGGAATTCGGCGACGTCGCGCTTGCGCCAGCGAATTGCGTCGACGATCTCGGCGACGCGTTCGACCATCGCCGGAGGCAGTTGCGCGGGCATGTCGACGGCCGGCTGCTTCGGATCGCGGTAGAGGTCGTCGCCGTTCCCGTCGCGCAGGCCGCCGCGCTCAGCGAGATAGTACAGGAACTGGGCGCCCAGTTCGCCCGCGGACGGGGCCCGGAAGCCGATCGAGCAGGTCATGCATTCGCCTTCGGCGACGCCGTCGTGCGCGATGTGCGGCGGCAGGTACAGCATGTCGCCGGGCTCCAGCACCCATTCGTCGCTCGGCTCGAAGTTTTCGAGGATCTTCAGCGGTACGTCCGGCTGCAGCGACAGGTCTTTCTGCGCACCGACGCGCCAGCGGCGCCGGCCTTCGACCTGCAGCAGGAATACGTCATACGAATCGAAGTGCGGGCCGACGCCGCCGCCGTCGGTGGCATACGAGATCATCAGGTCGTCCAGCCGCGCGTCCGGGATGAAGCGGAAGCGGTCGAGCAACGCGCGTGCCGCGTCGACATGCAGGTCGAGCCCCTGCACGAGCAGGGTCCAGGACTTGCGCGTGAGGGCCGGCAGCGAGCCGGGCTCGAACGGGCCGTGCGCCAGTTGCCACTTGTTACGAAAATGGGTGATCAGTCGCGACTCCGCGTCATAGTCGGATGCGAGCTCGAACAGCGCATCGCGCGTGACCGGCGACGCAACGCCGGGGATCGCCTGGCGGATCAGGAGCGGCTTCTTTTGCCAGTAGCCGCGCATGAATTGCGCCGGCGTGAGACCGCCGAGCAGCGGTGTGGGAAGATCGGAAGGCGGCGCGCCGAGCGGGGCGGCAGCGGCATCCCGCGGTTCGGCTTGAGACCGGTTGCGCATCGTATAATGAGACTTGTATTTGGGAGAATTGGATGAAAATCGCAAAAAACACCGTCGTGTCGGTCACTTACAAGCTGTCGGATGCACAGGGCAATCTGATCGAGGAAAGCGACGAGCCGATGGTCTATCTGCACGGCGGCTATGATGGCACGTTCCCCAAGATCGAGGAACAGCTCGACGGGCACGAGCCGGGTTACCAGGCGCAGATTCAGCTCGAGCCGCAGGACGCGTTCGGCGACTACGATCCCGAACTCGTGAAGATCGAGCCGCGCGATCGTTTCCCCGAGCCGCTCGAAGTGGGCATGCAGTTCGAAGGCACGCCGGAAGACGGCGACGAGGACGTCGATTCGCTGATCTATACGGTCACCGACGTCGCCGAAGACAAGGTCGTGCTCGACGGCAATCACCCGCTGGCAGGCATGGCGCTGCGTTTCGCACTCACGGTGAAGGACGTTCGCGAAGCAACCGAAGACGAAATCGAGCATGAGCACGCGCATGGCGCGGAAGGGCTCGAGATCGTCGACGAGGACGAAGACGAAGACGGCGAATCGCCGTCAGGGCGCACCCTGCACTGAGCTCGCAGGCAGGCCGGGTGCCGGCCCCGATGCAGGGGGCGGTGCCGGCCACGACGCGCCGCCGGGTGCGGCGCCGTCACCCTGCAGCGGCGGCGCGACCGCCGACGAGTCGGGCAGCACCGGCAACGCGGGGATTTCCGGCATCTGCGGCAGCGGAACATCGTCGTGCGGCATGGGCGGCAGCGCGGGCGGCACAGGCAGGTTCTTCGGTACCTCCTGCAGGCTCACGCTGAAGATCGTCTGCCGTGCCGGCGACACGCTCACCTTTACCCACTGATTCGCCGGATGGCGCGGTCCGATCGCGACGCGCGTCACGTTTCCCACCAGGTCGCCGTCGTCGGTCCGCAGCGGTCGATCGATCAGAAAGCCGTTCGCGAGCGGTTCGCCGCTCGCGTGCATCACCAGTATCGGGCCGCGGAACGTCGCCGCCGCCTTCACCAGCGTTCGTTTCAACTCGCGGAAGCCGTCGCGCACGCGCGGCCGGTTGAAACGCAGCCACGCGAACCGCTCCGAGCGTTCATAGCGTTCGAATTGCGGATCGCCTTCGAAAATCACCACCATCGCACGCGCTTCGCGCCGCTTCGCGTATTCGGCTGCGTGATCGATCCAGAATCCGTTCGCGATGACACGGTCCTCGAATTCGCCGTTGCGGCCGCCGGCCGTCAGGAAGTGGTTGTTCGGCGCCGGTGCGTTGAGTGCGACATAGACGATGTCGTCGCGCATCCAGCGTGCGTTTTCGCGATACGGCCGGAACCGGGCGATCTCGCTTTCCCGCGTGATTTGCAGCGCGCCTGGGTCGGGCAGCGCCGAATCGGCGAGCAGCGTCTGCCGCAGGAAGTCGAGCCGTTCGACCGGATCGTAGTTGCCGCCGGCCACGGTGTTGCACGTTACCCAGTCGTCGTGGCCGGGGATGAATACGAGCGGCACGCGTGCGGCGTCCAGGATCGCGCCGCGCTGCGAATACAGCGCATCGCGGCACGCTTCCTTCGAGCCCTTGAGATCGCCCGCATAGACGACGAAAGCGAGGTTGCGCTCGCGCGCGATCGAATCGAGCAGCCGCTGGGTCGCCGGTTCGTCAGCCGGTACGTTGATGACGCCCGACACGACCGCCAACGAGTAGGGCGCGGTGGCACGCTTCGGTGGCGCTGCCAGCGCGCCTGCCTGCGCGAGCGCCAGCACCGCCGCGGCGAGCGTGGCGGCGGCCCGGGCCGGCAGGCGCCGCGGGATGCGCTTACGCGTGCCCGTCGGCATCGTGCGACCGGACCAGCGTGCGCAGCTCGTACAGCAGGTCGAGCGCTTCGCGCGGCTTGAGATCGTCAGGGTCGATGTCGCGCAGCTTCTCGAGCGCCGGATGCGGCGTGTCGGGCAGCGCTGGCGCATCCGCGCATTCGAAATCGTCGGCGACCACCGGCTGCGCGCTGAACAGGTCGAGTTGTGGCGTGTGCTGTGCCGCCGACTGCTGTTCGAGATAGGCGAGGTGCTTGCGCGCGGCGCGGATCACGGGCGCCGGGACGCCCGCGAGCTGCGCGACCTGCAGGCCGTAACTCTGGTTCGCCGGGCCTTCGTTGACGGCGTGCAGGAACACGATGCCATGGCCGTGCTCGACGGCCGACAGGTGCACGTTGGCTGCTTGCGGGAATTTGGCCGGCAGTTGCGTCAGCTCGAAGTAGTGCGTCGCGAACAGCGTGTAGCAGGCGTTGTGCGCAAGCAGGTGGCGCGCGATGGCCCACGCGAGTGCGAGGCCGTCGAACGTCGACGTGCCGCGGCCGATCTCGTCCATCAGCACGAGGCTTTGCGGGGTCGCGTCGTTGAGGATCGCCGCGGCCTCGGTCATCTCGACCATGAACGTCGAACGGCCGCCCGCGAGATCGTCGGCCGCGCCGATGCGCGTGAAGATCCGGTCGATCGGACCGAAGCATGCGGACTTCGCCGGCACGTAGCTGCCGACGTAAGCCATCAGCGCGATCAGTGCGGTCTGCCGCATGAACGTCGACTTACCGCCCATGTTCGGACCGGTGATCAGCAGCAGCTTGCGCTCGGTGCCGAACCGGCAGTCGTTCGCGATGAACTGCTCGACCTGTGCTTCGACGACCGGGTGGCGGCCCTGTTCGATTTCGATGCCGATCTCGTCGGTGAAGGTCGGCGCGACCCAGTCGAGCGCGCGTGCGCGTTCGGCGAATGCGGCGAGCAGGTCGAGCTCGGCGAGTGCCGACGCGACGCGCTGGCATTCGGGGATGAACGGCAGCAGCGCCTGCAGCACCGCGTCGTACAGCGCGCGCTCGCGCGCCAGCGCGCGTTCCTGCGCGGACAGTGCCTTGTCCTCGAAGGTCTTCAGTTCGGGCGTGATGTAGCGCTCGGCGTTCTTCAGCGTCTGGCGGCGGCGGTAATCGTCGGGCACCTTGTCGGTCTGGCCGCGCGTGACCTCGATGTAGAAGCCGTGCACCTTGTTGTATTCGACGCGCAGGTTCGCGATGCCGGTGCGCGTGCGTTCGCGCGCTTCGAGATCGATCAGGAACTGCCCGCAGTTCTCCGAGATGTCGCGCAGCTCGTCGAGCTCGGCGTCGTAGCCGCGCGCGATCACGCCGCCGTCGCGCACCATGGCGGCCGGCTCGGGCGCAATCGCGCTCGTCAGCAGGTCGAGGCATTCGGCGGGCGGCGCGAGCGCCGCGTCGACACGGATGAGCGCGTCCGCATTCGCGACGATCGCGCTGATGCGCTCGCGCAGCGCCGGCAGCGCGGCGAACGTATCACGCAGGCTCGACAGGTCGCGCGGGCGCGCGGACAGCAGCGCGAGGCGCCCGGTGATCCGTTCGACGTCCGCGATCTGGCGCAGCGCGCTGCGCAGCGCATCGAGGCTGGCGTTTGCCGGTGCCTCGAGCAGCGCGCCGATCGCCTGCTGGCGCGACTGCGCGGCGACCGACGCGCGCGGCGGGTGATGCAGCCAGTGACGCAGCAGGCGGCTGCCCATCGTCGTGCAGCAGGTGTCGAGCAGCGAATACAGCGTCGGCGACTCGGTGCCGCGCAGCGTCTCGGTCAATTCGAGGTTGCGGCGCGTGGCCGGATCGAGCCCGATGTATTCGGTTTCGTTCTCGACCTTCAGGCTGCGCACGTGCCGCAGTTGCTGGCCTTGCGTGGCCGCTGCATAGAGCAGCAGCGCGCCCGCGGCGCCGCAGGCGCTCGTCAGTGAGTGCGCACCGAAACCGTCGAGGCTCGCGACATCGAGTTGGTCGCACAGGCGCTGCGTGCCCGACGCGATGTCGAAGTGCCACGCCGGCACGCGCTTGGTTGCGCCCGTGCCTGCCGGCACGGCGTCGGTCGCGCCGTCCGCCGTCAGGATTTCGGCCGGCCGGATGCGCTCGAGCGCGGCGCCGAGCTGCTCGGGTTCGATTTCGGCGAGCCGCAGCGCACCGCTTGCGAGGTTCAGCCACGCGAGGCCGATGTTGACCGCGACCCCGCGCTTGTTGTGGCCCGTGCACATCGCGAGCAGGTAGACGTCGTTCTTGTCGGACAGCAGTGCGGCATCGGTCAGCGTGCCGGGCGTGACGACGCGCACGACCTTGCGCTCGACAGGGCCTTTCGACGTGGCCGGATCGCCGATCTGCTCGCAGATCGCGACCGATTCGCCCATCTTCACGAGCTTCGCAAGATACTGCTCGACCGCGTGATGCGGCACGCCGGCCATCTTGATCGGCGTGCCGGCCGACGCGCCGCGCTGCGTGAGGGTCAGGTCGAGCAGGCGCGCGGCCTTTTCGGCATCTTCGAAAAACAGCTCGTAGAAGTCGCCCATCCGGTAGAACACGAGCGTGTCGGGATGGTCGGCCTTGATGCGCAGGTACTGCTGCATCATCGGGGTGACGGTTGCAGGTGCGGCCGTGGGTGGCATGCTCATGTGATCGGGAAAAGTTGCTTTGGTTGCCCAAGTTTACCAGCGGCCCGAACCGGACACCTCGAAGTTCGCCATTCGGCCAGTTGTCGCCGATAACCTTTGACATGATGTCGTCCAGTGAGCGGGAAGGACAATGCGGGGCGCGCGATATTTGCGAAATGGAATTGCTTGCGATCCATCATTGCGGCGATGCAATGATGCTCGGCCATCCAGAGTGTGGGCTCAACCTCGCCACCGCGTTACTTCGGCCATCGCCATGACGGCTCCGAGAGATGCTCCGCAAAATAATCGGACAGCATCGCCACCTTCGCCGGACGTGCACGCGCCGATGGCGTGACGAAGTAAAGACCGCCCTTCGTCAGCGACCAGTCGGTGAGGATCGCCTCAAGGCGGCCATCGGCCAGATATTCGCCGGCGATGAATTCGGGCAACTCGGCAATTGCGAGGCCGTCGAGCAGCGTGGGCAGCAGCGCATCGGAATTCGTCACGCGCAGCGGGCCGGTCGGCTTGACCGGCTCCTCCTCGCCTGCAGCGTTCGTGAAGCGCCACAAATCGCTGCGCGCGCGATACGCGTATGAAAGGCATGGCCGGTCCGCCAGCTCGCGCGGATGCGCGGGCCGCCCTTCGCGCTTCAGGTACGCGGGCGACGCCACCACGAATTGTGTGACCGGGCACAGGCGTCGTGCCACCAGCGACGAATCAGGCAGCGCGGCAATGCGCAGTGCGGCGTCAAACCCATCGGCAACCAGATCGACTGACGCATCCGAAAGATGCAGGTCGATCGACACCTCCGGATACGCGCGAAAGAACGCGGGCAGCAGCGGTGCGACCCAGCGCAGCCCGAACGACATCGGTACAGCCAGGCGCACCAGTCCGCGTGGCTGCACCGACATCTCGCGCGCGGCGCTTTCTGCTTCTTCGGCCTGACGGTAGATCTCTCCGGCCTTATCGCAGATCGTCCGGCCGAACTCGGTGAGCGAGAGTTGGCGCGACGTGCGGTTGAAGAGCCGCGCGCCCAACCGGTCTTCGAGACGGGCGACGCCCCGCGAGACCGTCGCCACCGACACGCCCATCGCGCGCGCCGCGGCCGCGAACGATCCTTCCTCCGCGACCTTCGCGAACATAGCAAGTCCTTCGAAATCAGGCAGCTTCGCCATTTCCCCTCATCTTTTCATTTTTGCAACGTTGGATTGCAATCAATTCTATTTCGATAAGCCTTGGGCGTCGATATTCTCCTCACATCGCAGCACGAAACACCGAACGCAATCATCCACTTACCGAACCAAAGGAGAAGCACCATGGCACGCAAGCTCGACAACAAGATTGCACTCGTTACCGGCGCAACCAGCGGCATCGGCCTCGCCACCGCACAGCGTTTCGCGGCAGAAGGCGCGCACGTCTACCTCACCGGCCGCCGTCAGGCTGAACTAGATGCCGCAGTGAAGGGCATCCGCGAAGCGGGCGGCAACGCGACGGGGGTACGTGTCGATTCCACAAAGCTGGGTGAGCTCGACGCGCTGTATGCGCAGATCAAGGAAGAACAGGGGCATCTCGACGTGCTGTTCGCGAACGCAGGCGGTGGTTCGATGCTGCCGCTTGGCAGCATCACCGAAGAACACTACGACGACACCTTCGATCGCAATGTGAAGGGCGTGCTCTTCACGGTGCAAAAAGCGTTGCCGCTGCTCGCCGAGGGGGCGTCGGTGATTCTCACCGGTTCAACGGCAGGCAGCGCGGGCACGGCAGCGTTCAGCGTGTATTCGGCTTCGAAAGCCGCGGTGCGCGCCTTCGTACGCAGCTGGATTCTCGATCTGAAGGATCGCCGCGTCCGGGTTAATACAATCAGCCCGGGCGCGACGCGCACGCCCGGCTTGCTCGACCTCGCCGGTGACGATGCAGTCCAACGCCAGGGTCTTGCCGATTACCTGGCTGCCCAGATCCCGATGGGGCGCCTCGGCGAGCCCGGAGAGATCGCAAGCGCTGCGTTGTTCCTTGCCTCGGACGACGCGAGCTTCGTGAACGGCATCGAGCTGTTCGTCGATGGCGGGCAGCAGCAGATCTAAGCGCCGGCTGGATGTCTGTGATCGGTGGGTAACGGTCGATCCTCTAAAGAGCCAGCGTAGGTCGTGGCGTAGGTTCGTGCGCCGAGCCTTATCAGGTAAGGCGCAGGTACTGCTGCATCATCGGGGTGTGGCCTGCAAAGGCTTCGGGCGACAACGTGGTCATAGGTCAGGCATCAGGTTTGTTGCTTTGGTCGCCCGAGTTTACCAGCGGCCCCGACGTGCAAGTGCGAAGTTCGCCGTTCGGCCAGGTGCCGGAGACCACGACCGGCTGCTGCCGGCGCTGTCCGACGAATCGACCCCGCACTCGGGCGGGCCCGCGAAAGTCGGCGTCACCCGGCTCACGGCGCTTCGCGCGCCGATCCTGTCCGGCACCTCAGGACGCGTGCGTCGACGTCAGGCTGAGTGCCACCGCTTGCGCGACTTCGATGCCGTCGATGGCGGCCGAATAGATGCCGCCCGCATATCCCGCGCCTTCGCCGGCCGGATACAGGCCTTCGACGTTCATGCTTTGGTAATCGTCCTTGCGTCGAATCCGGATCGGCGACGAAGTGCGCGTCTCCACGCCGGTGAGCACGGCGTCGTGCATCGCGAAGCCCGCGATCTTCTTGTCGATCTGGGGCAATGCTTCACGGATCGCTTCGATCACGTAGTCCGGGAGCGCGGTGCTGAGATCGGTCGGGCGCACGCCGGGCTTGTACGACGGCTCCACGGAGCCAAGCGACGTCGACGGCCGGCCTGCGATGAAATCCCCGACCAGTTGGCCCGGCGCGTGGTAATCGCCGCCGCCGAGTTCGAATGCGCGCTCTTCCCATTTGCGCTGGAACGCGATGCCCGCCAGCGGACCGCCGGGATAGTCTTCCGGCGTGATGCCGACGACGATGCCCGCATTCGCGTTGCGCTCGGCACGGGAATACTGGCTCATGCCATTGGTGACCACGCGGCCCGGCTCGGAGGTCGCCGCGACCACCGTGCCGCCGGGGCACATGCAGAAGCTGTAGACAGCCCGCCCGTTGCTGCAGTGGTGGACCACCTTGTAGTCGGCCGCGCCGAGTTGCTTGTGGCCCGCAAACTTGCCGAAGCGGCTGCGATCGATCAGCCCCTGCGGATGTTCGATGCGAAAACCCAGCGAAAACGGCTTGGCTTCGATATACACGCCGCGATCGTGCAGCATCTGGAACGTGTCGCGCGCGCTGTGGCCCACGGCCAGCACCACGTGGTCGCACCGGAGCGTTTCCCCGTTCGAGAGCTTGAGCGAGCGCACCTTGCCCTGATCGATTTCGATGTCGTCGACCCGGGTTTCGAAGCGCACTTCGCCACCCAGTTCGTGGATGGAAGCGCGCATTTTTTCCACCATGCTGACGAGGCGGAACGTGCCGATGTGCGGCCGGCTCAGATACAGGATGTCTTCCGGCGCGCCCGCCTTGACGAATTCGTCGAGCACCTTGCGGCCATAATGGTTGGGATCCTTGATCTGGCTGTACAGCTTGCCGTCGGAAAACGTTCCGGCGCCGCCTTCGCCGAACTGCACGTTGGATTCGGGATTGAGTACGCTCTTGCGCCACAGGCCGAAGGTGTCCTTGGTGCGCTCGCGCACGGCCTTGCCGCGTTCGAGGATGATGGGGCGGAATCCCATCTGCGCGAGGATCAGTCCTGCAAACAGGCCGCACGGCCCCATGCCGATGACGACCGGGCGCAGGAAAGCGGTGTGCTCGGGGGCCTTCGCGACAAAGTGGTACGCCATGTCGGGCGTGACGCCGCAATGCGGCTTGCCGGCGAGTCGCTTGAGCGCGGCCGCTTCGTCCTTGACTTCGATGTCGACGATATACGTCAGCTTGATGTCGGAGCGCTTGCGTGCATCGTGCGCACGGCGGAACACGGTGTATCGGACGAGCCCGTCTGCCGCCACGCCAAGCTCCTCGAGGCGCGCGCGAATCGCGGCTTCGAGAGCGCTTTCGGGATGGTCGAGGGGGAGTTTAATTTCGCTTAGCCGTAACATGGGTACTCGGATGCTGTCGCCACGACGTCGTGGCGGTGTTGAAACAGGCGGGGCAGGCATGCGGGTGGGGGCGTTGTTCGCCACGCGGGCATCCCGGATGCAAATCATTCATCGCTGGAAAACGCGGTACGACGGGCTGCATGCTGACCAGGCCGGACAACTCGGGCAACTTCAGGACGGGAGCGTGAAGCGCGGGGAAGATTTTTCCGTCCCCGAACCATCGGAAGGCGAAAGTCGCTCCATCATCACGGTGCTGGCGAGTAGTTTGTCGAAAGCACGCCAGGCGGGCGTAGCGCCCTTGTCGTTCATGCCGGCCAACATAGCACATCGATATAGATGCCACGCAAAAATGCGGCCGCCAGAGCGAAAAGGGCGGTGGTGACGCACGCGGCATCGCCTTGCCGACGGCCCGTGCCGCGTGAAGCGGGCCCGGGCCGTCGAAGCGCACCGCACAGGCGGGCGCGGCCGGGGCTTATTCGGCTGCCGGATGCACGCGGGTGTAGCGATTCAGGATCGGGATCATCTGCGCGTAGATCTTCGGGTTCGCGGCGACGATCTCATGGCGATGCAGGAAATCGGCATCGCCCGTGTAGTTGCCCACGAGGCCGCCGGCCTCGGTGATCAGCAGGCTGCCCGCCGCCATGTCCCACACGTTGATGCCCTGTTCGAAGAACGCGTCGAGGCGGCCGGCCGCGACGTTCGCGAGGTCGAGTGCCGCCGCGCCCGGGCGGCGCAGGCCCGTGCAGGCCTGCGTCATTTCGGTGAAGAGGCGCGCATACGCGTCGAGGCCGTCCTTCTCGCGGAACGGGAAACCCGTGCCGACCAGTGCGTCGGACAGGCGGTCGCGGCGGCCGACGCGGATGCGGCGATCGTTCAGGTACGCGCCGCGGCCACGCGTGGCCGTGAACAGGTCGTTCTTGTTCGGATCGTAGACGACGGCCTGCGTGACGACGCCCTTGTGCTCGAGCGCGATCGATACGCAGTAGTACGGGAAGCCGTGGATGAAGTTGGTCGTGCCGTCGAGCGGATCGATGATCCACTTGAACTCGGATTCGTTCTCCGATTCGCCCGATTCTTCCGCGAGGATCGCGTGGTCGGGGTAGGCGGTCTTCAGCGTCTCGATGATCGCCTCTTCGGCGGCCTTGTCCACTTCGGTGACGAAGTCGTTCTGCTGCTTCCTGCGGATCTCGATCAGGTCGAGATCGAGGGACGCGCGATTGATGATCTGTCCGGCGCGGCGCGCAGCCTTGACAGCAATGTTGAGCATGGGATGCATGAGCCTGGATCCTGTAGCCGGCGGCACGGGCCGCCACGAAGTGGAACAACCGCCCGGGACGGCGCAAGCGTGCCGGGCGAGGTGAGACGCGAATTGACAAAGAGCGGGGTACGACCCGCGTCGCACGGAGCGCGACGCGTAAAGGCATGATTTTACCCGATTTTTGGCGGTTTCAGGCGACCGGAATGCGGGGAAACCCCCGCTGGCCGTCCGGACGAGTGGGTTTGCCGGAGCGATAGCGCTACCATACGGCCATTCTGATGAACCGAGTCGTATCGTAGTGGAAACCCCGCAGAACACCGCCGCGCCGTCCGAGTCGGGCGCGGACACGTCCCGGCCGCCGTCCGGCGGCTTCACGTCTACCCGTTTCGTGCTCGTCGAGCCGAGCCATCCCGGCAATGTCGGGGCGGCCGCCCGCGCGCTGAAGACGATGGGCTTCTCGCGTCTCGTGCTGGTTGCGCCGCGCGTGCCGCACGTGCAGAGCGACCCCGAGGCGATCGCGATGGCCAGCGGCGCGGACGACGTCCTCGCGTCCGCGCATGTCGTGCCGACGCTTGGCGACGCGCTGTCCGGTGTTCACTGGTCGATCGCGCTGACCGCGCGCACGCGCGAATACGGGCCGCCGCGCCTTGCACCGCGCGCGGCCGCCGCGCAGGCGTGCGCGCAGGTCGGCGCGGGCGACATCGCACTCGTGTTCGGCAACGAGCGCACGGGCCTCGCGAACGAGCATGTCGAGCAGTGCAGCGCGCTTGCGCACATCCCGGCGAACCCTGTATACAGCTCGCTGAACCTCGCACAGGCCGTGCAGGTGCTCGCGTACGAGCTGCGCGTCGCGTTTCTCGAGCAGGCGAGCGAGCCTTCGCCGCAACCGTCGGCCGAGGCCGGCACGCTCGCGCAGAGCGACGAGATCGAGCGGATGTACGTGCACCTCGAGAACGCGTTGATCGCGCTCGACTTCCTCGACCCGCGCAATCCGAAGAAACTGATGCCGCGGCTGCGTCGCCTGTTCGCGCGCACGGGCCTCGAGCGCGAGGAGGTCAACATCCTGCGCGGCGTCGCGAAGCACATCCTGCTGAAAGCGGGCAAGCCCGACGGCGACGCGTAAGCGGTCGGCGCGCCGTCACGGTCGGCCGGGCGGCGTTGCGCGGCCTCCGGAAGCGCCGGGCCCCGAGCGTTTCCGACCGGCCGCACCTCCCGCAAACACCGCGACAGCGAGCCTCCCGCCCGAATACCCGCGCCGGCGGCGGGGTGAACGCGCGACCTCGTGCGGCCGTGCGCGACTGGCCCTACAATCGCCGGACGTCATAAGCAAATTACCCGGCGCGATAACGGCCGGTCATTGCCGGCGGTGCGCGCCGGCCTTTTCCCCGATCAGATCATGTTCACGAGACTGCGCGAAGACGTTGCAACGATTCGCGAGCGGGATCCCGCCGCTCGCAGTGCCTGGGAAGTGCTGACCTGTTATCCGGGGCTGCATGCGCTCGTGCTGCACCGTTTCGCGCATGCCTGCTGGCGCGCAAAGCGCTACTGGCTTGCACGTTTCGCGTCGCAGGCCGGGCGGTTCCTGACGGGTATCGAGATCCACCCCGGTGCGACGATCGGCCGGCGCGTGTTCATCGATCACGGCATGGGTGTCGTGATCGGCGAGACGGCGATCATCGGCGACGACTGCACGATCTATCAGGGCGTGACGCTGGGCGGCACGTCGCTCACGCGCGGCGCGAAGCGCCACCCGACGCTCGAGGCCGGCGTGATCGTCGGCGCGGGCGCGAAGGTGCTGGGCGGTTTCACGGTCGGCGCGGGCGCGAAGATCGGTTCGAACGCGGTCGTCGTGAAGCCGGTGCCGGCGGGCGGCACGGCGGTCGGCAATCCGGCGCGCATCGTGATGCCGGCGCAGCCGAAGCCGCAGCCGGAACGCGCGGCGTTCTGCGCATACGGGATCACGCCGAACGCCGACGATCCGATGTCGCTCGCGATTCACGGGCTGATCGATCACGCGGCGAAGGAAAGCCGCCGCGTCGACGAGATCGTCGCGGCGCTCGAGCGGCTCGGCACGCATCTGGAAACGCTGCAGGGCGCCGATGCGGCGCGCCTCGACCTGCGCAGGCTGTCGGCGGTGCTGGAAGGAAAGGCGGTCGAGCGTCAGTCGTAATGCGATGCACGCCGACGGCTGCCAGTCGGCGAGACGGCAGCAGCGGCGTCAGTCGAGCGGCATCGCGTGAATGCCTTCCGCGTCGACGCGCAGGTAGCCGCCGCGCGGCGCACCGTGGTCGAGATCCCAGTCGGGCAGCACCCAGCGGATGCCGCCCGGTTCGGCGTGGCTCGCGGGGCGGTGCGTGTGGCCGTGAATGATCACGGTTGCGCGGCTTTTCCGGAACAGCGCGGCCACGCCTTCACGCGTGACATCGTAGATCGCCGAAGCAGGGCGCATCCGGCCCGCTTCGCTGTTCGAGCGCATGCGTTGCGCGAGCGCGCGGCGCCAGCGCAACGGCCATGCGAGAAACAGCCATTGCGCGACGCGGTTGCGTGCGAAGCGGCGGAACACCTGGTAGCCGCGGTCGGCCGTGCATTGCGCGTCGCCGTGCGCGAGCACGATGCGTTGGCCGAACGCCATGATCAGCGAAGGATCGGGCAGCAACATCGCGCCGGCTGCTTTCATGAAGCGCCGGCCGAGCAGGAAATCGCGGTTGCCGTGCATCACGTAGAGCGCGATTCCTCGTTCCGAGAGCGTGTGCATCAGCGCGGCCATGCGTGCCGCGAACGGATCGTCGTCGAGGATGTCGTCGCCGATCCAGTATTCGAAAAGATCGCCGAGGATGAACACCGAGTCGGCGCTGTCGGCGGTGTATTTCACGAAATGCTCGAACGCGGCGACCGTCTTCGGAATCGCTTCGCTCAGGTGCAGATCGGAGAGCAACAGGAACGGGCGTGCGGCTTGCGCGTATTCGCGCTCGCCCGGCACGCCCGCGGAGACGCTTCGCGGCGGACTCTCCTGCAACATCGAAGTGCCTCCGTTACCGTGCGTCAGACCACGACGGCCTTCTCGATCACGACGTCGTCGGTCGGCACGTCCTGGTGGAAACCGGCGTTGCCCGTCTTGACGCCCTTGATCTTGTCGACCACGTCCTGGCCTTCGACGACCTTGCCGAACACCGCGTAGCCCCAGCCCTGCGGCGTCGGCGACGAGTGGTTCAGGAAGTCGTTGTCGTTCACGTTGATGAAGAACTGGGCGGTGGCCGAGTGCGGATCGTTCGTGCGGGCCATCGCGACCGTGTAGTTGTCGTTCTTCAGGCCGTTGTTCGCTTCGTTGTCGATCGGCGCGTCGGTCGGCTTCTGCTTCAGGCCCGGCTCGAAGCCGCCGCCCTGGATCATGAAGCCGTTGATCACGCGATGGAACACGGTGCCGTCGTAGTGGCCCTTCTTCACGTAGCTCAGGAAGTTCTCGACCGTCTTCGGTGCCTTCGCGGCGTCGAGCTCGAGCTTGATCACGCCGTGGTTCGTATGCAGTTCAACCATGATGAATTCCTTCGGTGAGGCGGTTTAAATGGCACGCGGCCGGTCGTGCGACGCGGCCGCGTGAGTCGCCGGACGTGCCGGCAGGTTCTTACTTCGAGACGATGCTGGCCGATTCGATCACGACCGGTTGCGCGGGCACGTCCTGCATCGGGCCGCGCGAGGTCGTCGCCACGCCTTCGATCTTCTTCACGACGTCGAGGCCCGATACGACCTTGCCGAACACCGCATAGCCGTTGCCGTCCGGGTTCGGGTAGTCGAGGCCGCTGTTGTCGACCGTGTTGATGAAGAACTGCGCGGTGGCCGAGTTCGGATCGCTCGTGCGCGCCATCGCGATCGTGCCCGTCAGGTTCTTCAGACCATTGCGGCTCTCCAGCGGAATCGGCGCGCGGGTCGGCTTCTCTTCGAAGCTGGTCTTGTAGCCGCCGCCCTGGATCATGAAGCCCTTGATCACGCGATGGAAGATCGTGCCGTTGTACTGGCCGGCCTTCACGTAATCGAGGAAGTTGGCGACCGACTTCGGCGCCTTCTCCGGGTAGAGCTCGACACGGATGTCGCCCTGCGAGGTCTTGAGCTGCACGACCGGGTGCGCGGTGGCCGTTTGCGCGAAAGCGGGCGCGGTCGCGAGAAGGGCGGCGCCGCCAAGCGCCAGCAACAGACGTTTCATTGCGATCCTCAGGTTGGGAGGGAAAGGGGGCCGCGCCGCTTATTTCGACGGCGGCGCGACATACGGCGCCGCCAGTGCGCCCGACGGACCGCTGAACTGGAACGTCGGCGACATCGGCAGCGTGGTGGTGCTCACGTTCGCGGCTGCGCGGTCGGAGTAGTCGCGGGTGGACGGCGCGACCGCGCGGGCATTCGGTGCGACCTTCGGCGGCGACACGATCTTCTGCAGGTCGGCGAGGCGCTGTGCGGTCGCGCCGCTCGTGCGGCCGAGCGATTGCGCACGCTTGTACGATTCGGCCGCGAGGCGCAGGTACAGGTCGCCGAGGTTCTCGTACGCGAGCGAGTAGCTCGGGTTCGATTGCGTCGCCGTGACGAGCGCGGTGCGCGCTTCGTCGTAGCGGCCGTGCTTCGCGTAGAGCGCCGCGAGGTTGTTGTACGGCTCGGGCAGTTCGGGGTACGCCTGCGTGATCGCGACGAACTGCTGGATCGCATCGTCGTCGCGGTTCAGGCGGGCCAGCACGGTGCCGCGCTTGAACTGCGCCTGCACGTCGCGCGGGTTCGACGCGATGCGCGCGTCGAGCTGCGCGAGCGCCTGCTTCCACTGCTTGCCGGCGATCGACGCGTCGATTTCGGGGGTGCCGTCGGCGGTGGCCGGGGCTTTCTGCGCATGCGCCGCGGGGGCCGCGAACAGCGTCAGCGCGACGCCCATGACGGTGGTCGCAACGAGGGTCGCAGCGCTCGGCGCGCGGCCGCGATGAGGTTTCATAGGCGTAAATCGGAATGTTATACTCCGAGCCATTCTAACAAAACGTCTGCGCGTTCCGGCGAGCCGCAGGCAGTCTTTCTTAGCCTCTCGTGGCCGTCACCGCTGTGCTTGCAGCCTGACCGCCCCATGTGATAGCGAGGACGCTCGGCCTGGCGCCGCAGCAGATGGTCCGTCCGCTTCGCATGCTGGGCGAGCTTCGCCAGGGCGGTCTCCTTCGGCTCACGGTTCATCTCTATGGAATCACTGCGCATCTACAACACGCTCGCGCGTGACAAGCAAGTTTTCGTGCCGCGCCAGTCCGGCGAAGTGCGGATGTACGTATGCGGAATCACCGTCTACGACTATTGTCACGTGGGCCACGCGCGCATGCTGGTCGTGTTCGACCTCGTCCAGCGCTGGCTGCGTGCGATCGGCTACCGGGTCACGTATGTGCGCAACATTACAGACATCGACGACAAGATCATCCGCCGCGCGGTCGAGAACGGCGAGACGATCAAGTCGCTGACCGACCGGTTCATCGGCGCGATGCGCGAGGATGAAGGTGCGCTCGGCATCCAGCGGCCCGACATCGAGCCGCGTGCGACGCAATTCATTCCGCAGATGCTCGGCATGATCGAGACGCTCGAGACGAACGGTTACGCGTACCAGGCGGCCGACGGCGACGTCAATTACTCGGTGCGCAAGTTCGCGAACTACGGCAAGCTGTCGGGCAAGTCGCTCGACGATCTTCGCGCAGGCGAGCGCGTCGCCGCGAACGACGCGAAGGAAGATCCGCTCGATTTCGTGCTGTGGAAGCGCGCGAAGCCGGAAGATCCGGAAGGCGCGTCGTGGGCGTCGAAGTACGGGATGGGCCGCCCGGGCTGGCACATCGAGTGCTCGGCGATGGGCTGCACGCTGCTCGGCGATCATTTCGACATCCATGGCGGCGGGCAGGATCTGCAATTCCCGCACCACGAGAACGAGATCGCGCAGAGCGAAGGCGCGACCGGCCAGACGTTCGTCAATTACTGGATGCACAACGGCTTCGTGCAGGTCGACAACGAGAAGATGTCGAAATCGCTCGGCAACTTCTTCACGATCCGCGAAGTACTCGAGCGGTACGACGCCGAAGTCGTGCGCTTCTTCATCGTGCGCACGCACTACCGGTCGCCGCTCAACTACAGCGACGTGCATCTCGACGATGCGCGCGCGTCGCTCACGCGTCTCTATACCGCGCTGAAGGATGTCGAGGCCGACACGCTCGCGCTCGACTGGAACGAGCCGCATGCGCAGCGTTTCGCGGCCGCGATGAACGACGACTTCAACACGCCCGTCGCGGTGGCAACGCTGTTCGAGCTGGCGGGCGAGGTGAATCGCACGCGCGACGCGGCGCTCGCGCGGCAACTGAAACAACTGGCAGGCCTGCTCGGCCTGCTGGGCCGCGAACCGCGCGCGTTCCTGCAGCAGGCGTCCGGCGCCGCGCAGGCGGGCGCGCTCGCCGCCGACGAGATCGAAGCGAAGATCGCCGCGCGCGTCGCGGCGAAGCAGGCGAAGGACTATGCCGAAGCGGACCGGATCCGGGCAGAACTGCTCGAGGCCGGCATCGCACTTGAAGACAAACCGGGCGGATCGACCGAATGGCGTCGCGTATGAGCGCGGTGCGTTCCACTGACCGATCCGTCAGGTAGGAGGCAGGATGGCAACGGCCAGAAAAGCGCCGGTCAGGCGCGCGACCCCGGTCGCCGCGCGTCCGGCAGCCAAGCGCGTGCCGTCGAAGGCGGACGCGACGCGCGCCGCGCCGAACGGCGCGCTCAACGGTCATGCGCAGCCGGCGGCTGCGCAGCCGGCCGCCGACGCGGCCCGCAAGACGCGTGCGTCCGAAGCGGACGGCGAGGAGGTTGTCGTGCGTCCTGCATACTGGGACAAGGCATGCGCCGACCTCGTCAAGCGCGACCGGATCCTGAAGAAACTGATCCCGAAGTTCGGTCCCGCGCATCTCGTGAAGCGCGGCGACCCGTTCGTCACGCTCGCGCGCTCGGTCGTCGGCCAGCAGATTTCGGTGCCGTCCGCGCAGTCGCTGTGGGCGCATATCGAGGACGCCTGTCCGAAACTCGCCCCGCTGCCGGTGATCCGGCTCGGCGCGGACAAGCTGATCGCTTGCGGACTGTCGAAGCGCAAGACCGAATATATCCTCGATCTCGCGCAGCATTTCGTGTCGGGTGCGCTGCACGTCGACAAATGGACGTCGATGGACGACGAGGACGTGATCGCGGAACTCACGCAGATCCGCGGCATCAGCCGCTGGACGGCCGAGATGTTCCTGATCTTCAACCTGTCGCGGCCGGATGTGCTGCCGCTCGACGACCCGGGCCTGATCCGCGCGATCAGCGTCAATTACTTCAGCGGGGAGCCCGTCACGCGTAGCGAGGCGCGCGAGGTCGCGGCCAACTGGGAACCGTGGCGCACCGTCGCGACCTGGTACATGTGGCGCAGCCTCGATGCACCCGAAACCGACGCCTGAGTATTGGCTATCGGGTTTTAAACATCAATAGTTGAGAACCGGTTTTGAGCGTCGCCCGCGCGAGTAGAATACGCGCTGCCGCAAGACCCAAGGATTCGAACACATGAAGACCACGTTTCTGGATTTCGAACAGCCGATCGCCGAACTCGAGGCCAAGATCGAAGAACTGCGATTCGTGCAGGATGACTCGGCTGTCGATATTTCGGAAGAAATCGAGCGGCTGTCGAAGAAAAGCCAGCAACTGACGAAGGACCTTTACGCGAACCTGTCGCCGTGGCAGGTTTCGCAGATCGCGCGGCACCCGCAGCGTCCGTACACGCTCGATTACGTTGCGGAACTGTTTACCGATTTTCACGAGCTGCACGGCGACCGCGCATTCGCGGACGATCTGTCGATCGTCGGCGGTCTCGCGCGCTTCGGCGGCCATCCGTGCATGGTGATCGGTCACCAGAAGGGCCGCGACACGAAGGAGCGCGCCGCGCGCAACTTCGGGATGCCGCGTCCGGAAGGCTATCGCAAGGCCGAACGCCTGATGCGTCTCGCCGAGAAGTTCGGGCTGCCGATCTTCACGTTCGTCGACACGCCGGGCGCGTACCCGGGCATCGGCGCGGAAGAGCGCGGCCAGTCGGAGGCGATCGGCCGCAACCTGTATGTGATGGCCGAGCTGAAGACGCCGATCATCACGACGGTGATCGGCGAGGGCGGTTCGGGCGGCGCACTCGCGATCGCCGTGGCCGACACCGTGATGATGCTGCAGTTCTCGACCTACTCGGTGATCTCGCCGGAAGGCTGCGCGTCGATCCTGTGGAAGAGCGCCGCGAAGGCGCCGGAAGCCGCGGAAGCGCTGGGCCTGACCGCGCACCGCCTGAAGGCGCTCGGCCTGATCGACAAGATCATCAACGAGCCGCTCGGCGGCGCGCATCGCGATCCGAAGGGCATGGCTGCGCTGCTGCGCCGCGCGCTCGCCGATTCGCTGCGCCAGTTCCAGGGCATGAGCATCGATGCGCTGCGCGAGCGCCGCTTCGAGCGCCTGATGGCCTACGGCAAGTTCAAGGAAACCACGCCGGGCGCATGACCGGCCGCGTGCTCGATACGCGCGCCGCTGAGCGCGCGTCCCTCTCGTGATCCCACCGACCGAATTCTCCGCCGACCGCGTCGTACTCGACGCGGTCGGCGTTGCGCTTTCCGGCATGCCGTTCGATGCTCGCATCGCGATCGCCTACAGCGGCGGCCTCGATTCGACGGTGCTGCTCGACGCGGCCGTGCGTGTCGCGGGCGCGTCGCGCTGCATCGCGCTGCACGTGCATCATGGCTTGAGTGCGAACGCCGACGCGTGGGTCGCGCATGCAGAGGCGGTTGCGGCGCGGCTCGGCGTCGAATTCGAATCGATGCGCGTCGACGTGCCGCGCGACAGCGGTCTCGGTATCGAGGCGACCGCGCGCGAGCGTCGTTATGCCGCGCTCGACGCGATGTGCGAGCGCCATGGCGCGGCCGCGCTGTGGCTCGCGCAGCATGCGGACGACCAGGCCGAGACCGTGCTGCTGCAATTGCTGCGCGGCGCGGGGATCGCGGGGCTCGCCGCCATGGCGCCGCGCTACCGTCCCGACGGCGCGAGCGTCGAGCGCGTGCGTCCGTTGCTGCGACTGTTGCGTGCGCAACTCGAGCGCTATGCGACGCAGCACGAACTCGAATGGATCGACGACGAATCGAACAGCGACACGCGCTACGCGCGCAATGCGCTGCGCATCGACGTGCTGCCAGCACTGGCCGTGCATTTCCCTGGCTTTCGCGACGCGCTCGGTCGTGCGGCCCAGCATGCGGCCGCCGCGCAACGGCTGCTCGACGATCTGGCCGAACTGGATTTCGCCGTCGCCGCGCGCGATGACGGGCGGGCGCTGTCGCGCGAGTCGCTGGTTGCGTTCGACGACACGCGCGGCGCGAACCTGCTGCGTTTCTGGATGCGCCGGCTCGGTTTGCCGGGTGCGTCCGCCGCCCGGCTCGCCAACATGATGCGGCAATTGCGCGCCGCGCACGACGCGCATGCGTTGCGCGTCGATCACGCGGGGCAGTGCCTGCGGCTCTATCGCGACGTCGTCTACTGGGAAGCGGGCGACAGCGCCGAACCGGCCGACGACGGCACCGGCACGCCGCACCCGGAATCGGCGCTCGCGTGGGACGGTCAGGAAGTCTGGCACCTGCCGGGATGGCGCGGCACGTACGTGTTCGCGCCGGCCGACGCGGGAAGCGCCGGCGCGGTGCCGGAGGCGCTGCTGCGCGC
>NZ_JBFPFS010000029.1:0-98053 GCF_047978125.1 Burkholderia sp. LFS061 | reverse complement strand
TCGGCTGGTGATCAACGCGCAGAACTGCGTGCACTGCAAGACCTGCGACATCAAGGACCCGACGCAGAACATCGTGTGGGTCACGCCGGAAGGCGGCGGCGGGCCGAATTATCCGAACATGTAACCTGCCGGAACGCGCCGCCACGAGCGGCGCGTTTTTTAGGGCCGCTGCAAACGGCTGCAAACGAAACGGGGCGCTGCATCACGCAGCGCCCCGTTTGCATTCGTCGCTCGACGGTCGAGACGGGGCGCCCCGCGCCGCGCCCTCTTGCGTCAGGTCGCGCTACCGGCGATCTTCGGCGTCTGCGTCTCGACGTCGCCGCACTGCGCACGATGGCGCAATGCATGGTCGATCAGCACCAGTGCGAGCATCGACTCGGCGATCGGCGTCGCACGGATGCCGACGCACGGATCGTGGCGACCGAAGGTTTCCACCGTAGCCTCCTCGCCGGCCTTCGTGATCGAACGGCGCGGCGTGCGAATGCTCGACGTCGGCTTGATCGCGATCGACACGGTGATGTCCTGTCCCGTCGAGATCCCGCCGAGCACGCCGCCCGCATGGTTGCCGACGAAGCCGCCCGGCGTCAGCTCGTCGCCGTGCACGGAGCCGCGTTGCGCGACGCTGTCGAAGCCCGCGCCGATCTCGACGCCCTTCACCGCGTTGATGCTCATCATCGCCTTCGCGATGTCCGCATCGAGACGGTCGAACACGGGCTCGCCCCAGCCAACCGGCACGCCCGACGCGACGACGTCGATGCGCGCGCCGATCGAATCGCCATCCTTGCGCAGCGCATCCATGTAGGCCTCGAGCTCGGGAACGACCGCCGCGTTCGGCGAGAAGAACGGATTCTCGCGCACGTGCGACCAGTCGACGAACGGCACGTCGATCTCGCCGAGGGCGCTCATGCAGCCGCGCACCTCGACGCCGAAGCGCTCGCGCAGCCACTTCTTCGCGACCGCGCCCGCGCCGACGATCGGCGCGGTCAGGCGTGCGGACGAGCGGCCGCCACCACGGTAGTCGCGGATGCCGTACTTCTGCCAGTACGTGTAATCGGCATGGCCGGGACGGAACGTCTCGACGATGTTGCCGTAGTCCTTGCTGCGCTGGTCGGTGTTACGGATCAGCAGCGCGATCGGCGTGCCGGTCGTCACACCTTCGAACACGCCGGACAGGATCTCGACCTCGTCGGCCTCCTGCCGTTGCGTCACGTGCCGCGACGTGCCGGGCTTGCGGCGATCGAGCTCGACCTGGATGTCGGCTTCGGCCAGCCCCATCCCCGGCGGGCAGCCGTCGATCACGCAGCCGATCGCGGGACCGTGCGATTCGCCGAAGGTCGTGACAGTGAAAAGCGTGCCGAGGGTATTGCCGGACATGATGGAACCGCCCAAAGAGAAATGGGCAAACCGATGCGCCGCCCGGGCCGCAGGCAGGTCGATCGTTTGCCGGTCGAGAAAAAGAGGTAAGCCGCTATTATGCCAGCCGTCCCGAGAGCGCGTGCCGCATGAGACGCAGGCCGGGCGCACGGTACATGCACGCGCAGCCCGGGCGGTGCGGCCGGAAGCCCGTTCCGGCCCGCTTGCAGGCGAAATACTCGTCTGGCGCGATACCGGCGGGCACCCCGCCCGCCTACTTCCGCGCGCCGCGCAGCTCGGTCACCGCGGCCTGCAGCGATTCGGGCGTCGCGACCGACGCCGGAATCGGCTCGCCGACCGCCAGCGTCAGCCGGCTCATCACGCCGCGCTTGATGGGCCGCGGCATCCGCGCATCGGAATGCCGCGAAAAATAGCTGCCCCACAATCCGCGCAGCGCCATCGGAATCACCGGCGCCGGCGTGCGGCTCAGGATCTCGGTGATGCCGTGGTGGAACGTGTTGATGTCGCCCGTCTTCGTCAGCTTGCCCTCGGGGAAGATACACACGAGTTCGCCGTCCTTCAGCGCGGCCTCGCAGGCGTCGTAGGCGCGCGCGAGCATCCCGGGATCCTCGTGGCGCGGCGCGATCGGGATCGCCTTCGCATGCCGGAACACCCAGCTCGCGAAGCGCGTCTTGAAGATCCGGTGATCCATCACGAAACGGATCGGGCGCGGGCTCGCGGCGGCCAGCACGAGCGCATCGACATAGCTGACATGGTTGCAGACGAGCACGGCCGCGCCCTCCGCCGGGATCCGCTCCGCGTGCACGAGGCGAATCCGGTAGAAGGTGTGCACGAGCACCCACGCGACGAAGCGCAGCAGGAACTCGGGCACCAGCAGGTAGATATACGCCGCGACAATGACGTTCAGCAGCGCGGTGACGAGGAACAGGCCCGGGATGCCGACGCCGGCCTTGGTCAGCCCCATCGCCATCACGGCCGACAGGATCATGAACAGCGCGTTCAGGATGTTGTTCGCGGCGATGATCCGCGCACGGTGCGTCGGTGCGCTGCGGCTCTGGATCAGCGCGTACAGCGGCACGCTGTAGAAGCCGCCGAACATCGCGAGCAGGAACAGGTCGGCGAGGATGCGCCAGTGGCGCGCGCCGGCCAGGAATTCGCCGACCGACAGCAGGTGGCCGGGCGACGGCAGCGCGTGGCTCGCGAAATACAGCTCGATCGCGAACACGCTGATGCCGATCGAGCCGAGCGGCACGAGGCCGATCTCGACGCGCCGCTGCGACAGGCGCTCGCACAGCAGCGAACCGAGGCCGATGCCGACCGAGAACGTCGCGAGCAGGATCGTAACGACGTCGGGGCTCGCGGACAGCACGTCCTTCGCGAAATTGAAGAACGACGTGAGGAACGTCGCGCCGACGAACCACAGCCACGAGATGCCGAGCAGGCTCAGGAACACGGTGCGGTTCTGCCGCGCGAGCCCGAGGTTGCGCCAGGTCTCGCTGAACGGATTCCAGTTGATCACGAGATCGGGCTGCGGCGCCGGCGTGGACGGCACGCGCTGCGCGACGAGCCGCCCCGCGAGCGCGATGACGACGACACTCACCGCGAGCACGCGCTCGCCGCTGCCTTCGATGCCAGCGGCCGCGCCGCCGATGATCGTGCCGATCAGGATCGCGATGAACGTGCCCATCTCGACGAGACCGTTGCCGCCGACCAGTTCGTGTTCGCCGAGATGCTGCGGCAGGTACGAATACTTGACGGGCCCGAACAGCGTCGAGTGCATCCCCATCATGAACGTGCACAGATACAGCAGGGTCGCGCTGTGCATGACGAAGCCGGCCGCGCCGACCAGCATCAGCACGATCTCGAAGGTCTTCACGAAGCGCGTGAGGGTCGCCTTGTCGTACTTGTCGGCGATCTGGCCGGACGTCGCCGAGAACAGCACGAACGGCAGGATGAAGATCGCGGAAATCAGGAATGCGGCAGTCTTCGCGTCGACGCCGGAGAATCGTGCGGTGTGATAGGTGACGAGCGACGTGAAGCCGATCTTGAAGACGTTGTCGTTCAGCGCACCGAGGAACTGGGTCGTGAAGAACGGTGCGAAACGGCGCTCGCGCAGCAGGTCGAACTGCGATGCGTGGGCGCGCCGTTCGTCGCGCCGCCCCGAAGTGGCTTGCGTTTGATCGCTCATGCGGAATACGCGCGCGTCGTCTTGGCGAAGCTGCGCGGGCCTTGTTGTGTTGTCGTTGAAAAAACGGCGGCGCAGGACAAACCTGCGCCGCCGCGTGCCGGATGGCGACGCCCGCGCGTCAGGGCGCGGGGCGCGGCGTGGTTCACGGCTTGTGCGCTTCGGCTTCCGATTCCGGCCAGTCGCGGATGTACGCCTTCAGCATCCGGTTCTCGAAGCTCTGCGCCTCGACGACCGTCTTCGCGACGTCGTAGAACGAAATGACGCCCATCAGCACCTTCTTGTCGAGCACGGGCATGTAGCGCGCGTGCCGCTCGAGCATCATCCGGCGCACTTCGTTGACGTCCGTTTCCGGCGTGCACGTGAGCGGCTCGTCCATCACCTTGCGCACCTGCACGTCGCCGATCGCACCGCCGTTGACGTGCAGGCGCAGGATGATTTCGCGGAACGTCAGCATCCCGACGAGATCGCCGTACTCCATCACGACGAGCGAACCGATGTCGTGCTCGGCCATCGTATCGACCGCTTCGCGCAGCGGCTTATCGGGCGTCACCGTAAACAGCGTGTTGCCCTTCACTTTCAGAATATCGCTGACGCGCATCGTAGTCCCCTCATGCTTGAATGCAAAACCTCTTTCGATCCTATCGGAAAGCCTGTCAAAAGGAAAGCACAGGCCGGCGCGGCGGGCCGCCCCGCTTGCGGACACCGGCCGCCGGCCGCACAATGGCCGCATGAACAGCGGCCCGAGGAGACGGCCATGGCGCATACCCATTCGGAGCAATTCGCCAGCTTCGCTGATTTCTACCCGTATTACCTGAACGAACACCAGAACCTGACGTCGCGGCGGCTGCACTTCATCGGCTCGCTCGGCGTGATCGGCTGCGTCGCGATGGCGATCGCGACAGGCAACTGGCTGTGGCTGCCGGCGGCTGTCGTCTGCGGGTACGGGTTCGCGTGGGTCGGACACTTCTTCTTCGAGAAGAATCGTCCGGCCACGTTCCGGCACCCGATCTACAGCCTGATGGGCGACTGGGTGATGTTCAAGGACATCTGCATCGGCAAGATTTCACTGTAGCCGCCGGCCCCGCATTCACGCGGGCCGCGGCGGCCGCGCATGCGGGTCGGGCACGCCGTCCGGCGCCTGCCCCGGGATACCTGTCGGCTGTGCGCCCGCGAGCCGGTGCGCGGCGATCAGCGACGCGAGCGACACGTCGAACCGCTCGTTCGACAGCACCTCGAGCAGCGCAGCGCCGTCGACATGGCTGCGCCGCCGCTGCAACTGGTAAGTCAGTTCCGTGCGGTCGATCACCAGCACGTCGAACAGTTGCGCCAGGGTCAACTGCTCCGGGTTCGCCAGCAGGACATAGCGCGACGCGGCATCGCCGCCGTCCAGCCGCGCGACCCATTCGCGTTCCTCCATGGTCGTCAGCAGCCGTTGCGCGGTTTCCATGTCGCAGCGCAGCATGGCCGCGAGCCGCAGAGCCGCGTAACCGGGCTTACCGGCCGCGCGCGCCTCGGCAAGCCGCGCGAGCAGTTCGAGCGCATCGAGCAGGTCGCTGCCCGGATAGTGGATGCGGTGGAACTGACCGACGCGGATCGCCGGCAGCGCGGAGGTCACCATCGCACCGAGAAGCGCGACGAACCAGCTGAGATACACCCACAGCAGAAACACCGGCAGCGCCGCGAATGCGCCGTACACGGCCGTATAGGTCGGAATGCGCCGCACGTAGTAGCCGAAGCCGCGCTTCGCGAGCTCGAACGCGACGGCCGCGAACAGCCCGCCGATCACCGCGTCGCGCCATGCGACCGTGCAGTTCGGCAGGTACACGTACAGCAGCGTGAACGCGAGAACCGTCAACGGCAGCGACGCAAGCGCGAGCAGCCACTCGACGATCGACGTGGACGGCGCGGCGCCGGTGAACGCCAGCGACTGCGTAAACAGGTACGACGAGATCGACAGGCTCACGCCGAACAGCAGCGGGCCAAGCGTGATCAGCGCCCAGTACGCGAGCACGCGCTGCGCGAACGGCCGCGGCTTGCGCACCCGCCAGATCAGGTTGAACGCCGATTCGATCGTCATCATCGTCATCACCGACGTGACGACGAGCACGATCAGGCCGGCCGTCGTCAGCCCCTTGGCCTTCGACGCGAACTGGTTCAGGTACTTGAAGATCTGGATGTTGAATTGCGCGGGCATCAGGTGATCCGCGAGGAACCCCTGCAGCGACAGCTGGAACGACGCGAACATCGGGAACGCGGTGAACAGCGCGAACGCGACCGTCACGAGCGGCACGAGCGCCAGCATCGTCGTGAACGTAAGGCTGCCCGCCACTTGCGGGATGCGATCCTCGGCGCTGCGCCGGGCCGCGAACTGCGCGAGGCGCTTGATGGTGTCGAGATCGACGCTCAACTTCGGCAAACGGCTTCTCCTACTTGGTGCCGCGCGCCCGAAGGCGCGCCGCCGCCGCGCTGCGCGACGGCTTCAGCCCCTATAATAGCCGCTCGATCCAGCAGGGGCCGACTGCACCGGGCACGCGCGCGGCCGCACGCGGTTCCGTAGCCCATGAAAGACATCCTCGTCCTCTATTACAGCCGTCACGGCGCCACGCGCGATCTCGCGCTCGCGATCGCCAACGGCATCGACAGCGTGCCGGGCATGCAGGCACGCATCCGCACCGTGCCGCCCGTGTCGACGGTCTGCGAAGCCAGCGCCCCCGACATTCCCGCCGACGGTCCGCCCTATGCGGAACTGCGCGACCTCGAGGAATGCGCGGGCCTCGCGCTCGGCTCGCCGACCCGCTTCGGCAACATGGCCGCCGCGCTCAAGTATTTCCTCGACGGCACGACGCCGCAATGGCTGTCGGGCGCGCTGACCGGCAAGCCGGCGAGCGTGTTCACGTCGACCGGCAGCCTGCACGGCGGCCAGGAATCGACGCTGCTGTCGATGATGCTGCCGCTGCTGCATCACGGGATGATGATCGTCGGGATCCCGTACACCGAATCCGCGCTCAGCACGACCCGCACCGGCGGCACGCCGTACGGCGCGTCGCATGTCGCGCAGCACGGCCGCGCCGACCCCGAAGGGCTGTCGGCGGACGAAAAGGCGCTCGCTGCCGCGCTCGGCGTGCGGCTCGCGCGCGCGGCGGCCGCCCTCTCCAACGCCCAGGCCGCCGAAGCCGCATGAACGCGCCCGCCCGCCCCGCCGTCGCTGCCCGGCCGCGCTGCGCGCTGGCCGCCGTCGCGTGCCTCGTCGCACTGATCGCGCTGTCGCTCGCGTGGGAGCTGTGGCTCGCGCCGCTGCGCCCGGGCGGCTCCGCGCTGATGCTGAAGGCCGTGCCGCTCGCGCTCGCACTGCCCGGCGTCTGGCGGCGTAACATCTATACGATGCAGTGGGCGAGCATGCTGATTCTCGTCTATTTCGCCGAAGGCATCGTGCGCGGCATGTCCGATCGCGGGTTGTCCGCGACGCTCGGCTGGTGCGAGACCGCGCTTGCCGTCGGCTTCTTCGTGGCGGCGCTGGCGTACGTCGCGCCGTTCAAGCGCGCGGCGAAAAAGTCGCGCGCCGCGTCCTGACCCTTACGCGACAAGGTGATGATGTCCTCCGAAGCTTTCGTTTCCGCGTGCCGCGACGCGATCGGCGCCGACCACGTGCTGACCGATCCGCACGATACCGAACCATTCCTGACCGACTGGCGCCGCCGCTACAAGGGTGCCGCGTGCGCGGTGCTGAAACCCGCGAACACGGCCGAAGTCGCCGCGCTCGTCAAGCTGGCCAACGCGCACGGCATCGCGCTCGTGCCGCAAGGCGGCAACACGGGCCTCGCCGGCGGCGCGACGCCCGACGCGAGCGGCAGCCAGGCCGTGCTGAGCGTCGCGCGCCTGAACCGCGTGCGCGCGCTCGATCCGCACAACAACACGATCACCGTCGAAGCCGGCGTGATCCTCGCCGACGTACAGGCACGCGCCCGCGAAGGCGGCCGGCTGTTCGCGCTGAGCCTCGCGGCGGAAGGCAGCTGCACGATCGGCGGCAACCTGTCGACCAATGCCGGCGGCACCGCGGTGCTGCGCTACGGCAACGCGCGCGAGCTGTGCCTCGGGCTCGAGGTCGTGACGCCGCAGGGCGAGATCTGGGACGGCCTGCGCGGGCTGCGCAAGGACAACACCGGCTACGACCTGCGCGACCTGTTCATCGGCGCGGAAGGCACGCTCGGGATCATTACCGCTGCCGTGATGAAGCTGCATCCGCTGCCGGCCGCGCAGGTCACGGCGCTCGCCGCGCTCGAATCGCCGCACGCGGCGCTCGACTTCCTAGCGCTCGCGCAGCGCGCGGCAGGGCCGCTGCTGACCGGCTTCGAGCTGATGTCGGATTTCTGCATGCAACTGGTCGGCAAGCACTACCCGCAACTGCGCTACCCGTTCACGCAGACGCATTCACAGACGGTATTGCTCGAACTGTCCGACAACGAAAGCGAAGCGCATGCGCGCGCGCTGTTCGAGAAACTGATGGAAGAAGCGTTCGAGGCCGGGCTCGTGGTCGACGCGGTGGTCGCGGAAAATCTCGCGCAGTCGCGCGCGTTCTGGGACCTGCGCGAGCACATCCCGCTCGCGCAGGCCGACGAGGGGCTCAACATCAAGCACGACATCGCGGTGCCGATCTCGTCGGTCGCGCGGTTCATCGACGAGACCGACGCGGCGATCCAGCAGGCCGCGCCGGGCGCGCGGATGGTCACGTTCGGCCACCTCGGCGACGGCAACCTCCACTACAACGTGCAGATGCCCGAAGGCGGCGATCCAAAGGCGTTCCTCGCCGCGTTCCAGGCGCCGATCAACCGGATCGTCTACGACAACGTGCACCGCCACCACGGCACGATCAGCGCGGAACACGGGATCGGCCAGTTGAAGATCGACGACGCGCAACGCTACAAGTCGCCGGTCGAAACGACGTTGATGCGCACGCTGAAGACCGCGCTCGACCCGCGCGGCCTGATGAATCCCGGCAAGGTCCTGCGCTGAAGCCGCCCACTCCGGAGCGAAGCCCGTGAAAGTCCGCGTACTGTCCGACCTGCATCTCGAAAGCAACCAGCCCGACGCGATCGCGCATGCCGACGCGGATCTCGTCGTGCTCGCCGGCGACATCCACAATCACGCGGAAGGCCTGCGCTGGGCCGCCGAGACGTTCGACCCGGCCGTGCCGGTGATCTACGTGCCGGGCAACCACGAGTACTACGACGGGGAATTCGGCGCGCTGGAGGCGGCGATGCGCGACGCGGCGCATGCGCTCGACAACGTGCATTACCTGAACAACGGCATCTATGTCGATCCCGAACAGCGCTTCCGCGTGCTCGGCACGACGCTGTGGGCCGATTTCTTGCTGTTCGGCAGCGACGAAGCCAGCATCGCCGCCGCAATCGACGCCGGGCTGCGCGTGATGCTCGATTTCAAGGGATTGATCCAGGTGACCTGGCCGCACGACGCGGCGCTGCATGCGGCACCGGGCGCGGCGGAGCGGGATTTCTCGCCGGCCGATGCGATCGCGCTGCATCGGCAAGGCCGCGCGTGGCTGGAAGCGCAGCTCGCGGTGCCGTTCGCGGGGCGGACGATCGTCGTCACCCACCATGCGCCGCACCGGCGCTCGCTGGCGGAACGCTATGCGGAAGACCTTGCGTCGGCGGGGTTCATCACGGATATGGCGGAACTCGTGCGGCCGCCGGTGGATTTGTGGATCCACGGCCACACGCATACGTCATTCGACTATGTTGCGGAGGGCGGCACACGCGTGGTGTGCAATCCGCGCGGCTACATCCGTCGGCGCACCGGCGAACTGGAAAATACCGCGTTCGTGTGGGACAAGGTCGTCGAGCTCGGCTGAACGCCGGCCCGCCCGGCCGCGTTGCGCGGCCTTCTCCGACCGGGGCTGATATGGGCTGATATGGCCCGATCAGCGGTCGCTGCGGCGCGATCCGTGCTGCGCCGCGCGCACGCGCACCGGCACCGGCTTCATCCGTGCCTTCGCCTTCATCGCGCGCAGCAGGTCGCGGGTCGCCGCGGCGGCAGCGGCCGCGCCAAGCAGGACTCCAAGGCCGATCATCAGGTGCGTGTCCATTGCTACTCCGGGGTGACGTATCTCGATTACTTTAACAGTATCAAACTGTCCGACACGCGTTCGTAAAAAAATGTTGCGTGAAGGACAAATCTCGTCAGATTGCGGTCAACCGCGCGGTCATGTCGCACGCGTGTACTGCTCGAGCGCGGCTTCGTCGGCGGCGAGCGTGGACGGCAACTCGTCGCGCAGGAAATCGACCCAGGTACGGATTTTCGCGTCGAGGTACTGACGCGACGGATACAGCGCGTAGATGTTCATCACGTGCGACCGGTACTCGGGCATCACGCGCACGATATGCCCGCTGCGCAGCCAGCCGATCGCCGAATAAAGCGGCAGCCCGCCGATCCCCATCCCCTCCCGCACGGCCACCGCGAGCGCCTCGGCGACGTTCACGCGAAACGGCGGCGCCGTGATCGGAACGACCTCTTCACCGTTCGGCCCCGCCAGCGCCCATTCGTCGTAGTGAAAGCCCGGCGCGACCATCCCGAGGCACACGTGCTGCGCGAGATCCGCCGGCCGCTGCGGCACGCCGTGCGCCTCGACGTAGCCGGGCGACGCGCACACAACGCTGTAGCTCTCGCCGAGCCGCTGCGACACGAGCCCCGAATCGGGCAGGTCGCGGCCGACGACGATTGCAACGTCGTACCCCTCGTCGAGCAGGTCGGGCATCCGCTGCGCGAGCGTCAGCTCGACGTGCACGTCCGGATAGCGCTCGCGATAGCGCGCGACGGCCGGCACCAGGTAGTGCTGGCCGAGGCTCGTGAAGCAATGGACCTTCAGCTTGCCGGACGGGCGCGCGTGCGCGTCGCCGGCCTCGGCTTCGGCCTGGTCGACGTACGCGAGGATCTGCTCGCAGCGCTGCAGGTAGCGCTCGCCGGCTTCGGTCAGCGCGATCCGGCGCGTCGTGCGGTTCAGGAGGCGCGTGCGCAGGTGCGCCTCGAGATCCGAGACCGCGCGCGACGCATAGGCGGTGGTCGAATTCATCTGCTGGGCGGCCGCGGTAAAGCTCCCCGCGTCGACCACGCGGACGAATACCCGCATGTTTTGTAACGTATCCATCCGATTACCCGTTTGAATCCGGACGGATTGTTGCACAGAGGCGAACAAGTATTGTCTCAGGATTCGTAAAAATGACTTGCACCGTTGTCCGTTTATTCAGGAATCACTGAAAAATATAATCGCATCCGACTCATCTATATCCGAAAGGGAGAAAATCGTGCAGTCTCCGGCGACAAAAGGGACGCTCGCACTGGCGGTTCTTGCAGTCTCATTAATAATGGCCGGATGCGCGAGCATGGGCGACAACAAGCCGCAGTCGGCCCGCATCGAAGCGAACGCGCTCGACGCCGGCGCCGCGATCCGAGCGGCCGACCGCGACGCGGGCTGGCCCGCGGCCGACTGGTGGCGCGCCTACCGCGATCCGCAGCTCGATTCCTGGATCGCCGCCGCCCAGGCCGGCAACCCGACGCTCGCGGCCGCCGAGGCACGCGTGCGCGAAGCGCAGGCGATGGCGCGCGTCGCCCGCTCGGCCGAACTGCCGCAGATCAACGGCAACCTGTCGCTGATGCGCGAGCACTGGCCCGACAACGTGTTCTACGGCCCGGGACCGCTCGCGAACGCGGACACCTGGAACAACACCGGCACGCTCGGCCTGTCGTACCACCTCGACCTGTGGGGCAAGGACAAGAACACGACCGAGCGCGCGCTCGACACCGCGCATGCGAGCGCCGCCGACGCGCGCGCGGCGAAGCTCGAACTCGAAGTCAACGTCGTGCGCGCGTATGTCGGCATGTCGATGAACTATGCGCTGCTCGACCTCGCGCACGAAACGTTCGAACGCCAGCGCTCGCTCGCCGATCTCGCGCGCAAGCGGCTGCAGGCCGGCCTCGGCACGCAGCTCGAAGTGAGCCAGGCGGAATCGACGCTGCCCGACTACGAGCGCCAGATCGACAGCTATGAAGAAGCGATCCAGCTCGCGCGCCACCAGCTCGCCGCACTGGCCGGCAAGGGCCCGGGCGCCGGCGACGCGATCAAGCGGCCGCAGCTTGCGCTCGACGCGCCGGCCGGCCTGCCGTCGGCGCTGCCGGCCGACCTGCTCGGCCGCCGCCCCGATGTGGTCGCGGCGCGCTGGACGGTCGACGCGCAGGCGCGCGGCATCGATGTCGCGAAGGCCTCGTTCTACCCGAACATCGACCTGCTGGCGACGGTCGGCGGCTTCGGCGTGACCGCGCCGTTCACCGACTTCCTGCGCGCGATGAACGGCGGCTGGACGGCCGGCCCCGCGCTGACGCTGCCGATCTTCGAAGGCGGCCGGCTGCGCGCGCAGCTCGGCGCGGCGAATGCCGGCTACGACCAGGCGGTCGAGCGCTACAACCAGACGATCGTCGGCGCGCTCAAGGACATCGCCGACCAGGTCGTGCGAATCCGCTCGCTCGATACGCAGAAGAAGGACGCCGCGCGTTCGGTGGCCGCCAACGACCGCAGCTACCAGTTGTCGCGCGAGGGCTTCCGCCGCGGGCTGACCGATTACGTGAACGTGCTGATCGCGCAACAGCAGCTGCTGCGCGCGCAGGAGACAGCGGCCCGCATCGATGCGGAACGCCTCGCCGCGCACGCGCAGCTGATGGCCGCGCTCGGCGGCGGCGTCGAGACGGGCAAAGACGTTCCGGCGGACGACCAACCCGCCGACGGCGCCAACCCGTCGGGCGCGAAGCCCGCGGCGGCCGTTGCCCGGCCCGCGCAGGTCGCCGCTGCCGGCACGTCCGGCACGTCCGGCACGTCCGGCACGTCGGCCGCACGGTAACGCGGAGCGCCCGCCATGTCAGCTTCCTCCTCCGCTTCCACGCACGCCGGCGGTCCGCTCGCGGCCTGGTCCGCCGCGTTCGGCGACTGGGCCCGCAGCGACGGCGCCGCGTGGCTCTATCTGTTCAAGGCGCTGCTCGCCGCGTTCATCGCGACCGGCGTGTCGATGCGACTCGACCTGCCCGCGCCGAAAACGGCGATGACCACGGTGTTCATCGTGATGCAGCCGCAAAGCGGCGCGGTGCTCGCGAAGAGCTTCTACCGCGTCGCCGGCACGATCTTCGGGCTCATCGCGACGCTCACGTTCGTCGGCTTGTTCCCGCAGCAGCCGCAACTGTTCCTGCTGGCGGTCGCGCTGTGGGTCGCGCTGTGCACGGCCGGCGCCGCGCGCAACCGCAACTTCCGCAGCTACGGCTTCCTGCTGGCCGGCTATACGACCGCGCTGATCGGGCTGCCCGCATCGCAGCACCCGGACGGCGCGTTCATGAGCGCGCTGACGCGCGTTGCCGAAATCATGGTCGGGATCGTGTCGGCCGGCGTGGTCAGCGCGCTCGTGTTTCCGCAGTACACGGGCGAGCAGATGCGCACGACGGTGCGCAAGCGCTTCGGCAGCTTCGTCGACTATGTTGCGTCGGCACTGTCGGGCAAGCTCGACCGCGCGCATATCGAAACCATCCATACGCGCTTCGTCGCCGACGTGGTCGGTTTCGAGGCCGCGCGCAGCATGGCCGTATTCGAGGATCCGGATACGCGGATGCGCAGCGGCCGCCTCGCGCGGCTGAACAGCGAGTTCATGAGCGCGTCGAGCCGTTTCCATGCGCTGCACCAGTTGATGAACCGGCTGCATGCGGCCGGCGCGCAGGCCGCGATCGACGCGATCGAGCCGTACTTCCGCGAGATCGCGCCGCTGCTGCTGACGCCCACGGGCGAACCCGTGCGCACGTCGACCGACGCGGGGCACGCGGCCGAGCAACTGCTCGCATGGCGCGACGCGCTGCCGCGCCGCATCCGCTCGACCCGTGCGGCGCTCGAAACGCAGCCGGACTTTCCGCTGCTCGACTTCGATACGGCCGCCGAACTGCTGTACCGCTTCATCACCGACCTGCACGAGTACGCGGCGACCTATGCGTCGCTGTCGACCGCGACGCACGAACGCGAGCGCTGGATCGAACGCTACGAGCCGCGCACCAACATGACGGCGATGGTGATCGCGGCGATTCGCACCGCGACCGTGATCCTCGTGCTCGGCTGGTTCTGGATCGAGAGCGCGTGGCCGAGCGGCGTGACGCTCACGCTGACGGCGGCGGCCACCTGCGCGCTCGCGTCGTCGACGCCGCGCCCGACCGCGATGTCCGCGCAGATGGGCATGGGGACGGCACTCGCCGTCTGCACGGGCTTCCTGCTGACGTTCGGCATCTATCCGCACATCGACGGCTTCCCGTTGCTTTGCGTCGCGCTCGCGCCGCTGCTCTCGATCGGCATCTTCATGACGCTGAAGCCGAAGCTCGCGGGCTACGGGATGGGCTACCTGATCTTCTTCAGCTTCCTCGCCGGCCCGGACAACATCACGCACTACGACCCGACCAGCTTCATGAACGACGCGCTCGCGCTCGTGCTGTCGATGCTGGCGTCGGCGATCGCGTTCGCGGTGCTGTTCCCGCCGACCGCGCCGTGGCTCAAGAAGCGGCTGTTCGCCGACCTGCGCCACCAGGCCGTCGCGGCCTGCCACGCGCGGCTCGCCGGCTTGCGCACGCGCTTCGAGAGCGGCGCGCGCGACCTGATGTACCAGGCCCACACGCTGTCGGCCGACCAGCCCGACGTGCAGCGCGATGCGCTGCGCTGGATGTTCGCGGTGCTCGAAACCGGCAACGCGGCGATCGACCTGCGCCACGAGCTGGCAACGCTGCCGTCCGACCCGCGCTATGCGCCGGCGATGCCGTGGCGTCGCGCGATCGAGACGATGCGCGGCTCGCTGTCGACGCTGTTCGCGAAACCGAGCGCCGAGCGCTTCGATGCAACGCTCGCCGCGACCAATGCCGCGATCGACGCGACCCGGCAGACGCTCGACGCGTTCGAGCCGACGCGCGACGAGCGCCATCGGCTGCAGCGCATCCTGAGCCATCTGCATTTCGTTCGCACCGCGCTGCTCGATCCGGAATCGCCGCTCGAGCCGCTCAACCGCAACCGCCCCGTGCGTCCCCAACCAGGAGCCTCGTCATGATGCCGCGTGAAATCGCCATTCTCGATGCCTACATGCCCACGGTGGTGCTGATGTTCGTCCTCGGCGCGCTCGCGACCTGGGCCGTCGACCGCCTGCTCGCCTATACAGGCCTCTACCGTCTGGTCTGGCACCCGTCGCTGTTCCGGGCCTGCCTGCTCGTCTGCATTTGCGGCGGACTGAGTCTTGCCGTTTACCGTTGATTCCGAACCATCATGATTCTCAGAAAACTCTTCGGCTTCGTCGCGACCGCCGTCATCCTTCTCGTCGCGATCCTGATCGGGCGCTCGCTGTGGGTGCACTACATGGACGATCCGTGGACGCGCGACGGGCGCGTGCGCGCCGAGATCGTCAACGTCGCGCCGGACGTGTCGGGCGCGATCGTCGAGCTGCCCGTGCATGACAACCAGCTCGTGAAAAAAGGCGACCTGATCATGCAGATCGACCCGTCGCACTACCAGATCGCGGTCGAGCAGGCACAGGCGGCCGTCGCCGCCCGCCGCGCGGAACTGCAGATGCGCCGCGACGACGCGGCCCGCCGCGCGGATCTCGATGCGCTCGTCGTGTCGAAGGAAAACCGCGAGAACGCAGCGCACAGCGCGTCGAGCGCCGATGCGCAGTACCAGCAGGCAATCGCCGCGCTCGACGCCGCGAAGCTCAATCTCGAACGCACGCGCGTCGTCGCGCCGGTCGACGGCTACATCACGAACCTGCAGACGTTCAAGGGCAACTACGCGGTGGCCGGCCAGGCGAAGCTCGCGATCGTCGACAGCCACTCGTTCTGGGTCTACGGCTACTTCGAGGAAACCAAGCTGCCGCGCGTGAAGATCGGCGCGCCGGCCGAGATGCGGCTGATGAGCGGTGGCGTGATGAAGGGCCACGTCGAAAGCATCTCGCGCGGCATCTACGATCGCGACAACCCGCAAAGCCGCGACCTCGTCGCGGACGTGAACCCGACCTTCAACTGGGTGCGCCTCGCGCAGCGCGTGCCGGTGCGCATCCGGATCGACGAAGTGCCGGCCGACGTGGTGCTGTCGGCAGGCACGACCTGCACGGTCATCATCGATCCGGACAAGCAGAAGAAATCGTAAGCGCGGAGCGGCCGGGCGCGCTCAGGCCGCGATGCGAAAACGGCCGACCAGCGACTTCAACGCCTGCGCCTGTTCGTCGAGCGCGTTCGCGGCAGCCGCCGCCTGTTCGACGAGCGCCGCATTCTGCTGCGTGCCGGCGTCCATCTGCGTGACCGCGCGGCCGATCTCCTCGATCCCGGCGCTCTGCTCGTCCGATGCCGCGGAAATCTCGCCGATGATGTCCGTCACGCGCTTGACCGCGCGCACGACGTCGTCCATCGTGCGGCCCGCGTCGTGCGCGAGCGCCGCGCCGTTCGCGACGCGCTCCACCGATGCGCCGATCAGCGCGCGGATCTCCTTCGCCGCGGTCGCCGCGCGCTGCGCGAGCAGGCGCACCTCGCCCGCGACCACCGAGAAGCCGCGCCCCTGTTCGCCGGCGCGCGCGGCCTCGACCGCCGCATTCAACGCGAGAATGTTGGTCTGGAACGCGATCCCCTCGATCGTGCCGATGATCTCGCGAATGTTCTTCGCGCTGTCATCGATCTCGCTCATCGTCGCGACCACCCGCCCGACGACTTCACCGCCCGTTTCCGCAACGGCCGACGCATTGGCCGCGAGCGTGCTCGCCTGCCGCGCATTCTCGGCGTTCTGCCGCACGGTCGACGTGAGCTGCTCCATGCTGGCCGCGGTGCGTTCGAGCGCGACGGCCTGCTGCTCGGTGCGCCGCGACAGGTCGAGATTGCCGGTCGAGATCTCGCCGGACGCGGCCGCGATGGCCTCGGCGCTGACGGCGATCTCGCCGACGGTCGCCGCGAGCCCCGTCTGCATCTCGGCCAGCGCGCGCACCATGCTGTCGCGGTCGTGCCGTCCGAGCGCGATCGGGCGCGTCAGGTCGCCGCGCGCGATGTCGGCGGCAATCGCCTTCGCGTGCGCGGGCTCGCCGCCGAGCTGCGACGCGAGGCGCCGCACGACGCGTTCGGCGATCGCGATCGCGAGCACGATCAGCGCGGCCGTCATGATCGCGATCATCGCGAACGACGACGAGAAAATGGTGGCGGACGCATCGAGCGTCGCCTTCGATTTCTCGCCGCGCGTCTTCACGAGTTCGGCGACGAGCTTTTCGAGCTTGCCGGTTTCGACCAGCAGCGACACGTCCTGCGTGCCGACCTGCCAGTTCATCTGCGACAGGTCAAGCGGCTGCGCGCGCACGAGCGCGACGAAATCGCGCAGATGCGCGCTCCACGTGCCGACAGCCGTCGAGAACGCACGCAGCCGCGCCGAATCGCCGGCGTCGGCCGGATCCGCATAGCGCTGCAGCGTGCCGAGCGCCTGGCCGATCGACGCGAGCCCCGCGCCGACCTCGGCGCCCAGTTCGTCGCGCTCCTTCGCGGTGGTCGCGGTCAGCAGCATCTTCTGCGCACGGCTCGCCCGCAGCACCTCGGCCCGGACTTCCTGCGCCGCGCGGCTCGCGACGTGGCCCTGCTCGTAGACCGACGAGATCGACGCGTTCAGCCGGCTGATCTGCCACAGCGAAAACACGCCGATCGCGAGCGTGCCGGCCAGCAGGATCGCGAACGCGGCGCGCAAGGTCGCCTTGACGGTCCACGGCCGGCGCTCGCGACGCGCCGCGCGCGAGCGCCGTGCGGCGCGACCGGCGGCAACGTCGGGTGCCGCGGCGGCCGCACCTGGCTGCGGATGCAATGATGCTGCTTTCATCGATATATCCCCGTATGGATCACGCTGCCGGAAAGGTCGGTTCCGGCGGTCCGCGATGGCAGGCCATGCCGCGCGTCCTGCGCCTGCACGGCGGGTAGCCGGTGCCGGGCGCGGCGCACCTGTGGTCATTGGGTCGTTCTACGGCCGCCACCGCCGTTTCTTGAGTCCGGTAAAACACGCACCGGGCCCTGGCGCGGCCTCGCAGTCAGGCAGACGCGCCGCCAGCGTTATACCCGGTCAAAAAAACGGGTAACGGCCGATCTGTCGGATGAATGTCCGATTCGCGATAAAACTTGGCCTGACATTCTCGATACGCCACATTACACTTCTTTGACGCATCAACGATTCGAAACGCGCCGATCCCCATCAGAGCGCGCCCGTTACCTCAACTCGTTCAGCTCACATGGAAACCAGCCTCGACACCGGAGCCGCCGGCGCAACCGCCGCGCAGCCGTCCGCGCCCCCCGCATCGCGCACCGTCTATCCGGTGCTCGGCGCGATCAGCTTCTCGCACATGCTCAACGACATGATCCAGTCGTTGATCCTCGCGATCTATCCGATGCTCAAGAGCCAGTTCGCGCTGTCGTTCGCGCAGATCGGCCTGATCACGCTCACCTACCAGATCACCGCGTCGCTGCTGCAGCCGCTCGTCGGCCTCTATACCGACAAGCGTCCGAAGCCGTATTCGCTGCCGGTCGGCATGGGCTTCACGCTCGCGGGGCTGCTGCTGATGTCGGTCGCGCCGAGCTTCCCCGTGCTGCTGGTGGCCGCGGCGCTCGTCGGCTGCGGCTCGTCGGTGTTCCATCCCGAATCGTCGCGGGTCGCGCGGATGGCGTCGGGCGGCCAGCACGGGCTCGCGCAGTCGGTGTTCCAGGTCGGCGGCAACGCGGGCTCCGCGCTCGGGCCGCTGCTCGCCGCGCTCGTGATCATTCCGCACGGCCAGCGCAGCATCGCGTGGTTCTCGGCGGCCGCGCTCGTCGCGATGGTCGTGCTCACGCAGATCGGCCACTGGTACAAGAAACATCCGTCGATGAAGAAGAAGGCCGCGGCGGCCGGCCACCCGACGCTGTCGCGCGGCCGCGTGATCGGCGCGATCGGCGTGCTGGTGCTGCTCGTGTTCTCGAAGTACTTCTACCTCGCGAGCATCAACAGCTATTTCACGTTCTACCTGATCGACAAGTTCCACCTGTCGGTGCAGGCCGCGCAGATCCACCTGTTCGTGTTCCTCGCGGCCGTGGCGGCCGGCACGCTGATCGGCGGGCCCGTCGGCGACCGGATCGGCCGCAAGTACGTGATCTGGGTATCGATCCTCGGCGTCGCACCGTTCACGCTGCTGCTGCCGTACGCGAACCTGTTCTGGACGAGCGTGCTGACCGTGATCATCGGCATCGTGCTGGCGTCGGCGTTCGCCGCGATCCTCGTCTATGCGACGGAACTGATGCCCGGCAAGGTCGGGATGGTCGCGGGCCTGTTCTTCGGCTTCGCGTTCGGCCTCGGCGGCGTCGGCGCGGCCGTGCTCGGCCAGCTCGCCGACGCGACGAGCATCACGTTCGTCTACAAGGTGTGTTCGTTCCTGCCGCTGATCGGCGTGCTGACGGTGTTCCTGCCGAACCTCGAAAGCAGCCGGCGCAAACAGGCGTGACAAGCCGGCAGCGGCGTGCGCGCCGCGGCCGGCCCAAAGGCTTGTACGGAGAAAACGACGGCGGCTTCAGGCCGCCGTCGTCGCATGCAGCGTCAGGAAACGCTTGAGGATGCCGGACGAATAGCTGCTCGCGATCGCCGACAGGAAGTGCGAGAACGACTGCGTCGCGTGATCGTCGGCCGTATCGGAAATCGTGCGCACCAGCGCGAACGGCACGTCGTGCTCCGCGCACACCTGCGCGATCGCCGCGCCTTCCATTTCGACCGCGAGCGCGTCCGGCAGTGCGTCGCGCAGCGTGACGACCTCGCGCTCGCTCGACACGAAGCGGTCGCCGCTGATGACGAGCCCTGCGTGCAGCGTCGCGCCGGCGAGCCCGAAACGCTCGGCGAACAACGCGCCCTCTTCCGCGACGAACAGCGTGCACGCGGCCCTGAGACGGGCCGTCAGTGCCGCGTCGGTCGCGAAGCGCGTGATGCCGAGCAGCGGCACCTCGTAGCGCGGAAAGAGCGGCGACGCGTCGAGATCGTGCTGCAGCAGCATGTCGGCCACGACGACATCGCCGACGCGCACCGTGCGCGACACGCCGCCCGCGACGCCGGTAAACACGACGCCCGCCACGCCGAACACGTGGATCAGCGCGCTGACCGTCGCGGCGGCCGCGACCTTGCCGACCCGCGCGAGCGTGACCACGCAGGCCGCGCCGTGCACGGTGCCGACATGGTAATCGCGGCGGCCGAACGTGACCGTCTTCATCGCGCCGTCGGCGCGCATCGCGGCGATCAGGTCGCCGAGTTCCTCGGGCAGCGCGGCCAGAATGCCGAGCGGGCGCGTCGAAGGCGTGGCAACCATGTCGATGCTCATCATTCCACCGCCTGCAGTTTCGCGACCGCGAGCGCGAGCCACTTCTCGCCGTGCCGCTTGAACTTCACCTGCGCCTTCGCATCGGTGCCGCTGCCTTCGAGCGCGGTGACCGTGCCTTCGCCGAACTTGGTATGGAACACCTGCTGGCCGACCCGGAAGCCGGCGCCGGCCGCGCGCTGCTTGTCCGCGAACGCAGGCAGCGGCGCGGACACCGCCGCATCGACGATCTGCTCGCGGCTGCCGCCGCCCGGCCGCGCGAACCAGTCGCGCCCGTATCCTGCGTTGTCCGAACGCCCGCCCCAGCGCGAACCGGCCTCGACCTTCGGCGTCAGCCACTTCAGCACGTGCTCCGGCAACTCGTCGAAGAAGCGCGAACGCACGTTGTAGCGCGTCTGGCCGTGCAGCATCCGGCTCTGCGCGAACGACAGGTAGAGCCGCTCCTTCGCGCGCGTGATCGCGACGTACATCAGCCGGCGCTCCTCCTCGAGGCCGTCCGATTCGAGCACGCTGTTCTCGTGCGGGAACAGCCCTTCCTCGAGGCCCGTGATGAACACGGCCGAGAATTCGAGCCCCTTCGCCGCGTGCACCGTCATCAGTTGCACGGCATCCTGCCCGGCCTGCGCCTGGTTGTCGCCGGCCTCCAGCGACGCATGCGACAGGAAGCCGGCGAGCGGCGTCATCGTGTCGGGGTTCTGCGCCGGGTCGCCCGGCGATGCCGGATCGAGTACCTCGACCGCCGGATCGTCCGTCGCCGCGCCGAGCGCGGGCGCCGCGATCGCACCCGCGCGCAGCGGGATCGAGCGGGCCGGTGTGTCGAGCCCGTAGCCTTCCTCGGCGACGAACGCGGTAGCCGCGTTCACGAGTTCCTGCAAGTTCTCGAGACGATCCTGCCCTTCGCGCTCGCCCTGGTAGAAATCGGCGAGACCGCTCGCGCGCACGACATGCTCGACGGTCTCGGGCAGGCTCATCTGCTGCGTGTCGGCGCGCATCTTCGCGACCAGGTTCGCGAACCCGCCGAGACTCGTGCCGGCCTTGCCCGTCACGTACGGAATCGCAGCCGCCATCGAGCAGCCGTACAGGCGCGCGGCGTCGGCGAGCTGCTCGATCGAGCGCGCGCCGATCCCGCGCGTCGGGAAGTTCACCACCCGCACGAACGCCGTGTCGTCGTTCGGGTTGTCGATCAGGCGCAGGTACGCGAGCGCATGCTTCACTTCCTGGCGCTCGAAGAAGCGCAGGCCGCCGTACACGCGGTAAGGGATGCCCGACGACATCAGCGTGTGCTCGATCGAGCGCGACTGCGCGTTGCTGCGGTACAGGACGGCCACTTCGCTGCGCGCCATCCCGGTGTTGATCAGCGAGCGGATTTCTTCGACGATCCAGCCGGCTTCCTGCGAATCGGTGCTGGCCTCGTACACGCGCACGGGCTCGCCGTGGCCCGCGTCGGTGCGCAGGTTCTTGCCGAGGCGGTGCGCGTTGTTCGAAATCAGCTGGTTCGCCGCGTCGAGGATGTTGCCGTGCGACCGGTAGTTCTGCTCGAGCTTGATCAGGTTGCGCACGCGGAATTCGTCTTCGAAATCGCGCATGTTGCCGACGTTCGCGCCGCGGAACGCGTAGATCGACTGGTCGTCGTCGCCGACCGCGAAGATCGCGTTCTGGCCGCCCGCGAGCATCTTGAGCCACGCGTATTGCAGCTTGTTGGTGTCCTGGAACTCGTCGACGAGGATGTGCTTGAAGCGCGCCTGGTAGTGCGCGCGCAGCGGCGCGTTGTACGCCAGCAGCTCGTAGCAGCGCAGCAGCAGCTCGGGGAAATCGACGACGCCCTCGCGCTGGCACTGCTGGTCGTACGCCTGGTACAGCTCGACGAACTTGCGGTTGAAGTTGTCGGTCGCGTCGACCTTGTCGGGACGCAGCCCCTGCTCCTTCGCGTTGTTGATGAAGTACTGGACGTTCTTCGGCGGGTACTTCTCGTCGTCGACGTTCGCGGCCTTCATCAGCCGCTTGATCGCGGACAGCTGGTCGGCCGTATCGAGGATCTGGAAGGTCTGCGGCAGGCCGGCGTCGCGCCAGTGCGTGCGCAGCATCCGGTTGCACAGGCCGTGGAACGTGCCGATCCACATCCCGCGCGTGTCGATCGGCATCATCGCCGACAGGCGCGCCATCATCTCGCGCGCGGCCTTGTTCGTGAAGGTGACGGCGAGCACAGTGGGCGGCGACGCGTAGCCCTGCTGGATCAGCCACGCGATGCGCGTGATCAGCACGCGGGTCTTGCCGCTGCCCGCCCCTGCGAGGATCAGCGCCGGTTCGTTCGGCAACGTGACGGCGGCGTGTTGTTCGGGGTTCAGATTGGCGAGCAGATCGGGCATGGAGCGGCGGCGGACGGGCGAGAAAAATGCGGACCCGACATTATAAGTCGGCGGCGCGATGCCGTTCCCGATCCGTTCGGTCGAGCGCCGCCAAGCGCGTTGCGGCCGCTTCGCGACAAGCCTGCGCCGGCAATGCGATGGCTGGTCGATGTGCATCCATTTATAATTGTCGGATTCGGCATCCAATTCACGCATTTTTCGGCAGATTTCCAACATGAGCGACAACACGCTTGCGAAGAGCTTCGAGCCCCATACCATCGAGTCCCAATGGGGGCCGGAGTGGGAAAAACGCGGCTATGCCGCCCCGGCGTTCGATCCGTCCCGCCCCGATTTCGCGATCCAGTTGCCGCCGCCGAACGTGACGGGCACGCTGCACATGGGCCATGCGTTCAACCAGACGATCATGGACGGCCTCGCCCGCTATCACCGGATGCTCGGCGAGAACACGCTGTGGGTGCCCGGCACCGACCACGCGGGGATCGCCACCCAGATCGTCGTCGAACGCCAGCTCGACGCGCAGGGCGTGTCGCGCCACGACCTCGGCCGCGAGAAGTTCGTCGAGCGCGTGTGGGAATGGAAGCAGCAGTCCGGTTCGGCGATCACGGGCCAGGTGCGCCGCCTCGGCGCATCGACCGACTGGTCGCGCGAATACTTCACGATGGACGACAAGATGTCGGCCGCCGTGCGCGACGTGTTCGTCACGCTCCATGAACAGGGCCTGATCTACCGCGGCAAGCGACTCGTCAACTGGGATCCGGTGCTGCTCACCGCGGTGTCGGATCTCGAAGTCGCGAGCGAAGAGGAAAACGGCCACCTGTGGCACATCCGCTACCCGCTCGTCGACGGCTCGGGCTCGCTGACCGTCGCAACGACGCGCCCCGAGACGATGCTCGGCGACGTCGCGCTGATGGTCCATCCGGAAGACGAGCGCTACGCACACCTGATCGGCAAGCTCGTCACGCTGCCGCTGACCGGCCGCGAGATCCCGGTGATCGCCGACGACTACGTCGACCGCGAGTTCGGCACGGGCGTCGTGAAGGTCACGCCCGCGCACGACTTCAACGACTACCAGGTCGGCCTGCGCCACAACCTCGTGCCGATCGAGATCCTGACGCTCGACGCGAAGATCAACGATAACGGCCCCGAGCAGTATCGCGGCCTCGACCGCTTCGACGCGCGCAAGGCGATCGTCGCCGATCTCGACGCGCTGGGTTTCCTCGACTCCGTGAAGCCGCACAAGCTGATGGTGCCGCGCGGCGACCGCACGGGCGTCGTGATCGAGCCGATGCTGACCGACCAGTGGTTCGTCGCGATGACGAAGCCGGCGCCGGAAGGCACGTTCAATCCCGGCAAGTCGATCACCGAAACGTCGCTCGACGTCGTGCGCAGCGGCCAGATCAAGTTCGTCCCGGAAAACTGGACGACCACCTACTACCAGTGGCTCGAGAACATCCAGGACTGGTGCATCTCGCGCCAGCTGTGGTGGGGCCACCAGATCCCCGCGTGGTACGGCGAGAACGGCGAGGTGTTCGTCGCGCGCAGCGAGGAAGACGCGCGCGCGAAGGCCGCCGCGCAAGGCTACACGGGTGCGCTGAAGCGCGACGAAGACGTGCTCGACACGTGGTTCTCGTCGGCGCTCGTGCCGTTCTCGTCGCTCGGCTGGCCGAACGAGACGCCTGAACTGAAGCACTTCCTGCCGTCGTCGGTGCTCGTCACGGGCTTCGACATCATCTTCTTCTGGGTCGCCCGGATGGTGATGATGACCACGCACTTCACGGGCAAGGTGCCGTTCCATACCGTCTACGTGCACGGCCTCGTGCGCGACGCGGAAGGCCAGAAGATGTCGAAGAGCAAGGGCAACACGCTCGACCCGATCGACATCGTCGACGGCATCGACCTCGAGACGCTGGTCGCGAAACGCACGACGGGCCTGATGAATCCGAAGCAGGCCGCGACGATCGAGAAGAAGACGCGCAAGGAATTCCCGGACGGCATTCCCGCGTTCGGCACCGACGCGCTGCGCTTCACGATGGCGTCGATGGCGACGCTCGGCCGCAACGTGAACTTCGACCTCGCGCGCTGCGAAGGCTACCGCAACTTCTGCAACAAGCTGTGGAACGCGACGCGCTTCGTGCTGATGAACTGCGAAGGCCACGACTGCGGCGCCGACAAGCCGGAAGTCTGCGGCGCGGGCGACTGCGGCCCCGGCGGCTACCTCGACTTCTCGGCGGCCGACCGCTGGATCGTGTCGCTGCTGCAACGTACCGAGGCCGACATCGCGAAGGGCTTCGCCGACTACCGCTTCGACAACGTCGCGACCAGCATCTACAAGTTCGTGTGGGACGAGTACTGCGACTGGTATCTCGAACTCGCGAAGGTGCAGATCCAGAACGGCACGCCGGAACAGCAGCGCGCCACGCGCCGCACGCTGCTGCGCGTGCTCGAGACGGTGCTGCGCCTCGCGCACCCGGTCATCCCGTTCATCACCGAAGCGCTCTGGCAGAAGGTCGCGCCGCTCGCGGGCCGCTATCCGCAAGGCAAGGCCGAGGGCGAAGCGTCGCTGATGACGCAGGCCTATCCGGTTGCCAACCTGCAGAAGATCGACGAGGCGTCCGAGCAGTGGGCGGCCGACCTGAAGGCGATCGTCGACGCATGCCGCAACCTGCGCGGCGAGATGAACCTGTCGCCGGCGACGAAGGTGCCGCTGCTCGCGGCCGGCGATGCCGAGCGCCTGCGCTCGTTCGCGCCGTACGTCCAGGCGCTCGCGCGCCTGTCGGAAGTGCAGATCCTCGCGGACGAAGCGACGCTCGACCGGCAAGCGCACGGCGCGCCGATCGCGATCGTCGGCCCGAACAAGCTGGTGCTGAAGGTGGAAATCGACGTCGCGGCCGAACGCGAGCGCCTGTCGAAGGAAATCGCGCGCCTGACGGGCGAGATCGCGAAGTGCAACGCGAAGCTCGGCAACGAGGCATTCGTCGCGAAAGCGCCGCCGGCCGTGGTCGAACAGGAGCAGAAACGCGTCGCCGAATTCCAGAGCACGCTCGAGAAACTGCGTGCGCAGCTCGATCGGTTGCCTGCGTAACAAACCGTAAGGCCGTTTGCGTTCACTATAATGCGGACGTGAACATACATCGTCTGACAAGTCGATTACAGGAATAAAGGTTCGATCATGTTGAAAGTCACCAAGGCGGTATTCCCCGTTGCCGGCCTCGGCACGCGGTTCCTGCCGGCAACGAAGGCGAGCCCGAAGGAAATGCTGCCGGTCGTCGACAAGCCGTTGATCCAGTACGCAGTCGAGGAAGCGATCGCCGCGGGCATCACCGAGATGATCTTCGTCACCGGGCGCAGCAAGCGCGCGATCGAGGATCATTTCGACAAGTCGTACGAGGTCGAAGCCGAGCTCGAGGCACGCGGCAAGGAAAAGCTGCTCGAGCTCGTGCGCAGCATCAAGCCGAGCCATGTCGACTGCTTCTACGTGCGTCAGCCGGAAGCGCTCGGCCTCGGCCATGCGGTGCTGTGCGCGGAGAAGCTGGTGGCCGACAACCCGTTCGCGGTGATCCTCGCGGACGACCTGCTCGACGGCAACCCGCCCGTGATGAAGCAGATGGTCGATGTGTTCGACCACTATCACAGCTCGGTGATCGGCGTCGAAGAGATCCCGCCGTCGGAGACGAAGTCGTACGGGATCGTCGACGGCAAGGAATGGGAAGAGTCGATCGTCAAGATGTCGGCGATCGTCGAGAAGCCCGCGCCGGAAGTCGCGCCGTCGAACCTCGGCGTGGTCGGCCGCTACATCCTGAAGCCGCGGATCTTCGAACACCTGCGCGCGCTGAAGCCGGGCGCGGGCGGCGAACTGCAGCTCACCGATGCGATCCAGGCGCTGCTCGCCGACGAACAGGTGCTGGCCTACAAGTACCAGGGTACGCGCTACGACTGCGGCAGCAAGCTCGGCTACCTGAAGGCGACGGTCGAATTCGCACTGCGCCACCCGGAAGTCGGCGCGGAGTTCGACGAATACCTGCGCACGCGCGGCGGCGCGCAATCGGCCGCCTGAGCGCGGCAAGGGCTCGCCCCGGCGAGCCCGCCCTCACCTCACCGGCCGGCGCTCAGCGCGCTTCGGCCGGCTTAACCGAGACGACGCCCGGCATTCCGCCCGCGTCGTCTTTTTTCGTCTTCACGAGCCAGCCGCCTCCATCGCCGAACGGCAGCTTCGCGAGCGCGCTCTTCACGAGCGCCGGCGCGGCCTGCTGCGTGGCCGGTTCGTGATCGCGCAGCGCGGCCGTCACGCGATAGACGTCGGCGCCCGATTTCGCATCGACGAAACGCAGCGTCAGCACGTGGCGATACACGCTACCCGCGAACGGCAGCGCGGGCGGCAACGGCCCGTCGACCGCCACACACGCGCTGCTCGCGGCGCCGCACTGGTCGGCGCTGGCCGCGACCGCCGCCGGCTGCGTCGCATACGCGATCGACAGCCGGTAGCGCGCGTCCTTGAGCGGCTGCGCGTCGAAGCCGCGGCGCGCGAGTTCGTCGCGCACGAGCGTCTCGATCTGCCGGTATTCGGCATCGTTGGCCTGCGCGGCCGTCCGGACGAAATCGTAGCCGTGCGCGCCGGATGCGAATGCATTCGGCTGCCCGACCGCACTCACGCCGCTCGTCACGCCGGCGCAACCCGTCAACAACGACGCCGCCAGCGCGGTCGCTGCCCATTCCTTTCTCATGGCTTTCCCCAATCCTGCCGTCGTGCCCGGCCCTGTCAGGCGGACGGCTCGTCGATCGCGGGCAGCGACACCGTCACCGCGGTGCCGACACCCACTTCGCTGTCGACCGACACGCTGCCCCCATGGCGCGTGACGACCGTCTTCACGAATGCCATGCCGAGCCCGGAACCCGGGATCTCGGGCCGCTCGCCGGCATGGAATCGCTTGAAACGCTCGAACAGATGCCGATGATCTTCCGGCGCAATGCCGTACCCCTGATCGCGAATCGTACAGAACATCCGCTTCGACGCGTGCTCGACCGTCAGCGTACACGTGATCACGGTGTCGGACGGACTGTATTTGACTGCGTTGTTCAGCAGGTTCACGAACGCGCGCGTGATCAGCGAGCGGTCCGCGCGCACCCAGCACATGTCGGCGCCGACGTTGGTGTCGATGCGGATGTGCTTCGCCTGCGCCTGCGGCCATACCTCGTCGCTCGCATCGATCAGCACGTCGACGAGGCTCGTCGCTTCGAGCTGGTACGCCTGCGACTCCGCGCGCGCCAGCTGCACGAACTCGTCGGCAAGCGACAGCGCGCGGTGCGCGTAGCGCTCGATCCGCGCGAGCAGCCCGCGCATCGCATCGGTGTCGACGCGGTCGCGCTCGATCTCGACGAGCGCGAGGATCGAAGCCTGCGGCGAGCGCATGTCGTGCGACAGCAGGTGCAGCGCTTCCTCGCGATGCCGCTCGGCCGCGTGCAGTTCGGTCACGTCGACGAGGCCGGCAATCCAGCCCGTCACGCGGCCCTGCGCGTTCGTGCAGGCGGCGTAGCGTAACAGATGGTCGAGCCCGTCGCGGTCGCGCACCTCGATGCCGCGCGCCATCGCGTCGTGCTCGGCCTCGAGCGTCGGGTCGAGCGCGGCCGGCCAGTGCTCGCGGATCGCCGCATCGTGTTCGGCGTTGCCGTCGACGGTCTTCATGAACGTCAGCTCGCCGAGCGCGGCGCGCAGCGGCCGCCCTTCCGGCAGCGGCAGCGCGAGGCGCGACCCGTAGCGCTTCGCCGCATGGTTCGCGATCAGCACGGTGCCGTCCAGGTCGGTCACGAAGATCGGCTCGGGCATGCTGTCGAGGCTGTCCCACACGAAGCGCTTCATGTCCTGCACGCGCTGCGCGGCTTGCGCCATCAGCGCCATCTGGCGCTCGAGCACGTCGCCGCCGACGCTGCGCGTGCGCGGCGCCTCGGGCAGCAGGTGCGGCTCGTCGGCGAGCCGCTGCAGTTCGCGGCGCAGGTACGACATCGTCATTTCGAGGCGCCGCCAGTTCCAGATCGGGTAGACGGCGATCAGCCCGAAGATCGCCGGCGCCGGCGACAGCCAGATGCGCGCCTCGAACAGCAGCGCCATGCTCGCGACGACGGCGAGCGCGGCGAGGCTCAGCGTCAGCAGCAGCGCGCGCCACGGCGACAGCATCAGGAAGCCGCCCAGCAGCGCGGCGAGCGGCAGCAGCGACGCGGCGAACAGCCCCGCGCGCGACGCCGGCGAGATCGCGCTGCCGGTCGCCAGCATGTCGAGCACGTTGGCGTGGATATACACGCCGGCGAGCGGGCCGAAATCGCCGGATACGGGCGTCGCGAAACGGTCGTACAGCCCGGAAGCGGTCACGCCGACGACGACGATCTTGCCGCGCAGCGCGTCGGGCTTCACACGCCCCTCGAGCACATCGTCGAACGACAGCGTCGGATAAGCGGGCGTGTTGCGGCTGAACGGGATCAGGTAGCGGCCGTCGCCGGCCGCGTCGTGCGCCAGGTCGTGCGCGTTCGCGCCCGGCGCGCCGCCGGCCGGATGCAGCCGGCCGGCCTGGATCGCGCGGTACACGGGCACCATCAGTTGTGGCCAGCGCACGCGGCCGTCGCTTTCGAACAGCGCGACGCTGCGCACGATACCGTCGGGATCGACTTCGAGGTTGATGTGACCGAGCCCAGTCGCGCGCGCCGCGAGCGCGGCCACCGGCGGTTCGACGGTACGCGTGCCGTCCGCCTGCTCGGGGCTCAGCAGCACGGGCAGGAAGGTCGGCACGTGGCTCATCGCGTCCGCGAACGCGCGATCCTCCGGCGACGGCTCGGTGAACAACACGTCGTAGACGACGGCGGCCGGCTGCGCGCGCGCCAGCGTGTCGAGCAGCCGCGCATGCACGTCGCGCGGCCACGGCCAGCGGCCGAGCGCCGACACGCTCTGGTTGTCGATGTCGACGACGACCACGTCGGGGGACAGCGGCAGGCTGCGCAGCATCAGCAGCCGGTCGTAGATCAGCCCGTCGACGCTCGACGACAGGCGGCCGAGCGCACACGCGAGGATGACCGCGATCCCGAGGCAGCCGATCGCGATCCATTCGATCAGGAAGCGGCGGCCGAGATGCCGCCGCGGGGAAACGGAGTCGGGTTTCATGCGCCGCGGGTCAGCGCGACAGCGTGAACGCGCTGACCGGACTGGTCTTCTCGTAGAACTTGCCGCCTTCGAACTCCTCGACGGTCACCGCCCAGAAATAATCGCCCGGCGGCAGGTGCGCGACGGTGATCTGGCGCGCGCGCAGGCCGACCTGGTCGACGACCGGTGCGCTCAGGTCCTTCGAGCGCGACAGCACGAACCGGTAGCGCGCGTCCTTGCCCGAACCGTTCGGCGACCAGCGGAACCCGTAGCCATCCGCGCCGGGCGACGCGCTCGCGTCGAGCCCCATCACGCGACGTTCGAACGCGTAGGTGCGCGGTAGCCCCTCGAGGCCGTTGGCATCGATCGCGGCGATCCGCACGAAGTAGTTCCCGTTCGGTACGTCGCGGAAGACCGCGCGCGGCGAATCGGTGCGCGTTTCGCGGAACAGGTCGAGCAGCCCCGCATCGTGCGCGAGCTGCACGCGGTACGCATGCGCGTTCGCCAGCGGCGCGACGTCGAACGCGACGTCGGGCTCGTCCTGCACCTTGTCGGGATGCGCGAGCGTCGGCGCGGCCAGCAGCGCGACAGGCGCGCCGACCGCGCCGGACGACGTCGCGACGCTGCCGAAGTTCGCATGCACGAGCGTCGAGCGGGCCGATTGCCGGCCGCCCGCGACCCCGACGGTGCCGTCGAGCACTTCGACGCGCGTCGACGCACTGCCGGCCGCGTCGTAGTTCACGCGAAAGCGCGTGCCGCGCACGCCGGCCACGACCGACGGCGAGCGGATCTGGAAGCGATCGTCGCGCTTCTTCAGATGAGTGACTTCGCTGTCGACCGAGCCGCGCGTGAGTTCGAACTGGCGATCGAGCGTGCCGGTCAGCACCGTGCGGCGCAGCGCCTTCAGGTCGAGCTGGCTGTCGGGCGGCAGGCTCATGTGCGTGCCGTCGGCGAGTTCGATCGTCACGAAGCCGTTCGCGCCCGTGCGCACGCGGTCGCCCTCGACGAGCGTCGCGTCGTTCGCCAGCGGCGCGTACGCGTCGCCGGACGCGCGCTCGGCCGTGCCCTGTACCGCGACGACGCGCGCGGTCAGCTTTTCCTTGCGCAGGCGCGCGACCGGCAGCTTCAGCGCGACGCCGGGCTGCAGGTGCTTCGGCGCGGGCACGCCGTTGATCTGCTGGAGCAGTTGCCAGTCGTCCGCGCCCTGCAGGTAGCGCGCGGCGACGTCGTACAGCGTGTCGCCGGCCTGCGTGCGGTAGACGACCGTCTTGCCCGCGGCAGCGGGAGGCTGTGCTGCAGCATGCTGCGCGGCGAACGCAAACGCGACCGCGCAGGCCGTGCGCAGCGCCATCGTGCGCAGGTTCGCAGTACGCTGCGTGATTCCCGACGTCACTCCGGTTCTCCCTGGCCGACCCGCTCGAGCCGGTAGCCGTAGCCGTAGATCGGCGCGAGGCGGTAGCCGTTTTCGGGCCGCAGGCCGAGCTTGGTGCGCAGCATCGAGATGTGCGTATCCATCGTGCGCGACGGGATGTCGGTCGCCTGCTTCCACACGAGATCGAGAATGTGCGCGCGCGACAGCGGCCGGTCGAGATGCTGGAACAGCAGCAGCGCGAGTTCGAATTCCTTCTGCGTCAGGCTCACCGGCTTGTCGCCGACGTAGGCCTGCTTCAGGTTCACGTCGAAACGGAATTGATCGAATTCGCGAACGGTCGCCTCGGCGTTGACCGGATACGCGCGGCGCAGCAGCGAGCCGATGCGCGCGCGCAGGATCGGGCCCGACACGGGCTTGACCACGTAGTCGTCGGCGCCGGCGTTGAGGATCTGCGTGATCCCCGCCTCGTCGTCGCGGCTCGTCATGAAGATGATCGGCAGGCTGTGCTCGGTCTGGTTGGCGCGCACCCACTTGAGCACTTCCTCGCCGGACATGTCGGGCACGTTCCAGTCGAGCACCAGCAGATCGAACGTTTCGCGCTGCAGACGCTTCTTCAGGGCCTTGCCTTCCTTGAACGCATAGCATGTATGGCCAACGGCAGTCAGCGTTTGACTGACGAAATCCGTCTGGGCCGGATCGTCATCCAGTACAGCAATTCTCATAGCACCCCGCAAAGCGAAATCGATTCGTCCAGTTCAGCTCCCCGGCACCCACCCTACCGCACAGCACGCGCGCAGCTTCCGGATACCGGCCGGCGAGCCGTCGTTCGCCGCTCGCGCCACCTGCGCAAACCGGCGACCCCGGCTAAATATCTCAAAAACGGGGCACGGACGAACCGGCGATTTCATCATAGTAGTATGAAATTCGCCAATAAATTGCGCGGACTACCGTTCTTTCTTCGAATAATCCTTCCCGTCGCGCAATCCGACGCCTAATCGACGCCCGCGATGCGGGCCACCGGCTCGGCGAAATCGTCGGCAGGCAGGCGCCGCAACAGCGGTTGCGACAGCGCCGGTTGTGCAAGCATCCGTTGCAACTGCCCGCGCACGCGCTCCCACGCGGTGGCCGCGTAGTCCGGCTGGCCCGCCGCCCATGCCTGCGCCAGATCGAACACGCGTTCGATCGTCGCACCGCAGTAGGTCGGGCCCGAGCCGTCGTCCTGTGCGGCATCGCGCAGCCGCTCGTCGAGCCACTCGGCCAGCCACGGCATCTCGACTGCTGCCGAATCCGCATAGGCCTCCAGCGCGGCACGCGCGTGGCGGTCCTGTTGCGGATCGAGCTCGATACGGCTCAATTCCGACGCGCGCTCGGGCGCAATGCATTCCGCTCCGGACGGACTTCGATAGGTCCCTGGTCTGAAGGACATGTCCTCTCCCCGTTGTACGACGGTACCGCCAGGCATGGCCCCCGTGCCCGCCGTACGACGTACCGTGGCCGGCGCCTCCACTGCAAGCGGACGACCGGCCGGGTCAGTATACGCAGCCGTTCACGAAGCGAGGTTTAAGAATTGTCAGAGGCTCGACCGGCCGGCGCCGGGCGTGGCCGGCCCGCGCACCGCGAGCGGACGCCACGGCCGGGCGCGCGAGGCAGGCCGTCAGCGGCGGCGCATCAGGAACACGAAGGTCTTGTCCTGCGTCGTCGATTCGACGATCTCGTTGCCCGTCTGCTTCGCGAACGCGGCGAAATCGCGCTGCGAGCCGGGATCGGTCGCGAGCACCTTGAGGATCTGCCCGCTTTCCATATCGGCAAGCGCTTTCTTGGCACGCAGGATCGGCAACGGGCAATTGAGCCCGCGCGCGTCCACTTCCTTGTGAATCTGCATCGGCTGTCGACCTTCGAATGTCGCGCCACACGAGGCGCGGGAGGAAGCCGCGATTTTACCGCAGCGCCGCCCCGCCCGCCCGGGCAGCCCACGGCGCGGCGCCGCGGGCACCGGCGTCACGCGCCGGAGAAGCCGCCCGCGAGCCGTTCGCGCAGGTGCCGCACGAGCGCGCGCACCGCGCTCGGCACGACCGGGCTGTACGGACGGATCGCGAAGATGTGGTCGCCGAACGCGCCCGACGGCCGCCAGCCGTCGAGCAGCGCGACGAGCCGGCCGGCGTCGAGATCGCGCCGCGCGCTGAAATCGGGCAGCAGCGCGATGCCGAGCCCGCCGAGCGCGGCCTCGCGCATCGCCTCGCTGTTGTTCGCCGCGAAACTGCCGCGCACCGGCACGCTCACGCGCTGGCGCCGCCGGCCGTCCGGCTCGAAGCTCCATGCGGCCGGTTCGTTGTCGCGCAGGTAGCACAGGCAGCTGTGATCGACGAGTTCGCTCGGGTGCCGCGGCGCGCCGCGCGCGTCGAGGTAGTCGCGGCTCGCGACGAGCAGCGAGCGCGTGTCGCACAGCTTCCACGCGACGTGGGTTTGCGGCGCGGTGGTCGTATGGCGGATCGCGAGGTCGAAACCTTCCTGAGTCAGCGAATGCAACCGGTCCGACAGGTCGAGTTCGATGTGCACGCCCGGATGCTGCCGCAGGAAATCGGGCAGGTGCGGCACGACCTGCTGGCGCCCGAGCGCGACCGGCGCCGTCACGCGCAATAGGCCGCGCGGCTCGCCGGCCAGATCCTTCACGCGCGCGAAATGCTGCCCGATCGACTCAAACGCGTCGCGCGTGCTATCGACTAGCGTCTGGCCCGCATCGGTGAGCCGCACGCTGCGCGTCGTGCGGCGCACGAGCGGCACGCCGGCCGCCTTTTCGAGATCGGCGATGCGCTGGCTCATCGCGGCCTTGCTGATGCCGAGCCGCTGCGCGGCGGCCGTGAAACTGCCGGCCGCGGCCAGCACCGTCAGTGAATGGATATGCGGCCAGAGCGCCTGGACATTTTGCTGATTCATTCACCAATTATTCATAATTCTGAACAGTGAATCAAGTTTCGCGGCCTTCTCCCGCGCGGCCGGTTTCCCTAGACTGGGTTCCGTTCCCCCTTCATCCCCCAGGAGACACGATGAATCCGGTTCCCGCGTACACATCCGACGCCGACGTCGGCCATTATGTCGACGGCGCGCCCGTCGCCGGCCGCAGCGGCCGCTTCCAGGACGTCCTCAACCCGGCGCTCGGCCGCGCGGTGCGCCGCGTGGCGCTTGCCGACGACAGCGAAGTGCAGCGGGCCGTCGCTTCGGCCAACGCGGCGTTCCCGGCCTGGGCCGAGACGCCGCCGATCCGTCGCGCGCGCGTGCTGCACCGCTTCCTGCAGCTGATGAACGAGCACCGCGACACGCTCGCGGCAATCATCACGGCCGAGCACGGCAAGGTGTTTTCCGACGCGCAGGGCGAAGTCGCGCGCGGCATCGATATCGTCGAATTCGCATGCGGCGTGCCGCAGCTACTGAAGGGCGACTTCACCGACCAGGTCAGCACCGGCATCGACAACTGGACGATGCGCCAGCCGCTCGGCGTGGTCGCGGGCATCACGCCGTTCAACTTCCCGTGCATGGTGCCGTGCTGGATGTTCCCGGTCGCGATCGCGACGGGCAACACGTTCGTGCTGAAGCCGAGCGAGCGCGATCCGTCGGCGGCACTGTTCATCGCCGACCTGCTCACGCAGGCCGGGCTGCCGGCCGGCGTGTTCAACGTCGTGCAGGGCGACAAGGGCGCCGTCGACGCATTGCTCGACCATCCGGACGTGCAGGCCGTCAGCTTCGTCGGCTCGACGCCGATCGCGGCCTACGTGCAGCAGCGCGCGGTGCAGTCGGGCAAGCGCGTGCAGGCGCTCGGCGGCGCGAAGAACCATCTCGTCGTGATGCCCGATGCGAACATCGAGCAGGCGGTCGACGCGCTGATCGGCGCCGCGTACGGGTCGGCCGGCGAGCGCTGCATGGCGATCAGCATCGCGGTGCTGGTCGGCGACGTGGCCGACCGGATCGTGCCGGCGGTCGCCGAGCGCGCACGCAAGCTGGTGATCGGCGACGGCATGCAACCGGAAGTCGAGATGGGCCCGATCGTCACCGGCGAAGCGCTGAAGCGCATCGAAGGCTATATCGAGCAAGGCGTGAGCGAAGGCGCGCAACTGGTGGTCGACGGGCGCGGGCTGCGCGTGCCGGGCCGCGAGGCAGGCTTCTTCACCGGCGGCACGCTGTTCGATCACGTGACGCCCGACATGCGGATCTACAAGGAAGAAATCTTCGGGCCCGTGCTCGGCTGCGTGCGCGTGAAGGATTTCGGCGAAGCGGTCGACCTGATCAACGCGCACGAATTCGGCAACGGCGTGTCGTGCTTCACGAGCGACGGCGGCATCGCGCGCGAATTCGCCCGGCGCATCCAGGTCGGCATGGTCGGCATCAACGTGCCGATTCCGGTGCCGATGGCGTGGCACGGCTTCGGCGGCTGGAAGAAGAGCCTGTTCGGCGACATGCATGCGTACGGCGAGGAAGGCGTGCGTTTCTACACGCGCCAGAAGTCGGTGATGCAGCGCTGGTCGTCGAGCATCGGCAAGGGCGCCGAATTCGCGATGCCGACCGCGAAGTAAGCCGGCCGGTGCGCCGCCCGCCTGACCGATCGGCGGGCGGTGCGCCGGCAGAACGCGTCAGCCGGCTTTCTTGCCGTGCGCACCGTCGGCGGTCGGCAGGTACGACAGTTCGAGCCGGTACGCGAGCGCGACGAACAGGCTCTGCGCGAGGCCCATCGTGGCCGTCAGCGCACGGAACCCGAACGTCTCGCTGTCCTGCACCATCAGCGTCACCTCGGCCTCCCGCGCGAGCGGGCTCATCCGGCTGTCGGTGATCGCGATCAGGCGCGCGCCGCGTTGCACGGCCTGCTGCGCGACCTGCACGGTCTCGTCCGCATACGGCATGAACGAGACGACGATCATCACGTCGCCGTTGCGCACCGACCGGATCTGCCCGAGATGCATGCTGCCGAGCGCGCTGAACAGCCCGATGCGCTTGTCGGTGTGCTGCAGCGCGTAGTCGAGATACACGGCGATCGGAAACGCGCGCCGCGAGCCGGCGATCCAGATCGCCTGCGTGTCGGCGAGCAGCTCGACGGCCTGCGCGAGCGCCTGCGGGTCGAGCGTCTGCCTCAACTGCTGCATCCCGGCAATGCTGCCCTTGATGAATTCGTCGGCGATCTGCTCGGGCTGCAGGCTCGACGAGCCCGATTCGATCACGTCGCGCAGCCGCAGGTTGTATGCGCGCCCCGGCGCGATCTGCTGCGCAAGCCCTTCGCGGAACAGCCGCTGCATCTCGGAGAAGCCGGAGAAGCCGAAATGCTTCGCGAAGCGCACGACGGCCGACGGCTGGACGCCGCACGCTTCCGCGAGCGACTGGATGCCTTCCAGGCCCAGCTGGTCCCGATGCGTTTCCACGTGGCGCGCAATGACCTTCAGGCGATTGCTGAGGCTGTCGTATTCCTGCGTCAGGTGCTGCAGGAACTGCTCGACGGTGGCGGGAGGTTTCTCGGATGAACTCATCGGATGGCGCGAAGTAGACGGCCCCGGTGCGCGCGCGATGCTGGCGGACGCGGCCCGGGACTCCCCTGGATACATGCATGAAGGGCGAATTTAATCACGTTTGCGGCACGGCCCGCGCCGCGCGTGTCGCTCCCACGCGCTCGATCATCACCTGCACACGCTCCACGGCAAGACTGGAAACGATTGTCCAACGCTCTCGCGGCGTCGTAAAGATTAGGGTGTCTACCGAGTCTAGCGAGGCCGACGGCCGGAGCGAAGCGGCGCGCGGCGCGCCGCATCCGGCCTGCCCTGCTCAGCGATAGTCGACCCATACGCCGCCCGCGTCGGCGGAACGCACGCAGTTCTCGACCCATCGGACGCCCTCGACGCCCGCGTGGACGTCCGGAAAGCGGATGCCCTTCAGCGCCGCGGCGTCGCCGCGATCAGCCGCGTCCATCGCGAGCGCGAAGCGCGCGTAGAGATTCGACCAGGCCTCGAACAGCCCTTCCGGATGCCCGGCGCCGATGCGATCCTCGCGCAACGCATTCGGATGCAGGTAACCCATCCCGCGATCGAGCACCTGCGCGGGCTGCCCCTGCACTTCGTAGCGCAACTGGTTCGGATGCTCGTCCCACCATTCGATGCTCGCCTTCGAACCGATCACCCTCACCTTCTGGCTGTGCATCGAACCCGCGTTCACCGCGCTCGACCACACGTAGCCGACCGCGCCCGTGTCGTATTCCATGATCGTGAACGCGTTGTCCTCGAGCGGCGCGCGGCTCTTCACGAAGCTCTGCCGCGAACACATCAGCCGCCGGATCTTCAGCTCGGGCGCCATCACCTCGGAGATGTACAGCGGATGCGTGCCGATGTCGCCGAGCACGTAGCTCGGACCCGCGAATTTCGGGTCGACGCGCCAGCGCGCGGCCGCGCTCGCGGCCTCGACACCTTCGCTGTGGAAGCCGTGCGCGAACTGCATCTGCACGATGCGGATCTCGCCGAGATCGCCGCGCGCGATCATCTCGCGCGCCTGTTCGATCATCTGGTGACCCGAATAGCCGTATGCGACGCCGACGATCCGGTTCTTCTCGACCGACAGGCGCTGCAGCGTCTCGGCCTCGTCGGTCGTGAAGCACAGCGGCTTCTCGCAGACCACGTGCAGCCCCGCATTCAGCGCGGCGCGGCAGATCTCGAAGTGCGTGTTGTTCGGCGTCGCGATCGACACCGCGCGAATGCCGTCCGGGCGGCGCGCCTCGGCGTCGAACATCGTCGCGTAGTCGGGATAGCAGCGCTCGGCCGCGACGCCGAGCTTCACGCCGAACTGGCGGCCGCGTTCGGGATCGATGTCGAACGCGCCGGCGACCAGCTCGAAGCTGCCGTCGCGCAGCGCGGCCGACCGGTGGCTGTAGCCGATCTGGCTGCCGAGCCCGCCGCCGACCATGCCCCAGCGAATCGAGTGTCCAAGCAGAATCTGTCCGTCAATCATGATGGTGGTGTTCCTGGTCCGTGTTCAGGGTTTCGGTAGTGCGAATGTTCATGCGAAGCCGGCCGACGCGAGAAACGCGCGGCTCGCGGCGACGTCGCGCAGGCTCGTGCCCGCATTGCGCGGATCGCGCTCCTGCTCGATCGTGATGTAGCCCGCGTAGCCGATGTCGTCGAGCGCGTGCCGGATCGACCGGTAGTCGAGCACGCCGGTGCCGATCGGGCACATCACGCCGCGCGCGCATGCGGCGAAGAACGCGATGTGCTCGCCCATCACCGCGTCGTACACGGCCTTGTCGATATCCTTGAAATGCACGTAGTCGACGCTCGCCGCATGGCGGCGCAGCCAGGCCTCCGGGTCCATGCCCGAGTAGTACAGGTGGCCCGTATCGAGACAAAGGCCGACCGTGTCGGCCGGCAGGTCGGCGACGATCCGGTCGATTTCGTCCGCGAACTCGATGTAGCCGCCCGCATGCGGATGGATCACCGCGCGCACGCCGAACTCGTCGCGCGCGATCGTCGCGATCTGCCGGATGTGCTCGACCATCCGCGCCCAGCGTTCGCCGGACAGCCGCGGCGCGCGATCGGCGTGGCCGGCCGCGTAATCGCGTTCTTCATGCCCCCAGTCCATCACGACCAGGTACGGCGCCGCGTGGCGCTGCCCGTGCTGCGTCGGCAGCTTCGGCAGCCGCGAGATCAGCGCGCAGATCTCGCGCGTCTGGCGCAGCAGGTTCGGCAGGTTCTCCGGCGACACGAGATCGTCGAAGATCGTGCCGGCGGTGATGCTCAGGCGCTGCCGCTCGAGTTCGGCGCTCACCACGTCGAGTTCGAGCGGGATATAGCCGTACGGCCCGAGCTCGATGCCCGAGTAGCCGGCCTGCGCGGCTTCGGCGAGCACGTGCCGCCACGGCGGCAGGTGCGGGTTCTTCACGTCGTCGACGCCCCAGCAGCAGGGTGCGCAACCAATCTTCATCGTCATGTTGGTCAGTCCGGCAGAAAAGCGGCGCACGGCCGCACGAGTCGTCGCGACGCGGCCACGGTTCAGCCGCGATAGAACGCGGGGCGCTCGGCCATCGCGATCGGTTCGACCGCGCCGCTCTTTTGCGCCCGCACGCACGCGTCGGCCGCAACCGCCGCCGCGTAGCCGTCCCATGCCGACGGGCCCGTCAACGCACCCTGCCGCACGCCGTCGATGAACGCCTGCAGCTCGACGTCGTACGACGCGATGAAGCGCTCCTTCCAGTCGGTCATGATGTCGACCGATTGCCGCGCCGCGCGCTTGAGCCCCACGGCCGGCGGATCCGGCAGCTTCGCGATGCCCTGCTCGCCGACCACCTCGCACTGGATGTCATAGCCGTACTGGCAGTTCACGAAAATCTCGACGTCGATGCGCACGCCGCTCGCGGTTTCCAGCAGCACGATCTGCGGATCGGCGAGATGCGCGGACGCATGGCGCGTCTTCTTCGGATAAACGACCTGCGCGCTCGCGTAATCCTCGCCGAGCAGCCAGCGCAGCACGTCGAGCTCGTGGATCAGCGTGTCGGTGATCGCCATGTCGGTCGTGTAGCGCTCGCCGACCGACTGGTTCCGGTGCGCGCAATGCAGCATCAGCGGCGCGCCGATCTCGCCGCTGTCGATCACGCGCTTCAGCGCGCGATAGCCTTCGTCGTACGGCCGCATGAAGCCGACCTGCACGAGCCGCTTGCCGTGCGCGACTTCCGCTTCGACGATCCGCATGCAGCCGTCGGCCGTGACGGCGAGCGGCTTCTCGCAGAACACGGGCTTGCCGTGCGCGATCGCGTCGAGCACGAACGCTTCGTGGGTCGGCCCCCACGACGTGACGAGCACGGCCTGCACGTCGGCGGCCGCGACCACTTCATGGCCGTCGCCGTAGATCTCGGCGTCGAGCCCGTACTTCGACACCGCATCGCGCGCCTGCTGCGGATCGATGTCGTTGACGGCCACCACGCGCGCACCGGACAGCGTGCAGGTCAATCTGCGGATATGGTCCTGGCCGATCGCGCCGCAGCCGATCACGCCGATTTGCAAGATCATCCGGGAGTCTCCAGTCGTTTCATCAGCGGCGCGGCCCGTGCCGCGCCGGTCAGTAATCGTTCAGCGCGCCGTGCGATCGAAATGACGATCGACGTAGCGCTGGATCGTGTCGCGCATGTAGCGCGACGACGCTTCCGCGCGGTCCTCCCACGCGAACACGCACGACGACATCACGCCGTCGAAGCCCGCGGCGCCTAGCGCGCGGAAAAACACGTCCCAATCGATCTCGCCCTGCCCGATGTCGAGATGCTGGTGCACGCGGATCTGGTTCGAACCCGGCGGGTTCACGATGTAGCGCAGCTGGCTGCTCTTGCGGTGGTCGAAGGTGTCGGCCACGCGCACGTGCGCCAGGATCGGCGCGGCCTGTGCGATCATCGCGGCCATGTCGTCGCCGTAGTAGAACGTGTGCGGCGCGATATACGACAGCTTCAGCGACGGCGAGCCGAGGTTCGTCACGATGTCGATCGCCGGCTGCAGCTGCTCGATCCAGTCCTCCGGATGCGGCTCGACCGACAGCACGATGCCCTCGCGTTCGAGAATCGGCAGCAGCTCGTCCATCGAACGGAACCACGCGGCTTCGCACAGCTCCTTCGGGTTCGCGCCCGGCCGCTCGCCGACCGAGCGCTCCGGCGACGCGCCACGCCCGAACTCGGACACCATCAGCGCGCACTCCATTTCGACCGCGACCTCGATCGCCTTCTTCCAGCAGCGCACAGCCCATAACCGCTCGTCGTCGAACGGGCTCGCCCAGCGGTACATCGGCTGCAGCGACGCGAGGCCGACACCGCTCGCACGCATCGCCTGGCGAAACGCGGCCATGCGTTCGCGCGTCGCGCGCGGCATCACCCACCAGTCGAGGAAATCGCTGCGTGGCGACAACTCGATCTGGTCGTAGCCGAGCTCGGCCACCGCGTGCGGCAGCCGGTCGAGCGGCAGGTGGCGAATCATGTACGGGTCCAGCGCGATCTTCATCAGGCTTCCTTGGCAATATCGGATTCCGGTCGGACCGGCAGGGTCAGCGACGCTTCTTCTTGTTGCGATACTGGTCGGCGATCACGGCCGCGACGATGATCGCGCCCTTGACCATCTCCTGGTAATACGCGTCGATGCGGATGAACGTGAAGCCCGACGTCATCACACCGAGGATCAGCACGCCGATCACGGTGCCCGTCACGCGGCCGAGGCCGCCCGACAGCGACGTGCCGCCGATCACGACCGCCGCGATCGCATCGAGCTCGTACATCACGCCCATGCCCGACTGTCCCGAGATCGCGCGCGCGGCCGTCACGGTACCGGCGATCCCGCTCAGCAGGCCCGCGATCGCATAGACGAAGACCAGGTGACGCGTGACGTTGATGCCCGACACGACGGCCGCGTGGCGGTTCGCGCCGATCGCATAGGTGTACTTGCCGAAGCGCGTGTAGCGCAGCACGACGTGGAAGATCGCGGCGATCACGAGAAAGATGATCACCGGATTGGCGCCCGCGCCGATGGCCGCGAACGGGTCGGTCAGCATCGACACGGGCATCCCGTTGGTAAACCACTTCGCGAACCCGCGTGCGGCGACCATCGTGCCGAGCGTCGCGATGAACGGCGGAATGCCCGTCATCGCGATCAGCGAGCCGTTCAGCAGCCCGACCAGCAGCCCGACGCACACGCCGGCCAGCACCGGCCAGATGATCGGCAGGTCGGTCAGGTGCGGAAACACCGCGCGCGGGAAGTCGGACACCTGCGCGAGGCTCGCCGACACGACGGCGGCAGCCGCCACGACCGACCCCGACGACAGGTCGATCCCGCTGGTGATGATCACGAGGTTCACGCCGACCGCGATGATGCCGATCACGGCCATCTGCAGCACGATGATCTCGAGCCGCTCGGCATTGAACAGGAAGCTCTGGCCGACGACGATCCAGCCGACGATCTCGAAGAACAGGCTGATGCCGACCAGCACGAGAAAGATGCTCAGCTCGGGCGGCCACTTCGTGTGCCGCGTCTTGATTGTCATGGTCTGCGCGTCCGCGACCGGATTCAGGTTGCCCATTTCAGTTGTCTCCAATCTTGTTTCGGCTCAGCGCGACGCGAGATCCATGATGCGGACCTGGTCGGCGTCCTTGCGTTCGACGATGCCGGTCATGCGCCCTTCGTGCATCACCATCACGCGGTCGCTCATCCCCAGCACCTCCGGCATCTCCGACGAGATCATCAGCACCGCGACGCCCTTGCCGGCGAGCGCGCTGACGAGCCGGTGAATCTCGGCCTTCGCACCGACGTCGATGCCGCGCGTCGGTTCGTCGAGGATCAGGATGCGCGGCTGCGTGAGCAGCCAGCGCCCGATCAGCACCTTTTGCTGGTTGCCGCCCGACAGGTTCTGGATTTCCTCGTGCAGGCCGGGCGACTTCACGCGCAGCATCCGGCTCATTTCCTCGCAGTCGCGCTTCAACTGCGCCTGCTGCACGAAATTGAACTTCACGTAACGGTTGCTGAGCACCGCCGCTTCCATGTTCGCGAGCAGGTCGAGATTCAGGAAGCAGCCGCTGTCCTTGCGGTCCTCGGTCAGGAACGCCATCCCGTGCTTCATCGCCTGCGCGGGCGTCGCGATCCGCACCGGCTTGCCGTCGATCCGGATCTCGCCCGACGTGGCCGGCACGACGCCGAACAGCGCCTCCGCGACGTTCGAGCGCCCCGAGCCGACCAGGCCCGCGACGCCGAGGATCTCGCCCGCGCGCAGCTCGAAGCTCACGTCGCGGAACACGCCGTCGACGCCGAGGTTCTTCACCGACAGCACGACGTCGCCGATCGGCACCTCTTCCTTCGGGAACATCTGCGTGATCTCGCGCCCGACCATCATGCGGATGATGTCGTCGCGCGTGACGTCGCTCGACGCATGCGTGCCGATGTACTTGCCGTCGCGGAACACCGAGAACTCGTCGGCGATCTCGAACAGCTCGTTCATCTTGTGCGTGATGTAGACGATGCCCTTGCCCTGCTCGCGCAGCTGGCGAATGATCCGGAACAGATGCGTGACTTCCTTGTCGGTCAGCGCCGACGTCGGCTCGTCCATGATCAGCACGTCCGAGTCGAACGACACGGCCTTCGCGATCTCGACCATCTGCCGGCTCGCGACCGTCAGCGTGCGCACGTCGGTTTCCGGATCGATGTCGATCGACAGCCGCTCGAACAGCGCGGCCGTGCGGCGGCGCAGCGCCGCGTGATCGATCAGGCCGAAGCGGTTCTTCGGTTCGCGGCGGATCCAGATGTTCTCCGCGACCGTCATGTACGGCATCAGGTTGAGTTCCTGGTGGATCATCGCGATCCCGCGGTCGAGCGCATCAAGCGGGCCGTTCAGCACGACGGGTTCGCCGTTGATCAGGATCTCGCCCTGATCGGGCGTGTAGACGCCCGCGATGATCTTCATCAGCGTCGACTTGCCCGCGCCGTTCTCGCCCATCAGCGCATGGACGGTGCCGCGGCGCACGCGGAACTGCACGCCGTCGAGCGCGACGACGCCGGGAAAGGACTTGCCGACGCCGCGCACCTCGAGCACGCAGTCGGCCGCGGCAGAAGCCGGCGAACCGGACGATCCGGATGCGCCGGGCGATCCTCCGGATGAAGCGGCCGGCGCGTCGACGCCGGCCATCGGGCGCGCGATCCTGGCTGTAAACATGGACGTTCCTCGACAAGTCGCGCGGGCCCGGCCAGGCCGGGCCCGCGCAGTTCAACGGAAAAGCCGGTCAGTGCTTGGCGTACTGGTTCATGTTCTCGGGCGTCACGAGCTCGAACGGCACGTTCACGAAGCGGTCGACGTTCTGCTTCTTCGCGAGCTTCAGCGCGGCGGCAACCGACTGCGCGCCCTGCCCGATCGCGTTCTGGTATACGGACACCTTCAGCTCGCCGCTCTTCATCGATGCGAGGCCGTCCGGCGTCGCGTCGATGCCGGCGACGACGGTCTTCGGCGTCCACTTGCGCGCGGCCTTCAGCGCGTTGATCGCGCCGATCGCCATCTCGTCGTTGTTCGACACGATCGCGTCGAACTTCGTCCCGGAGCTCAGCCAGTTCATCGTGATGTCCTGGCCCTGCGTGCGGCTCCACTTGCCTTCGCGCTTGTCGACGATCTTCATGCCCGAGCAGTCCTTCGTCGCGATCACGTCCTCGATGTCCTTGGTGCGGGCGCGCGCCGATTCGTTGGACAGTTCGCCCATCAGCACGAGCAGGTCGCCCTTGCCGCCGAGCAGCTTGCACACCTGGCGCGCCTGCAGCGTGCCCGACTGCTTCTCGTCGGACGCGACGACCGCGACGCCGGCCGGCAGCTTGTCGAAATCGACCGGCTTGCGGTTCACGTAGACGAGCGGGATCTTCGCCGCCGTCACCATCTTCGTGATCTTCGGCGTCGCGTCGGTGTCGACCGCGTTCACGATGATCGCGTCGACCTTCTGCGCGATCATGTTCTGAACCTGGCTCAACTGCTTGCCGACGTCGTTGCCGCCGTCCTCGATCTGCACCGTCGCACCGTCCTTCTTCGCTGCGTCGTTGATGCTGTTGCGCAGGATCGTCAGGAACGTGTCGTCGAACGACGCCATCGTCACGCCGATCTTTTCGGCGTGCGCAAGCGGCGCAGCCAGGATCGCGGCGGCCGCGACGGCCATCAGCTTGGTCTTCATGATCAATCTGTCTCCTCATCTCCGGGGGGCGGAAGACGGCGCGTTGCGCGCCGCCGGGCCGAGTCCGATACGGACTGAAGCATCCGGATGAAACTGTAGATCACTTCCTCGAAAATTTGGAAATTTATTTCTACGTGATTTCACCTAGGGAACTGGATTTCCAAAAAGTCTAGACTGCGTCCGTAGCCCGATTCCTTGCGGCAGGCAGCCTCGCGTCGTGCAGCGCACGTTGCGGACCGTCGCCGGAAGATCGGTCCCCCTAAACTGCCGGCAGCGCCGAACGCCGGCCGCGAGCGTGATACGTGATATGAGCCTGCTGAACTTTCCGAGTGACCGCCCCATCGATCTCGCCTGCCTCGGCCGTGTGGCCGTGGATCTCTATGCGCAGCAGTACGGCAGCCGCCTGGAGGACGCGCGCAGCTTCCAGATGTATCTCGGCGGCTCGTCGGGCAACGTCGCGTTCGGCGTGGCCCGGCTCGGGCTGAAGACCGCGATGATCTCGCGCGTCGGCGACGAGCAGATGGGCCGCTTCGTGCGCGAGACGCTCGAGCGCGAAGGCTGCGACACGAGCCAGCTGCAGACCGACCGCGAGCGCCTCACCGCGCTGGTGCTGCTCGGGCTGAAGGATCGCGACACGTTCCCGCTGCTGTTCGTGCGCGAGAACTGCGCGGACATGGCCGTGCGCGCCGACGAGATCCGCGAGGACTTCATCGCCGGCTGCCGCGCGCTCGCGATCACCGGCACGCACCTTTCGACGCCGGCCACGCGTGAGGCGTCGATGACCGCGCTCGGCTACGCGCGCCGCCACGGCGTCGTGCGGATCCTCGATATCGACTATCGGCCCGTGCTGTGGGGGCTGACCGCGCGCGGCGCGGGCGAGAACCGCTACGTGCCGGACGCGCAGGTGACGCGACAGTTGCAGCAGGTGCTCGGCGAATTCGACCTGCTGGTCGGCACCGAAGAGGAATTCCTGATCGCGGGCGGCGTGCCGCACGATCTGATCGGTTCGTTGCAGGCGGTGCGCGGGATCACGAACGCCACGCTGGTCGTCAAGCGCGGCGCGCTCGGCTGCTGCGTGATCGAAGGCGACATCCCCGCGCGGATCGACGATGCGCCGACCTTCCTCGGCGAACGCGTCGAGGTGCTCAACGTGCTCGGCGCGGGCGACGCGTTCCTGTCGGGCCTGCTGTCGGGGCTGCTGCGCGGACGTGACTGGGCCGAATCGACGCGCATCGCGAACGCATGCGGCGCGATCGTCGTGTCGCGCCATGCGTGCTCGGCCGCGATGCCGACGCCGGCCGAACTCGCGCACTGGTTCGACGGCAGCCGCAATCCCGTGGTCGACGCGGACCGCACGCTCGCGCACCTGCATCGCGTCACGGTGCCGCGCCGCGAATGGGACGACCTGTGCGTGATGGCGTTCGACCATCGCAGCCAGTTCTACGAACTCGCGGTGCAGGCCGGCGCGGACGAGGCGCGGATCAAGACGCTGAAGCGCCTGCTCGTGCGCGCGGCCGAACAGGTCGAGCGCGATCGTCATATCGAAGGCCACGTCGGCGTGCTGATCGACGGCGGCGCGTACGGCAGCGACGCGCTCGCGTCGGCCACCGGGCGCGGCTGGTGGGTCGGCCGCCCGGTCGAGCTGCCGGGCTCGCGGCCGCTGCGCTTCGACGAGACGCGCTCGGTCGGCTCGTCGCTCACGCACTGGCCGACCGAGCAGGTCGTGAAGTGCCTCGTTCACTACCACCCCGACGACGACGTCGACCTGCGCGTCGAGCAGGAGCAGCGTGTGCTGGAGCTGTGGGAAGCCACGCGCGCCAGCGGCAACGAGCTGCTGCTGGAAGTCATTCCGCCGCGCGCGGTCACGCCGGCCGGCACCGAGGACGATGCGGTGCTGCGTGCGGTCGCGCGCTTCTACAACCTCGGCGTGATGCCCGAATGGTGGAAGCTCGCGCCGCTGAGTGCCGACGGCTGGGCGCGGCTCGCTACGCTGATCGCCGAGCGCGACCCGCATTGCCGAGGCGCGGTGATCCTCGGGCTGAACCAGCCGCTGCAATATCTCGTCGACAGCTTCCGCTCGGCGACCGACCCGATCGTCAAGGGCTTCATGGTCGGGCGCACGCTGTGGGCCGATGCGTCGCTGAACTGGCTCGCCGGCCGGATCGACGACCAGGCGCTGATCGACGAGGTCGCCGGCAACTTCGCGCAACTCGTGGACGCGTGGCTCGGCCGCCGGGGCGCCGCGCGCGCCGCCGCCGCGGCCTGATGCATGTGCCCGTGACGACCACCCGACTCTTCATGATCGACAAACGATGACCCCTACCGTGAGACTGACCGTCAGCCAGGCGCTCGTGCGCTACCTGGCCGCCCTGCGCGCCGAAGTCGTCCAGCCCGACGGCCGCACCGAGATCCTGCCGTACTGCGGCGGCGTGTTCGCCATCTTCGGCCACGGCAACGTGGCCGGGCTCGGCGAAGCGTTGCACGCCGAGAAAGACCGGCTGCCGACGTTCCGCGCGCACAACGAGCAAGGGATGGCCAACGCGGCCGTCGCGTTCGCGAAAGCGAATTTCCGCCAGCGGATGATGGCCGCGACGTCGAGCATCGGCCCCGGCGCGACCAACATGCTGACGTCGGCCGCGCTCGCGCACGTCGGCCGGCTGCCGCTGTTGTTGCTGCCCGGCGACGTGTTCGTGTCGCGGCTGCCCGACCCGGTGCTGCAGCAGGTCGAGGATTTCGAACAGGGCGACGTCAGTGCGAACGACTGCTTCCGCCCGGTCACGCGCTACTTCGACCGGATCACGTCGCCCGAGCAACTGCTCGTCGCGCTGCCGCGCGCGATCCAGGTGATGACCGACCCCGCGCAGTGCGGCCCCGTGTGCCTCGCGCTGCCGCAGGACGTGCAGACCTTCGCGTACGACTGGCCCGAGGAATTCTTCGCGCCGCCGGTGATCCGGATGCGCCGGCCGCCGGCCGACCCGCTCGAACTCGCCGACGCGCTCGACGTGCTGAAGGCCGCGAAGAAGCCGCTGATCGTCGCCGGCGGCGGCGTGCTGTACAGCCAGGCATGGGACGCGCTGCGCGCGTTCGCCGACACGCACGGCGTGCCGGTCGCCGAATCGCAGGCCGGCAAGGGCAGCCTCGCGTGGGACCATCCGCTGAACCTCGGATCGATCGGCGTGACGGGCTCGCCCGCCGCGAACCGCGCGGCCGCGCAGGCCGACGTCGTGCTCGCGGTCGGCACGCGGCTGCAGGACTTCACGACCGGCTCGCACGCGCTTTACGGCGACGCGACGCTGCTGAGCCTGAACGTGCAGCCGTTCGACGCGGGCAAGAAACGCGGCCGGCAGCTGGTCGCCGATGCGCGCACGGGCCTCGGCCAATTGTCCGCCGCGCTGGCCGGCTGGCGCGCCGACGCGGCGTGGACGGCCGCCAACCGCGACCAGGCCGCCGCGTGGAACGCACGCGTGACCGAACTGACGACGCGCGTGCCGAAGGACACGCTGCCGTACGATGCGGACGTGATCGGCGCGGTGCGCGACTCCGCGGCCGACGCGGGGCGCGACAGCGCGCGCGGCGACCTCGTCGTGTGCGCGGCCGGCACGCTGCCGGCCGAGCTGCACAAGCTGTGGCGCAGCGGCGTGCCGGGCAACTACCACATGGACTATGCGTACTCGTGCATGGGCTACGAGGTCGCGGGCGGCCTCGGCGCGAAGCTCGCGCGGCCCGAACGCGAAGTGATCGTGATCGTCGGCGACGGCTCATACATGATGCTCAACGCCGAGCTCGCCACGTCCGTGATGCTCGGCCGCAAGCTGATCGTCGTGATCCTCGACAACCGCGGCTACGGCTGCATCGAGCGGCTGCAGCTGAATTGCGGCGGCGCGAGCTTCAACAACATGCTCGACGACTGCGTGCCGGAAGGCGGCGCGCGCTCGACGATCGACTTCGCGATGCACGCGCGCGCGATGGGCGCCGACGCCGTGCACGTGCGCGACGTCGGTGAGCTGCGCAGCGAAATGAAGCGCGCGCGCGCGGCGAAGACGAGCCAGGTGCTCGTGATCGACACCACGCACAAGCGCACGACCGACGACGGCGGTGCGTGGTGGGAAGTCGCGGTGCCGCAGGTATCCGAGCGCGCCGGCGTCGAAGAGGCGCACCGCGCGTATCTCGACGCAAAGACCCGGCAGCGGCGCTGATGCCGCGCGCAGCCTGCCCACCCGCCCCGCGAAAAACACATTCGAACCAAGGAAGCACGTCATGAGCTGGAACGTCCGCATCGGTATCAATCCCCTGTCGTGGATGAACGACGACCTGCCGTCGCTCGGCGGCGAGACGCCGCTTGAAACGGCGCTGAAGGAAGGCGCCGAAATCGGCTACGCGGGCTTCGAGCTCGGCAACAAGTTTCCGAAGACGGGCCCCGAGCTGAAGGCGAAGCTCGCCGAGTTCGGGCTCGTGTGCGTATCGGGCTGGTATTCGGGCTTCCTCGCGGAAGTCGAACCGGGCATGACCGACGCCGATGCCGTCGCCGCGGAAATCGAGCGCTGCCGCGCGCACATGACGAAGCTGCAGTACAACGACGTGAAGGTCGTCGTCTACGGCGAATGCGCGGGCACGATCCAGGGCAGCATCGACACGCCGGTCGCGAAGCGGCCGCGCTTCGTCGACGACGCAGCATGGCAGCGCTACGCGGCGCGCCTCGACGCGTTCGGCGCGCACCTGCTCGACACGTACGGAATCAAGCTCGCCTACCATCACCACATGGGCGCATACGTCGAGTCGCCCGACGACGTCGACCGGCTGATGGCGCTGACCGATCCGGCGAAGGTGTTCCTGCTGTTCGACACCGGCCACGCATATTTCGGCGGCGCGGCCGACCCGGTGACGCTGCTGAAGAAGCATGTATCGCGCGTGGTCCACGTGCATTGCAAGGACGTGCGTGCGCAGGTCGTCACGCAGGCGCGCAACGACGGCTGGAGCTTCCTGAACGGCGTGATCAACGGCACCTTCACGGTGCCCGGCGACGGTGCGCTCGACTACGACGCGACGCTGCGCACGCTGAAGGACGCCGGCTACGAAGGCTGGCTCGTCGTCGAGGCCGAGCAGGATCCGGCCGTCGCGCCGAGCTACGCGTATGCGAAAAAGGGCTACGAGTCGCTGCGCGCGATCGTCGACCGGTTGAGCGCGTGAGCACGCAAGTTGCCCGAACGCTTGAGCCCTACCCTATTGCGGAGCCCCACCCCATGACGATTTCTCCCCTGCTGGTCAAGGCATCCGCCGACCGCGAAATCTGCAACGTCACGCCCGAGTCGGCCGGCTGGAAGCATGTCGGTTTTCGCGCGCTGCGCCTGAAGGCCGGCGACACCGAGACGCTCGACACCGGCGCGCGCGAGCTGTGCGTCGTCGTGCTCACGGGCACGGTGCGCGCGGACGTCGACGGCGAAACCTACGATGCGCTCGGCAAGCGCGACAGCGTCTTCGAAGACGTGTCGCCGGACGCGCTGTACGTGCCGGGCGGCAAGACCGTCACGCTGGCCGCGACGCGCGATGCGGAAATCGCGCTGTGCACCGCGCCATACGCGAGCGGCGACAAGCCGGTGCGGCGCCTCGACGGCGAACGGATGCGCCGCTCGGTGCGCGGGCAAGGCACCAACACGCGCTATGTGTGCGACATCCTGATGGGCGACAACCCTGCGGCCGACCGGCTGCTGGTCGTCGAGGTCGTCACGCCGGCCAGCCATTCGAGCAGCTATCCGCCGCACAAGCACGACCGCGACGCGGCACCCGACGAGACCTCGCTCGAAGAAACCTACTACCACCGGATCGACCCGCCGCAGGGTTTCGCGTTCCAGCGCGTGTACACGGACGACCGCAGCCTCGACGAAGCATGTGCGGTCGAGAACCACGACGTCGTGATGGTGCCGCGCGGCTACCACCCGGTCGTCGCGCCGCACGGCTACAACCTGTACTACCTGAACGTGATGGCCGGGCCGAGCCGCGCGTGGGCATTCAAGAACGATCCCGCGCACGAGTGGATGCTCGACGCGGCGCCGAAGCGCTGAACAAATCACGGGCAAGCGCGCGGCCCGTGACGAGCCAACGCCGGCGCGCGAACACGACTTGTGACGATACGGAGCCGCCATGGTGACGACCTTCCTGCGCATCGATCACGCCGCGCCGCACACGGCGCTGCCGCGCTTCAATGCCGACGCCGCGCGCCGGCTCGGGGAAATCGCGGTCAATATCGCATCGCGCCGCGGGCTGCCGATCGCGGTCGGCATCGTCGGCGAAGCGGCACCGCTGTTCTACTGCGCGCTCGACGGCAGCCGTGCGGAAGACAGCGACGCGATCCGCCGCCGGCAGAACACGGTGCTCCGTTTCGGCCTGAGTTCGCTCGAGGTCGGCGCGCAGTTTCGCCGCGCCGGCTGGTCGCTGCGGTCGCAGGGCCTGTCGGACGACGACTACGCACTCGACGGCGGCGGCGTGCCGTTGCGAGTCGCCGGTGCCGGCCTCGTCGGTGCGATGACGATCGCGGGGCTCGACTCCGAACGCAATCACGCGCTCGTCGTCGAGAGCCTGCGCTGGCACGTCGGCGCGAACGCGCTGGCGATGATCGCTTGACGACGTAATCGGCACCATCGGCGCACGCGCGCCGATGGTGCCGACTTGCCGTATCGCGGGATCAGTTCAACCCGCCGCTCACGACGAGGTGTTCGCCGGTCATCCAGCGTGCATCGTCCGATGCGAGGAACACGGCAACCGACGCGATGTCGTTCGGCTCGCCGAGGCGGCCGAGCGGGGTCTGGCCAAGCACCTGCGCTTCGAGATCGGAACCGATGATGCCCGCGCTGTGCGTGCCCTCGGTCACCACCATGCCCGGGTTGATCGCGTTCACGCGGATCTTGCGCGGGGCGAGCTCGAGCGCGAGCACGCCGGTGATCGCGTCGACCGCGCCCTTGGTGCCGCTGTACACCGCGCTGGCGGGCGGCGTGATGCTGGTCACCACCGAGCTGATGTTGATGATGCTCGCGCCTTCGCCGAGATGCTTGACGGCCGCCTGCGTCGTGAGCAGCACGCCGAACACGTTCGTATCGAACTGCCGGCGGTAATGTTCTTCGGTGATCGCTTCGATCGGCGCGAATTCGTACACGCCGGAATTGTTGACGAGCACGTCGAGACGGCCGTACGTGTCGATCGCCGTATCGACGATGCGCTGCGCGTCGGCTGCCTTCGACACGTCGCCGCCGACCGCGACCGCGCGGCCGCCAGCTTCGACGATCGCGCTCACCACCGCGTCGGCGCCCGCCTTGCTGCTCGCGTAATTGACGACGACCGACGCGCCTTCCGCGGCCAGCGCCCGCGCGATCGCGGCACCGATGCCCTTCGAACCGCCCGTGACGATCGCTACCTTGCCTGTCAGCTTGCTCATGATTTCATTCCTCAGTCAGAAGACTATCGATGGATGGCGCCGGTCGCCGCGTCGATGCGGCGGCCCGGCATGAGTGGCAATTTAAGGCGCCGCGCGGCGGCGATAAAGCGGCTCGACGCGAATTGTCTGGCGGGGCCAGCCGAACAATCGGTTCGGCGTCGTCAGCCGGCGCTCAGCCACGCGTTGGCGACGTCTCCGCCCAGGCCGTCGAGCGCGCCGTCGTAGACGATCCGTCCGCGCCCCATTACCGCGACGCGCGTCGTCAACCTCGGCGCAAGCTGCAATCGCTGTTCGATCAGCACGATCGCGACGCCGTCGGCCTGCAGGGCGGCGAGGCACGCACCGACTTCGTCGACCGCGAGCGGCGCGAGCCCTTCGGCCGGTTCGTCGACGATCAGCACGCGCGGGCTGCCGGCGAGCGCACGCACCAGCGCGAGCACCTGCTGCTCGCCGCCCGACAGCCGCCCGGCCTTCACGTCCGCGCGCGCGGCCAGCAGCGGAAAACGGTCGAACAGGCGTTCGAGCGCCGCGCGTTCGGCCGCGCCACGCGTGCCGCGCAGCCCGAGCTTCAGGTTGTCGCGCACCGTCAGCAGCGGAAATACATCGCGGCTTTCGGCAACGTAAGCGACGCCGCGCCGCGCGATCTCGAACGTGCGCGCGCCCGCGCATTCGGCGCCGGCGATGCACACCGAGCCGGCCGTGCGCACGAGCCCCATCACGGCCTTCGCGAGCGTCGAGCGCCCCGAGCCGTTGCGGCCGAGCAGCGCGAGCGTCTCGCCCGGCGCGAGCGCGAGATCGACACCGTCGAGCACGGGCTGCATCCCGTACCACGCGCGCAGGTCGCGAATGTCGAGCAGTGCGCTCGTCATACGCTGCCCTCGCCGAGATACGCGGCGCGCACCACCGGATCGGCGCGAATCGCATCGGGTTCGCCGGTCGCGACCACCGTGCCGCGCACGAGCACCGTGATGCGTTCGGCGAAGCCGAACACCGCATCCATGTCGTGCTCGATCATCAGCACCGTGCGGCCCTGCGTCGTCGCCCGGATCAGCGCGATCATCCGCGCCGCCTGCGTGCGGCTCATGCCGGCCGTCGGCTCGTCGAGCAGCAGCGTGCGCGCGCCGCTCGCGAGCGCGATCCCGAGATCGAGCGCGCGCTGCTCCGCATAGCTCAGTTCGGCGGCCGGCGTGTCGCGCCGCGCGTCGAGACCGATGTCGTGCAGCACACGCGCGGCGGCGAGATCGACCGACGCCGATTCGCGCAGCCGGTTCCACCAGCGCCGCCGCTCGGCCGGCGCATGCAGCGCCGCGCAGCGCAGATTGTCGAACACGGTCAGCCGCGCGAACGCGCTCGTCTGCTGGAAACTGCGGCCGATGCCGAGGCGGCTCGCGACGACCGGCCCGCGCCCGCGCAGCTCGACGCCGTGCAGCACGACGCGCCCGCGGGTCGGCCGCGTCGCGCCCGCGATCACGCCGAACAGCGTCGACTTGCCTGCGCCGTTCGGCCCGATCAGCGCATGGCGCTCGCCGGCCGCGATGCTCAGCTCGACGCCGTCGAGCACGGTCTGCGCACCGAAGCGCTGCGTGACGCCATGCAGCGCGATCGCATTGCCGTTCATCGCCCGTCCTCCCGTTTGCCGGCCCGCGTGCCCTGCACGAGCCGCGCACGCCAGCCCCACAGCAGCGCGCCGATGCCGGCCGCCGAGCATGCAACGGCCCAGCCGGCCGGCGTATCGGCGTCGATGCTCCAGGCGCCGAACGCGAGGCCCGTGCCGCCGTCCTGCGCGAAGCGCCACGCATAACCGAGCTCGGCCGCGCAGACGATCGCAACGCCCCAGAACATGCACGCGCCGACGCCGCACAGCATGCGCCACCGCTCGGCCGCCGGCGCGCCGCGGCGCAACGCATGCGCGAGCGCTTGCGCGATGCCCGCGATCCCGCGCGGCGCAGCCACCACGATCACGACGAACAAGACGCCCAGATACAGCGCCCACGCGCGCGACACGCCCGCGACGACGATGCTCAGCGCGGTCAGCATGGCCGCGCCGGCCGCCGGCCCGAAGAACGCGCCGGTGCCGCCGATCACCGCGGCGATCAGCACGGTCGCCGAGCGCGCCATCGACACGCTGTCGGGCGTCGCTATTTCGACGTCGATCAACGTCAGCGTGCCGGCGATGCCTGCGAAGAACGACGCACAAGTGACCATCGCGAGCCGCACGCGGCGCGGATCGGTGCCGAGCGCGGCAACGCGTTCCGGGTTGTCGCGCACCGCGTTCGCGAGCCGCGCGAGCGGCGTGCGCGTCAGCGCATGCATGGCGAACGCCGACACGACGCACCATACAGCGATCACCGCGTATGCCTGTACCGGCGCGCCGAAATGCCAGCCGCCCCACGGCGTGCCGCTCGCGCGATCGATCGGCACGCCGCCGATGCCGCCGAACCACGCGGGCACGCTCCACGCGGCGGCCGCGACGCATTCGCCGAGCCCGAGCGTGATCATCGCGAACGCGGTGCCTGAACGGCGCGTCGCGAGCAGCCCGGCGACGAAGCCGAAGCCCGCGCCGGCCATGCCGCCGACGAGCGGCAGCAGCGGCAGCGGCCCGCCGAAGCGGTTGAACCAGTGCGCGGCCGCGAATGCGCCGAGGCCCGCGAACGCCGCATGCCCGAACGACAGCAGCCCGGTCGTGCCGAGCTGCAGGTTGTACGACAGCGCGAGCACGACGAGCGCGGCCGTCTGCGCGAGATAGCCGAGCACTGCGCCGTGCGGCCACAGCCACGCGGGCAGCGCGACGCACGCGGCGAACAGCGACCAGCGCGCAAGGCCGGCGAGCGCGCGGCTACGCATCGGCGCGCTCGCCGAACAGCCCGCGCGGCCGCGCGACCAGCACCGCGACGAGCAGCAGGTACGGTACCAGCGGCGCCAGCTGCGCGATCGACACCGCGGCCACGCTGTCGGGCAGCGCGACGCCGGCCCATAACGCGAGGTCGCGCAGCGACGTGTCGCTCGCGGCCGCGAAGGTCTGTGCGAAACCGACCGCGAGCGATGCGGCGAACGCGCCGCCGAGCGAACCGAGCCCGCCGATCACGACGACCGCGAACACGACCGACCCGACCGTCTCGGCCAGCGCGGGTTCGATCACCGCGAGCGGCGCGCCGATCACGCCGGCCAGCGCCGCGAGCGCGGTACCCGCGCCGAACAGCGCCGTCATCACGCGCGGCACGTCGTAGCCGAGCGCCTCGACGGCCGCGCGATGCGTGAGCGCCGCGCGCACGACGAGCCCGATGCGCGACACGCGCAGCAGCGCGCCAAGCGCGACCAGCATCGCCGTCGACATCCCCATCATGAACAACCGGTAGCGCGGCAGCGCGAGGCCGAATACGGTCACGGGTGCGCCGTCGAACAGCGTCGGCACGGGCGCCGGCAGCGGCGCGAGCCCCCACAGCAGTTTCGCGCCCTCGCCGATCAGGTACGCGAGGCCGAAGGTCAGCAGCAGCTCGCTCGTATGGCCGCGCGCCTGCACGCGGCGCAGCAGAGCGCGTTCGCAGCCGGCGCCGAGCAGACCGACCGCGAGCGGCGCGAGCACGAGCGCGGGCCAGAAGCCCGCGCGCGCCGCGATGCTGTAGCCAAGATACGCGCCGAGCATGTAGAAGCTCGCATGCGCGAAGTTCAGCACGCCCTGCACGCTGAAGATCAGCGTGAGACCCGCCGACAGCATGAACAGCAGCAAACCGTAGCTGAGGCCGTTGAAGGCCTGGAGCGCGACCGCGTGCACCGCGAACCGTCAGGCCGCGAGCGGGTCGAGCGCGGCGCGCAGCGCGTCGGGCAGCGGCACCGGGCGGCGCGTGCCGCGATCGACGTACACGTGCACGAAATGCCCCTGCGCGGCGGGCGATGCGTCGCCCTGCGCGAACAGCCCGACCTCGTAGCGCACGCTCGACGTGCCGAGCTTCGCGACGCGCAGCCCCGCGTCGACCGACTGCGGAAACACCAGCGGTGCGAAGTAGTTGCACTGCGTCTCGACGACGAGCCCGATCGTCTGCCCGTGCTCGACGTCGAGCACGCCCGCGCGGATCAGGTACTCGTTCACGACGGTGTCGAAGTAGCTGTAGTAGACGACGTTGTTCACGTGCCCGTAGACGTCGTTGTCCATCCAGCGGGTCGTGATCGGCAGGAAGTGGCGGTAGGCGTCGCGGGAACGCGGCTGCGGCTTGTCGGACATGGTGATGGCGGTCAGGACGATGGGGACGATGAAGACGAAGCGCGGCGGCCGGGTGGCACGGCGCGCCGGCAACAGGCGAAGCGCCGCGTCGCGGTCGCGCGCGGCACGTCGGATGAAACCCTGCGGACGGGCCGGCCCGTCACTGCCCCGGCCGGTCGACGAATTCGAAATCGAGGCCGCGCGCACGCATCCAGTCGGCAAGCGCGACGCCCGTGCCGGCGCGCCACGGGCGCAGCAGCGGCGGCTCGACGAGCCGGTATTCGAGCAGTTCGGGCGACAGCGCGACCGTGCCCGACGCGCGCACGTGGTACGCGATGATCAGTTCGTTCTTGCGGATGAATTCGTAGACGCCGACGAGCGACACGTGCTCGGCCTTCAGCGCCGTTTCCTCGAACACCTCGCGCGCGATGCCGTCCTCGGGCGTCTCGCCGTTTTCGAGGAAACCGGTGATCAGCGCGAACATCCCTTCGGGCCAGGCCGCATTGCGCGCGAGCAGGATCTTGCCGTCGAGCTCGACGATCGCGGCGACGACGGGCAGCGGATTGTTCCAGTGGACATAGCCGCAGGTATCGTCGGGACACGCCTGGCGGACGCGGCCGCCCTCATGTTCGGGATCGGCGCGCTCGGTCAGCGGGCTCGCGCAGCGCGGGCAAAAGCGGTAGTCGGCGGTGGTCATCGATGGGGATCTGGCGGACGCCCGGCGGCCGCCTGCCGGCCGCCCGCGCACCCGCTCGGCGCGGGAAAGGCTTCCATTCTAGCGAGTTTGCCCGCACCGCAGACGATCCGGCCCCGCCGGCGTCAGCGTCGCAGGCGGCCCTTTGCCGCGATCGCCGCGAAGCCGGCGGCACCCACGAGCAGAGCGGCCACCGCGACCCACAACGCGGGGGAAAACGACCCGAAGCGCGCCGCGAGCGGTGCCGCGACGAGCGGCCCGATAATCTGCCCGACCCCGTACGACGCGGTCGCATAGCCCATCAGCCCGGCCGCGCGCTCGCCGTGCAGGCGCCGCGCCTCGCGCATCGCGAACAGCGTGATCGCGGTGAACGGCAGCCCGAGCAGCGCGCTGCCGACCGAGAAGCCGAGCGCGTTCGGCCACACGATCCCGGCCGCGATGCCGAGCGCCTGTGTCGCACAGCCGGCCGCCAGCAGCAGCCGGTTGTCCCAGTGCCCGGGCAGTCGCGCGGCGGCGATCGCGCCGACGATCAGCGCCGCGCCGAACATCGGCCAGAACAGGTCGGGCCACGGCGAACCGGCCGGCAGCACGGCGCGCGCGATCACGGGCAGGAACGTCGCGGTGATGATGTAGCCGAAGCCCGGCGTCCCGTACAGCACGACGAGCCACGCGGCATCGGCTCGATGGCGGCGCGCGTCGGCCGGCGCCACGGAAGCCGCCGAGGCCGCGTGCGGCGTGGTGCCGGCCGGCGGCAAGGCTTGCGCCGGCGCGACCGCAAAGGTGCGCCAGATCGCGACCGACAGCACGGCCGACAGCGCCGCGAAGCCGAGCCAGCCCGACGCTGCCGGCCGGCCGGCCAGCGCGCTGCCGATCAGCCCCGTCAGCACGATGCCGACGCCGGGCCCCGCATAGATCACTCCGCTCCACTCGGGCGCGTGCAGTTCGGCCAGGCGCCGCAGCCCCCATTGCGATACGAACACGAACGTCCACGCGCTGACGACACCCGCGACGAAGCGCACCGCGAGCCACACGGGCAGCAGGTGGCCGATGCCCATCGCGGCGGTGAGCAGCACGGTGGCCGCGAGCCCGAAGCGAACCATCCGCGCGGGTGCGACGCGCAGCGCCGCGCAACTGACCGCGCCTGCGAAGTAACCCGCATAGTTCGCCGATGCGAGCCAGCCGCCGGCCTTCAAGCCGATCGAGCCGTCCGCGAGCATCAGCGGCAGCAGCGGCGTGAATGCGAAACGGCCGACGCCGAGCACGACGGCGAGGCCGACCATGCAGGCCAGCGCGGCCGCGCGGGCGCGTCGGTCGGCCTGATCGGACGGAAGCGCGCCGGCGGCGGCGGTCGGGGCATCGGAGCGGGACATGGCGGCAAGGGCCGGAGCGCGACGCGCCGGCCGGATCGGAAACCGGAATGCATCCATCGTAGCTTGACCAGATAATCTCGAAAAATGAATAATTAAGAATCCATCCATCGCCTGGAGAGAATCATGGATCTGGCGGCGCTGGCGATTTTCCGGGCGGTCGTGCGCGAGAACGGCGTGACGCGCGCGGCGGCGAAGCTCAATCGCGTGCAGTCGAACGTCACGACGCGCATCAAGCAGCTCGAGGAAGAACTCGGCGCCGCGCTGTTCGTGCGCGACGGCCGCCGGCTCGTGCTGACGCCGGCCGGGCACACGCTGCTGCCGTATGCGGAGCGGCTGCTGGCGCTCGCCGACGAGGCGCGCGACGCGGTGCGCGAGGACTCGCCGCGCGGGCGGCTGCGGCTCGGCACGATGGAGAGCACCGCCGCGAGCCGGCTGCCGACCGTTCTCGCGCGCTATCACCATGCGTGGCCCGACGTGTCGCTCGAACTGGTGACGGGTACGACGGGCTGGCTGATCGGCAAGGTGCGCGACTTCGAGATCGACGCCGCGCTGTTCGCGCGCCCACCCGCGCCGGACACGCTGCCCGACACGTTCGAGACGGTGCCGGTCTTCCGCGAGGATCTGGTGCTGCTCACGCCGCGCGGCCATCCGCCGGTGCGCACGCCGCGCGACGTGATCCTGCCGACGCTGATCGCGTTCGAGCGCGGCTGCGCGTATCGCAAGTACGCCGAGCAGTGGTATGCCGCGCATGGGATGAAGCCGGCGCGCGTGCTCGAACTCGGCTCGTATCACGCGATCGTCGCGTGCGTCGCGGCCGGCGCGGGCATCGCGGTCGCGCCGCGTTCGGTGCTCGACCTGCAGCCCGAGACCGGCAACATCGCCGCGCACACGATTCCCGAACTCGAAGGCATCGATACGCTGCTCGCGTGGCGGCAGGGTTATGCGTCGGCGGCGCTCGCCGCGCTGCGCGATGCGCTTGGCGAAGCCGCGCGGCAGCCGGACCCGGCGCAGAAGCCGCGCGTGGCGCAGCCGGCCTGACGCGATCCGCCGACGGACGCACGACGACGCACCCGCGCGCCGCCCGTCTGCATGGCCGGCTACCGCTCGTGCGTCAGGCATGGCGGGCGGATCAGCCACCTGCACCCCGTGCAAACGCAAAACGACCCGACCGGCCAATGGCCGATCGGGTCGTTTCGTTTCATGCGATTCCGCCAAAAGAACCGCGCGGTGCCGGCCGGCGCTCCGCCCTCTCGGGCGCCGCGCCGGCCAGGCCGATCAAAGACGCTCTTCGACCCAGCCCTTGACGCCGGCCAGCGCGCCCGGCAGGTTCGCCGGCTCGGTGCCGCCTGCCTGCGCCATGTCCGGACGGCCGCCGCCCTTGCCGCCGACCTGCTGCGCGACGAAGTTCACGAGCTCGCCGGCCTTGACCTTCTTGCTCGCGTCGGGCGTGACGCCCGCGATCAGGCTGACCTTGCCGCCTTCGACGGCCGCCAGCACGATCGCCGCGCTCTTCAGCTTGTCCTTCAGCTTGTCGACCGTTTCGCGCAGCGTCTTCGCGTCGGCGCCGTCGAGCGTCGCGGCCAGCACGTACACGCCGCCGATTTCGATGGCCTGCTGCGCGAGCTCGTCGCCCTGGCTCGATGCGAGCTTCGACTTCAGCGCGCCCAGTTCCTTCTCGAGCGACTTCACCTGGTCCTGCACCTGCGCGATGCGCTGGGTGAGTTCCGACGGCTGTGCCTTCAGCGCGGCCGCCGCTTCGTTCATGCGGGCGTCGAGATCCTGCACGAAGCGCACCGCGTTGTCGCCGGTGATCGCCTCGACGCGGCGGATGCCGGCCGCGACGCCGCCTTCGACGACGATCTTGAACAAGCCGATGTCGCCGGTGCGGTGCACGTGCGTGCCGCCGCACAGTTCGCGCGAGAAGCCGAGGTCGAGCACGCGCACTTCATCGCCGTACTTCTCGCCGAACAGCGCCATCGCGCCGCCCTTCACCGCTTCGTCGTACGGCATCACGCGCACGATGCCCGGCGCGTTCGCGAGGATTTCGTTGTTGACGATCTGCTCGACGCGACGAATTTCGTCGTCGGTCATCGGCGCGTTGTGCGCGAAGTCGAAACGGGTTTTTTCGGCGTCGACCAGCGAGCCCTTCTGCTGCACGTGCGCGCCGAGCACCTCGCGCAGCGCCTTGTGCATCAGGTGGGTGGCCGAGTGGTTGCGCTGCGTGCGCGCGCGGCGGTGCGCGTCGATTTCCGCGCGCAGCACGTCGCCGACCTTCAGCGTGCCCTGCTCGAGCGAGCCGTGGTGGCCGATCACGTCGGCCTGCACCTTCAGCGTATCGGCCACCGCGAAGCGCGTCGACGCATTCGCGAGCACGCCCTGGTCGCCGACCTGGCCGCCCGATTCCGCGTAGAACGGCGTGTGGTCGAGCACGACGACCGCATCCTGGCCGGCCTTCACTTCGTTGACCGACGAACCGTCGACGTACAGCGCGACGACCTTCGCGTCGTCGAACGCGATTTCCTCGTAGCCGTGGAAGGTGGTCTTCGCGCCCGTGTATTCGAGGCCCTGCGTGGCCTTGAACTTGCCGGCCGCGCGCGCCTGCTCGCGCTGGCGCGCCATCGCGTCGTCGAATGCCGGCTCGTCGACCGTCATGCCGCGCTCGCGGCACACGTCGGCCGTGAGGTCGAGCGGGAAGCCGTAGGTATCGTGCAGCTTGAACGCGAGTTCGCCGTCGAGCACCTTGCCGCCCTTCGCTTCGACGTCGGCCAGCGCGCCCTCGAGGATCGACATCCCGTGCTCGATCGTTTCGAAGAAGCGCTCCTCTTCCTGGCGCAGCACGTCGGTCACGCGCTGTTCGGCTTCCTTCAGCTCCGGATACGCGGCGCCCATCTCGGCGACGAGGTCGGCCACCAGCTTGTGGAAGAACGAACCCTTGCGGCCGAGCTTGTAGCCGTGGCGGATCGCACGGCGCACGATCCGGCGCAGCACGTAGCCGCGGCCTTCGTTGCCGGGGATCACGCCGTCGACGATCAGGAACGAGCACGCGCGGATGTGATCGGCGATCACCTTCAGCGAGTTGTTGGTGAGGTCGCTGATCTCGGTCACGCGCGCGGCGGCCTTGATCAGGTTCTGGAACAGGTCGATCTCGTAATTGCTGTGCACGTGCTGCAGCACCGCTGCGAGGCGCTCGAGGCCCATGCCGGTGTCGACGGACTGCTTCGGCAGGCGCGTCATGTTGCCCTGCGCGTCGCGGTTGAACTGCATGAACACGAGGTTCCAGATCTCGATGTAGCGGTCGCCGTCTTCCTCGGCCGACCCCGGCGGGCCGCCCCACACGTCCGGGCCGTGGTCGTAGAAGATTTCCGTGCACGGGCCGCACGGGCCCGTATCGCCCATCGTCCAGAAGTTGTCGGACGCGTAGCGTGCGCCCTTGTTGTCGCCGATCCGGATGATGCGATCGGCCGGCACGCCGACTTCCTTCGCCCAGATGTCGTACGCCTCGTCGTCTTCCTGGTAGACGGTGACCCACAGCTTTTCCTTCGGCAGCTGGTAGACCGTGGTCAGCAGCTCCCACGCGAAGCGGATCGCGTCGTGCTTGAAGTAGTCGCCGAACGAGAAGTTGCCGAGCATCTCGAAGAACGTGTGGTGGCGCGCCGTGTAGCCGACGTTCTCGAGGTCGTTGTGCTTGCCGCCCGCGCGCACGCTGCGCTGCGCCGTCGTGGCACGCGAATACGGGCGCTGGTCCGTGCCGAGGAAGACGTCCTTGAACTGGACCATGCCCGAGTTCGTGAACATCAGCGTGGGGTCGTTACCGGGCACGAGGCTCGACGAGCGGACGATCGTGTGGCCCTTCGATTCGAAGAATTTGAGGAATTTCTCGCGGATTTCGGCAGCTTTCATGGCGTGCGGGGACAGTCTGGCAAAGACGGCTTCAAACGCCGTCGCCCCAGGCGGGGCGCGCGGCGGCATGGATTCGGAAACGATCGATTATACGGGATCGGGGCCGGCTTCCGGGCAAAGCGCCGGCAAAGCGGCCCGGCCATCCGGCCGGCCCGGCCGGGCCACCCGCGCGGCCGATTCGCCTTAAGATGCTCGGCATGCCAATCGGCCTTGCCGAGCAACGGAGGCCAGCCATGAAAGGAGACGATTCGACGATGGGTGCCCTGAGCCATATCCGCGTGCTGGACCTCACCCGCGTGCTCGCGGGCCCGTGGTGCGCGCAAACCCTCGCCGATTTCGGCGCGGACGTGATCAAGGTCGAGCGCCCCGGCGCCGGCGACGACACGCGCCACTGGGGGCCGCCGTACCTGAAGGACGCGGACGGCGCGGATACCGCCGAAGCCGCGTACTACCTCGCGGCGAACCGCAACAAGCGCTCGGTGACGATCGACATCGCGACGCCCGAAGGCCAGCAGATCGTGCGCGAACTCGCCGCGCAATGCGACGTCGTGCTCGAGAACTACAAGGTCGGCCAGTTGAAGAAATACGGGCTCGACTACGAATCGCTGCGCGCGGTGAAGCCCGATCTCGTCTACTGCTCGGTCACCGGCTTCGGCCAGACCGGCCCGTATGCGCACCGCGCGGGCTACGACTTCATCGTGCAGGGAATCGGCGGCTTCATGAGCATCACCGGCGAGCGCGACAGCGAGCCGGGCGGCGGCCCGCAGAAGGCCGGCGTCGCGATCGCCGATCTCGCGACCGGCCTCTACTCGACGATCGCCGTGCTCGCCGCGCTCGCGCACCGCGACCGTACCGGCGAAGGCCAGTACATCGACATGGCGCTGCTCGACGTGCAGGTCGCGCTGCTCGCGAACATGAACACCAACTTCCTCGCGAGCGGCAAGCCGCCGATGCGCTGGGGCAACGCACATCCGAACATCGTGCCGTACCAGACGTTCCAGACGAGCGACGGGTGGATCATCGTCGCGGTCGGCAACGACGGGCAGTTCCGCAAGTTCGTCGAGGCCGGCGGCCGGCCCGAACTGGCCGACGACGAGCGCTTCGCGACGAACCCGTCGCGCGTGCGCCACCGCGACACGCTGGTGCCGATCCTCGCGGAGATGGTGAAGGCGCGCGGCAAGGCCGACTGGATCGGCGTGCTCGAAGCGGCCGGCGTGCCGTGCGGGCCGATCAACGATCTGGAGGAAGTGTTCGACAACGAGCAGGTCATCGCGCGCGGGATGCAGGTGTCGCTGCCGCACCCGTGCGGCGCGGACGTGCAGCTCGTGCGCAACCCGATCCGGATGAGCGCGACACCGCCCGACGCGCGCACGGCCCCGCCGCTGCTCGGCGCGCAGACCGACGACGTGCTGCGCGACATGCTCGGCTACGACGACGAACGGATTGCGGCGTTGAAGGCAAAGCAGGCGATCTGACGATCGACGCTTCAACGGCTCGCGCGGCGACGGCTACCCGACCGGCGTCTACCGCGCGAGCGCGTCCAGCCAGCCGCGCGCGGCCGGCCAGTCGCCGAGCCCGCTGTCCGCGTTGATATGGCCGCGCGGGCCGATGTCGCGGAATTCACTGCCCCACGCATGTGCGCAGCCGCGCGCGAACGCGAGCGAGCCGTACGGATCGTCGTTGCTCGCGACCACGCAGGTCGGAAACGGCAGCCGCTCGTGCGGCACGGGCCCGAAGCCGTGCGCGTCGGCGGGAAACGCCGGCCCGGCGGGATCGGGCAGCGCGACGAGCAGCGCGCCGCGCACTTTCGCGAGCGCGGCCGGGCGCGCATAACGCGTCGCCCACCACGCGGCGGTCAGCGTGCCGAGGCTGTGGCCGGCGATCAGCACCGGCCCGCGCGCGGCTTCGACCGCGCGATCGAGCGCGAGACACCAGCCGTTGCGAAACGCGCGGTCCCAGTCGGGCATCGCGACGCGCGAGAAGCGCGCATCGGCGCGCTCCCAGCGGCTTTGCCAGTGAAGCGGGCCCGAATTGGCGTAGCCCGGCAGGACGAAAACGAGGGGGGCGCTCATGAAAGGATTCGTCGACGAATGGTGTCGTAATGTGATGTCGACGAAGTGTCGCACACCCTCCTCTCCCTGATGCTGCCTGTCAAAAAACCGGAAGGATGTGCAGCGGATCGTGACGCGCTCGAATCGGCGTCACGCCCGGCCGGCGCTCGATCGCGCCGGCTTCGATCAGCGCACGCCGGCGCCGACCAGGCCGCCTGCCGCCGCGCCGGCAACCGTGCCGACCGGGCCGCCCGTGATCAGGTAACCGAGCGCGCCGCCAGCGGCCGCGCCGATACCGGCATTGCGTTGCGTATGCGTCATCGCGCATGCGCCGAGTTGCGACAGCGCCGCGACGATCACCGCGGTACGAACGAGAAAAGTGGTCTTCTTCATCATGATTATTGGCTTCCTCCCGCCACGCAATTACGCGAATGGCGGCATTGAATCGGTGAAGCCATCATAGGAAAACCCGAACGGCGCGAGCAATCCGATTTACGTCGTGTTACAGCCGACACACTATCGAGATATTGCGGCACGCATCGCGAACGCACCGCCCTTCACCCGCAAGCCGCGCGGGACGGACCCCGGTCAGGTAGAATTACAGGATTAAACCGGCGCGACGCGCCGACACAACCTGACGCCAACCGCATGAGCACCGAACGCAACGACGCCCCCGCGGCTTCCAACTTCATCCGCAACATCATCGACGACGACAACCGCACCGGCAAATGGGGCGGCCGCGTCGAAACGCGCTTCCCGCCCGAGCCGAACGGTTATCTGCACATCGGCCACGCGAAGAGCATCTGCCTGAACTTCAGCGTCGCGCGCGACTACGGCGGCGTGTGCCACCTGCGCTTCGACGACACGAACCCGGAAAAGGAAAGCGTCGAGTACGTCGATTCGATCGTCGACGCGGTGCGCTGGCTCGGTTTCGACTGGCGCAAGGACGCGGTCGACCACCAGTATTTCGCGAGCGACTACTACGACAAGCTGTACGAATTCGCCGAGCTGCTGATCAAGCGCGGCAAGGCATATGTCGACAGCCAGAGCGCCGACGAAATGCGCGCGAACCGCGGCTCGCTGACGGAAGGCGGCAAGCCGTCGCCGTTCCGCGACCGCACGCCCGACGAAAACCTCGACCTGTTCCGCCGCATGAAGGCCGGGGAGTTCAAGGAAGGCGAGCACGTGCTGCGCGCGAAGATCGACATGGCTTCGCCGAACATGAACATGCGCGACCCGGTGATCTACCGGATCCGCTACGCGCACCACTACCGCACCGGCGATGCATGGTGCGTGTATCCGATGTACGACTACACGCACTGCATCTCGGATGCGCTCGAAGGCATCACGCATTCGCTGTGCACGCTCGAATTCGAGGATCACCGCCCGCTGTACGACTGGGTGCTGAACGAACTCGCGGAAGCCGGCGTGTTCACGCGCCCGCTGCCGCAACAGATCGAATTCTCGCGGCTGAACCTCACGTACGCGATCACCAGCAAGCGCAAGCTGCTGCAGCTCGTCACCGAAGGCCACGTCGACGGCTGGGACGACCCGCGGATGCCGACGATCGTCGGCGTGCGCCGCCGCGGCTTCACGCCGGAGAGCATCCACCTGTTCTGCGAGCGGATCGGCGTGACGAAGATCGATTCGTGGATCGACATGAGCATCTTCGAAGGCGCGCTGCGCGACGACCTCGACGACAAGGCCGCGCGCACGGTCGCGGTGCTCGATCCGCTGAAGCTCGTGATCGACAACTATCCGGAAGACCAGGAAGAAGCGTGCACGGCGCCCGTGCATCCGCATCACCCGGAGCGCGGCGTGCGCACGTTCCCGATCTCGCGCGAGCTGTGGATCGAGCGCGAGGATTTCGTCGAGAACCCGCCGAAGGGCTATTTCCGCCTGTTCCCGGGCAACAAGGTGCGCCTGCGCTACGGCTACGTGATCGAGTGCACGGGCTTCGACAAGGACGCCGACGGCAACGTGACGGCCGTGCACTGCAACTACTTCCCGGACAGCAAGTCGGGCACCGACGGCGCGAACACGTACAAGGTCAAGGGCAACATCCACTGGGTCAGCGCGAAGCATGCGCAACCGGCCGAAGTGCGGATCTACGACCGCCTGTTCAAGGAGCCGCATCCGGACGCGGGCGGCGCGAACTTCCTCGAAGCGCTGAATCCCGATTCGAAGAAGATCGTGCAGGCGTACGTCGAGCCGGGCAACAGCGACATCGCGCCGGAAACGCGCCTGCAGTTCGAGCGGCACGGCTACTTCGTTGCCGACCGTGTCGATTCGAAGCCGGGCAAGCCCGTGTTCAACCGGATCGTCGGGCTGCGCGACAGCTGGGGCAAGCCGGCCTGACGGCCTGCTCCGCGTGCGGCGCGCGGCCTCGGGCCGACGTCGCGCGACCATGAAAAAACCGGCTCGAGGGCCGGGGCGATGCCCGGTCTTTTCCAGAAGCGGGGCCGGTACGGGCCACCGCCACCTGTTCGGTTCACATCTGTTGATGCGAGCGCGGAACCGAATTGATCATGAACTCGCCCATCTGATAACGCATCGCGATTTGCCGGATGCCTTGTAGGTCGTCCGGCTTTTGCGGACCGATCACCATATAGTGATCGCCGGTCCCGCCTTTCATTTCGACATACTCGTGCCAACTCTTCTCGTTGGTCGAGTCGATCTTGACCTTGGTGTCCTTGTTGTCGGGAAAGATCAGAACCTTTCCCTGCGCGTTGATCTGATTGATCATCTCGACGGCAGCCTGCTCGGTCATGTCCTCCGGGTAACCATTGCGATTCTGCATCACATGGACGAGGAAATCGCGCTGTCCATCCGTCTCGACCATCTTGCGCAACACGTTGTTTCCGACGTCGAAGCGAAGCACCTCCTGAAGGTTCTCCTTGGCGCCCGGCTTGTTCCAGACCGAAGCAATTTGGTTTTGTGCGGCGGTCTCGTGCCCGGTCGTCAGATAGAATCCTTTGCCGAATTCTCCCTCTCCACTGTCCACATTGACCTGTGCGTGATCGAAGTGGCGAAGCGCACTCGGCCGGGTGACGTGTGCGAGGGAGGTCGTGGTCGCCGGGTCCAGTTCGGTCGGAACCGCATGCGCCGTGGGTGTTCCAAGGTCCCAATTCTTCGGGAACCCATTGTTGGAGGGGTCCATTTCACCGGGGAAAACGCGAAACTGGCTCTTGGTCTCGTCGAAAAATTCCACACCCGGCCGAGAGTTGTTCACTTGCCTGAGGTGGTCGATAAGTTCTTTCGGAGAGCTATATTGTTTGAGGTCATCCGTTTTCTCGAGGAATCTGAGCGCCTCCTGGAGCCTCGGAGGGAGTTCTTCCGGCAGCTTCCTTTGTTTTCCTGCCGCTACGTCGCCCGCCGACGTGCCGACTTTCGACGCGTTGGCTGCATACCATTCCGCCCAGTCCTTGGCGCCTCCTCTCGTCGGCACCGGTGAAAAGCCGGTTTCCGGTGCGGGTGCCGATGCCGATGACGCGCGTGCGGAGGGCAGGGGGGCCCTGTTCGTTACCAGTGTCGCCGTACTCGAATGAGGCGTCAAAGCCTGGAGCTGTGGTGACGATCCGCCTCCCGATACGCTCCCGCCGGGACGCGAATTGTCGGGGCGCGGGGCGATAACCTGGGATGTTTCCAACTGCCGCATGCTCGGTGACGAACGGTTAATTCCCGACGGGCTGCTCATGGCCAATTCTCCATTTTGAGACGTGTGAAAGCCAGGCTCATTGCGATCGTCCTGGCGAGTGCCTGACTATCGCCCAGCGTCTCCGGCGCGCTTGCGCCACCCGCGAATCCGCGCACTGAAATCCGAAACGCGATGGCAACCCGGCGCGTCATGCGACGCGATTGCAAAAAAAACGCCACCCGTTCTATCGGGTGGCGCTGCTAATAAAAAATGCCGTTCAGTTCTTAACTGAACGGCATTAGGCTCGAGCGCCGGTTTTTTATTGCATGCAACGAAGCCAAGAGACGCGGCGACGGAAGCCACAGCGTTCCTTCACGCGCCCGACAGCCGCCGATGCAGTTCCGCCAGCGACAGCTTCGTGCGAAACAGCCGCGCGAGGCTGCGGCTCGCATACGCGTCGATATCGCCCGGCGCGGTCCAGCGGTACGCATCCATCTCGGGAATCATCGAGCCGTCGCGACGGCTCGGGAACAGCGACGTGCACGTGCACAGCGCGGGATCGATCTCGCCGTCCGCCACCTGCACCGCGAACAGGTGCAGGTCCTTGTCGTGCCGGTACGCGAAGCGGCCGAGATCGAGCAGCCGGGCCGGCGCGAACTCGATGCCGGTTTCCTCGAGCAGCTCTCGCAGCGCCGCGTCGGCCGGCGTCTCGCCGGGCTCGCCCTGCCCCTTCGGGATGTCCCAGTGCGTGGTGTCCGTCGCGTGCGCGAGGAACACGCGGCCGGCCGCATCGAGGATCACGACGCCGCACGACACCGCGCGCGGCGCGTCGCCCCGCTTCATCACCCGCGTGCTCAGCGCTTCTGCAACTGCCACTTGCCCGCGGCCGTCTTGCAGTAGACGGGCTTGAGCGTCATCGTCTGGCCCTTCGCGGTGATGTCGGTGGTGATTTCGCGGCAGGTCTTGCCGTCCGTCTCGGTCGTGGTCGGCGTGAGCTTCGCCTCGATCTGCGTGCGGCTGCCGCTGTTCTGCCACGTCGTCGTCTCGCCGTCCTTGCCTTCGTCGCGCACCTTCGCGGCGGCCTTCGACAGCGATGCGGTGTCGGCCTTGCTGAAATAGCTGAGCGGCGTGTCGTTCAGGAAGTTCAGGTTGTTCTGCGCGTGGGCGGGCAGCATCGCGGCAACGCACGCGGCGCCGGCCAGCACACGCGTGACGACGGAAAGGGATGCACGCATCGACATGTTGTTCTCCTTGGATGTTCGATCGAACGGCGCGGTGCATGCCGGCGAACCGGCACGCGCCACGCCCGTCAGCGAGCGAGCATAGCATGCGTGCCGCGTGCGACGCTTTCGGGCCTGTTCCCTCTAATAACGGGCCTTAGCGGGCCGCCTGCGTCGACCCGGGTTGATATCCGTCAGTCAGCGTGCCCAGGAACGCGATCACGTCCTTGATCTCGGCCGCGTTCAGCGCCGGCTGCTCGCCGCGCTTGCGGTCGAACGGCGGTTCGCGGTTGATGTTCGGCCAGTAGCGCTTCGGCAGGTCGTCGTAGATCTGCACCTTGCCGTGCACGACCGGATAGAACTTCTCCGGATGAATGTCGCGCTCGACGTAGAAGCGCATCACGTCCTCGAGCGAGTGATACACGCCGTTGTGGAAGAACGTCTTGCGCAGCGCGACGTTGCGCAGCGACGGCGTGCGGAACAGCCCGCAGAATTCGTCGCGGCCCTTCAGGTCGGTGCGCTCGGGGCCGCACGCGCCGAAATCGTGGAAGCTCGGGTCGCGGTTCACAGGCAGCGCGCGGTTGCGCGGCACCGCGATCGCGATCAGCCCGAAATCGCTGAACTGCGGCGGGCCGCCTTCGAGCGTGCGCTGGCTGATGTGGCAGCTCGCGCAATTGCCCTTCTTCTCGTCGTTGAACAGTTGCAGACCGTGCAACTCGGCCGGCGTGAGCTGCGCGCGGCCGGCCAGGTACGCGTCGTACTTGCTCGTGTACGGATCGAACAGCGCAGGCTGCTGCTGGAACGCATCGAGCGCACGCAACACCGCGTCGAAGGCGGCCTGATCGTCGCCGAGCACCCGCTCGCCGAATGCCTTGCGGAACGCGTCCGCATACGGCGCAGCGCGCACCGCCTGCGCGACCCGCGCCGGCGAGCTGCTCATCTCGAACGGCGACAGCAGCGGAATGCGCGCCTGCGCGTCGCGCGTGTCGACGCGGCCGTCCCAGGTCAGCCCGCCGGTCGGGCCCGCGTCGATGCTTTCGTCGCCCTCGTCGGGCGAATCGTGGAAATGCTCGCTGAACGGCGGGATGCCGCGCAAGTACTTCAGCGACGGCGCCGCACGGAACCCGATGCGATGCATGTCGTCGCCGCCGAGCTGCACCGACAGCGCGTTTGGCGGCCCGAACGCGTGTTCGGCGCTGTGGCACGACGCGCACGCGAGCTTGCCGGAACCCGACAGCGACCGATCGGAGAACAGTTGCTTGCCGAGCGCCGTCATCTGCTTCACGCCCTCGAACACCTGCGCACGCGTCTGCGGCTGGCTGGCCGGTGCGACCGCGGGCGCGGCCTGGGCGGCCTGGGCGGCCTGGGCGGCCTGGGCGGCCGGCACGATGGCCGCCGCCGGCGAATTCGCGCCGGGCCGTGCATCGCAACCGGCGAGCGCCGCGAGCCCGGCAGCCAGCGCCAGGGCCGCCGCGGCATGGATCAACGATCGCGCGGACGCAAAGGATTTCGGGGTGGTGGGCATCGTCGTTCTATGGGTAGCGGTGGGCAATCGGCCGGAGCTTATGTCAGTTCCGTGTCCGTCGCGTGACGTTCCGCCGACAGTCAATTGAAAGCGCCCCTACACCCGCCTGTCAAACGGGTTCCAGATAATGCGCGCAGCCGGTCGGCGCCCGGCTCCTGCTGCGCCGGCCCCAAGCCACCCCGGTTCCCACACGCGACCAACGACGAAAGAGAGAACATCGCATGAAGAAGCACGCCTGGATTCGCCATACGCCGATCGCCCTCGCGGCCGCGCTCAGCCTGACCGCCTGCGGCGGCGACGACGTCACGCAACAGGGCCTGTCGGCCGTCAAGAACGTTGTCGTGATCTATGCGGAAAACCGCAGCTTCGACAACCTGTACGGCAACTTCCCGGGCGCGAACGGCCTGCAGAACGCGACGGCCGCGAACTCGGTGCAGAAGGATCGCGACGGCTCGACGATGGCGACGCTGCCGAAGGTCTGGGGCGGCCTGACCGCGACCGGCATCACGCCGGCGCTCACCGAGGCGATGACGGCGAACCTGCCGAACGCACCATTCGCGATCGACGATCCGAACGGCTTCAACCAGCCGATGAGCATCGCGACGCGCGACATCGTGCACCGCTTCTACCAGGACCAGATGCAGATCAACGGCGGCAAGAACGACATGTACGCCGCGTGGACCGATGCCGGCGGCCTGACGATGGGCCATTACACGCCGGACCCGTCGAAGCTGCCGCTGTGGAAGATCGCGCAGCAGTACGTGCTCGCCGACAATTTCTTCATGGGCGCGTTCGGCGGCTCGTTCCTGAACCACCAGTACCTGATCTGCGCGTGCGCGCCGTTCTACGCGAACGCGAACACGAGCCCCGCGGCCGGCAAGATCGCCGTGCTGAACGCGGACGGCAAGTCGCTGAAGGTCGCTACGAACTCGCCCGCCTCCGCGCTGAGCGGCCCGCCGAAGTTCGTCAACGACGGCGCGATCACGCCCGACTTCTTCGCGGTCAACACGATGCAGCCGCCGTATCAGCCGAGCGGCAACAAGGCGGCCACGGGCGGCGACCCGCTGCTCGCCGACCCGGCCAACGCGTCGACGATGCCGCCGCAGACGGCCACCAACATCGGCGACCTGCTGACCAGCGCGAACGTGTCGTGGGCATGGTATAGCGGCGCGTGGGGCCAGGCGCTGCAGGCGAGCCAGAACGGCACGTCGAACGTGATCTACGGCGCCGACCTGTCGACGCCGAACTTCCAGCCGCACCACCAGCCGTTCAACTACTTCGCGAACCAGGCGCCGGGCACCGCGAACCGCGCGCAGCACCTGCTCGACGGCGGCGCGAACGGCGCCGAGTTCATCAAGGCGATCGACGCGGGCACGCTGCCGGCGGTGACGTTCTACAAGCCGCAGGGCAACCTGAACGAGCACCCGGGCTACACGGACGTCACCTCCGGCGACCAGCACATCGCCGACGTGATCGCGCACCTGCAGGCGAGCCCGCAGTGGAAGAACATGGTCGTGGTCGTCACGTACGACGAAAACGGCGGCTTCTGGGATCACGCCGCGCCGCCGACCGCCGACCGCTGGGGTCCGGGCACGCGCATTCCGGCGCTGATCGTGTCGCCGTATGCGAAGAAGGGCTTCGTCGACCACACGCAGTACGACACGGGCTCGATCCTGCGCTTCATCACGCGCCGCTACTCGCTGCCGCGCCTCGCGGGCCTGCAACAGCGCGACGACGCGCTGAAGGCCAACGGCGCGCAGCCGATGGGCGACCTGACGAACGCGCTCACGCTGTCGCCGAACCTGTAACGGCATCGCGACGAACGGGCCGGCGGCGCTGCCGGTCCGGACGAACGAAGGGCGGCCTCGTGGCCGCCCTTCGTTCATGAGTGCGCGTCGTTGTCGCGCCCCTTCGTCACCAGCCGTACTTGAGCTCGACGCCGACATAGTCGGCGTTGTGCCCGCCCGCCTGCCGGATCGCGTCGCCGACCTGGAAATGCACGGCTTCGACCGCGCCGATCAGGTTCGCGGCGATCGTCCAGTCCGCCCGCAGCTGCACGTACATCCCCGTCCACAACCCGCCCTTGCCGGCCGTGCCCGGCACCACGGCGTTGCCCTGCTGGTAGACCGCGTCGCCGGTCGTCTCGCGCCACTGGAAACCGAGCGCGCCGAGCAGCGCCAGGTTCGGCGACGGCTTCAGCGTCACCGACGGCTTCACGTGGATCAGGTTCGAGTAACCGGTGAAGCCCGCGAGCGTGAAGTAATAGCCGTTCGGAAACAGCGGATTGAAGGTGCCGATGCGGCCGTCGTGCGGATGCCGGTCGCCCGACGCCGCGTCGACCTGCAGCGCGACGCGCGGCGACCACGGCGCATCGAGCCGGTAGCCGGCGATCGAGCCGAGCGCCCACGCGCGGATCGAGCTGCTGCCGACCGTCCCCGTCTGCAGCATCGTTTCGAGATCCCAGTCGAAGCGCCCCTGCGTGCCCGTGTAGCGCACGTCCCACACGTCGCGGCGCTCGGCGCCGCTCGCATCGAGAAAGCGCGCGTTACTGCGGTTGTAGCGTGACCAGTAACCCGACAGGTCGCCGGGCCCGACCGACTGCCGCTCGAAGCGCACGCCGCTGAACGTGAGGTTGCGGTTCGACACGTCGTCGAACGCGGACACGGTGCGGTTCTGCACGGGCTGCGTCGCATACGCGATAAAGCGCCACTTTTGATATTCGTAGTCGGCCCACACCGCATCGAACGCCTGCCGCACGTTCGGGCCATCACGCGCGGCGATGAAACGCTGCAAGTCGAACGCCATCTCCTGCCGGCCGACGCGAAACTTGAACGTGCCGCCGCCGAGCGCACCCGTGTAGGTCGCGAATGCCTGTTCGAGATCGAGCGGGTTCCTGTCGACCGGCGAGATCGTGTTCTTGCCGAACGCACGGTCGTCCTGCAACTGCACGAAGAACTGCCAGTGTTGGCCGAGATGCGCATCGGCATGCACTTCGACGCGCTGGATCAGGTACGTGTCCGATTGCGCGGAGCCGATTCCGAACAACGGCGCGTCGTTGGTTTCCAGACGCTCACGTAGATTCACGCCGAGCGAAAGATAGGATGACGGATCGTTGCCGAGCGGGATGTATTTCAACCCGTCGAGCGGCGCGCGCGGCACGCATGGATTCGCGAGCACCGACCAGTCTTCCTGCCAGCGGTTGAACAGCACGGTCGGCCGCTTGGCCGTGCACGTCGATGCGGGCGCGCTGTCCGCCGCCGCCGGTGCAGTCGCCGTGTCCGCGAACGCCGCATCGGCACCCGCGAGCAGCAGCCCCGCGACAACCGACGCGCGGGCAACCCGGTCGAAGCGTCTGCCTCGGGTCGTCGCGGCACGCCGCCCGCTTGTCGCGGCCATCCGTTCGCGACCGCCTGCATCGGTCCGGCCCGCTCGCCCGCCGCGATCGCGACGCGCCCCTCCACGCTGCACGATCATGCATGCTCCTGCGTGCCGGTACGGGCGGACACCCCCGTACATGCCGCCAGCACCGCGAGCGTGCCGGCGGGCACAAGCAGCGCCCAGAACCCGATATGGCGAAAACCCAGCGCGCCGCATACCGCGCCGAGCGCGAACGCGACGATCGCCGGCAGCATCTTCGCGAAGCGCGCGCGTGCCGTCGCGCGCACGCTGTCGGCCGTGCCGGCGGACAGCAGGTCGACGACATCGAGGATCGCCTGCGTGACGTTGCCGGTCATCACCGTGTTCGGCACGCCGGCGCGCGCGATCACGCGCGGATGCGCGTTCTGCACGCCCATCGCGAACGTGCCGACGAAACCGGCCACCAGCACCGGCAGGCTGTCGGATTGCGTCACGGGCGTCGCCCACACGCCGGCCGCGCAGAAGCCGAGCAGCAGTACCGCCTGCACCGTATGCAGGGCTCGCGCGCCCTGCCATGCGGGTCGCGCGGAAAGCGCGCGCGCAATCAGGCTGCTCGCGACGACGCCGCACACGAACGCAGGAAACACGCTGAGCTTCAGCAGGACGCCCTGCCCGAACCCCGCGACGCCCGCGCCGATCAGCACGAAGTTGCCCGTCACGTGCGCGGTGAACAGTCCGAACAGCGCGACGAAGCTCAGCGTATCGACGAAGCCGGCCACCGCGGAAAGGATCGTGTCTTCGTGCTTCATCGCACCGCGCTCGCGTGGATCTCAGCGACGTAGCCGCCGGGGAACTGCACGAGCGCCGCATCGCGCCCGTCCGCCGTATACGACGGCACGAGCACGTTCACGCCCGCGGCCTGCGCCTGCTTCAGCGTCGCGGCCAGATCCGGCACTTCGTAGCCGGTCATCTCGTGCCCGTACGGGTAAGGCAGTTGGCCGTCCGTCACGAGCACGGTCATCTTGCCGAAGCCCGACGTGATGCGAATGCGGCGATAAGTGTCGTTCGGCCGGCCGATCTCGATGCCGGGAGCCTTGAGGTTGTCGGACACCACCTTGCCGTTCGAGAACTTGACGAAATCATGGACGAACTTGCGCACGCTCTGCGGCGACACATACACGCGGTTCTCGGGGATCGTCTGCAGCGCCGCGTAGTTCGGCGCCTGCGTGTGCCAGTACAGCTGCATCTTCACGCCGCCCGTCCACGCGATCACCGCATCGCGGCCGATCGGATCGGGGAACGTGTCGACGATCACTTCCGCGCCATGCTCGCGCGCCACCTTGATCGCCGCGTCCATGTCGGTGACGAGATAACCCGTGCGCTCCGCGCCGAACGGCCAGGGCACGGGCGTCTTGAAGCCGAACACGGAGATCGTGCCCGCCGGCGTGAAAACGAGTTGCGACATCGTCTGGCTCGGGGTCGGCGTGACCTGGAACACGCCCTGCTTCGACTTGCTGCCGCCGAACGTCGCGACGAAGCTGTCGGTGAAGCGATCGAAATCCTCGGGGGCGACGTATACGTGTGTCGTGTCGTATTGCGGCCCGACGGCAAGCGTCGGCGTGGCCGCCGGCGGCACCGGCGGCTTCGCGTACGACGCCGGCGCCGCGACGAGGCCGGCGGCGATCGCAAGCGCGAGCAAGGCGGAACGAATCGTTTTCATCACAGGATTTCCTTGTTGTTTAATCGTCATCGAGTGGTACGGCCGTCGCCGGCCGTGTGCTTCGCATCGGCGAGCAGCGTCGCGAGCACGAGTGCGGCGATCAGCCCGAGATGCTCGAAAAAGCTGTTGAGCGCCATGAAATGATCGGCGCCCGTGCGGTTCCAGAAATCGTTCGCCACCAGCATCGCGACGAGCGTCAGCATGCCGAGGCTGCCGGCGCCGAGCCACGTGAAGCGGTTCAACACCACGCACAGCGAGCCGGCGATCTCGACCGCGATCGCGAGCGCCGCCCAGAGCGCGGCCGGATGCAGGCCGAAATGCGCCTGCTCGGCGACCGCGCCGTCGAAATCCAGCGCCTTCGCGACGCCGCCGATCAGGTAGGCGGACACCAGCGCGAGGCGCACGAGCGGCAGGACCCACGGCTGCGCCAGCAACGCGCGGACCCACGCCGGGTTGCCGAAGCCGCCGGGGTTGATCGGGGCCGCCATGTCAGACCGCCCAGCAGGAACAACCGAACGCGCCCCAGAAGCCCTTCGCGTCCGACGTCGGCAATGCACTGCCCCACGCGCTCGCATGGGCATGCGCGTGCACGTTGCACGCACTCGCGCAGCCGCACATCGCGGCGGCCGCCGCACGCTGCAGCGGTGCGCCGTTGCGCTGCGTCGCGCCCCAGCCGCCGTAGCCGCCGTACTCGCGCACCGGCGACCAGTCCGGCATCGCGGGCGGAATCGGCGCGTCGTGCGACGCGAACGGCCCCGCGCCCCATACGATCTTGCCGCCGACCACCGTCAGCAACGCGGTCGTGCCCGCGATATCGTCCTCCGCACATGTGAAGAAATCGCGATCCGGGACCACCAGGACGGCGAGCTGCCCGACCGCTAAACGCCCTTTCTTCCCTTCCTCGTTCGAGAACCAGGTCACGTATTCGGTCCACATCCGCAGCGCGGTCTCGCGATCGAGCAGGTTGCGTTGCGGATACATCCGCAAGCCGCCGACCGTCTTGCCCGTCACGAGCCACGCGAGCGACACCCACGGGTTGTACGACGCGACGCGCGTCGCGTCGGTGCCGGCCGACACCTTGATGCCCTTCGAGAGCATCTTCGCGACGGGCGGCGTCGCTTCGGCCGCCTGCGCGCCATAACGCTCGACGAAGTATTCGCCCTGGTACGCCATCCGGTGCTGCACCGCGATGCCGCCGCCCAGCGCCGCGATACGGTCCATCGATTTTTCGGTAATGGTTTCCGCGTGATCGAAGAACCAGTTCAGGCCTTCGAGTGGGATGTCCTTGTTGACCTTCTCGAACACGTCGAGCGCGCGGTCGATCGTTTCGTCGTAGGTCGCATGCATGCGCCACGGCCAGCGGTTCTGTGCGAGCACGCGCACGACGCCTTCGAGATCGTCCTCCATCTGCGCCGGCAGGTCCGGCCGCGCGGCGCGGAAATCCTCGAAGTCGGCCGCCGAGAACACCAGCATCTCGCCCGCGCCGTTGTTGCGGAAATAGTCGGTGCCGTCGTGATACTTAACGCTCTTGGTCCAGTTCACGAAGTCTTCCTTCTCGGCATTCGGCTTCTGCGTGAACAGGTTGTACGCGATCCGGATCGTCATCTCGCCCGCGTCGTGCAGCTTGCGGATCACTTCGTAATCGTCGGGGTAATTCTGCGAACCGCCGCCCGCATCGATCACGCCCGTCACGCCGAGACGGTTCAGTTCGCGCATGAAGTGGCGCGTCGAGTTGTACTGGTATTCGAACGGCAGCTTCGGCCCCTTCGCGAGCGTCGCGTAGAGGATCGTCGCGTTCGGGTTCGCGAGCAGCAGCCCGGTCGGGTTGCCCGCGGCGTCGCGCAGGATCGTGCCGCCCGGCGGCTCGGGCGTGTCCTTCGTGTAGCCGACCACGCGCAGCGCGGCCGCGTTCAGCAGCGCACGGTCGTACAGGTGCAGGATGAACACCGGCGTATCGGGCGCGGCGGCGTTGAGCTCCTCGATCGTCGGCAGGCGCTTCTCGGCGAACTGGTGCTCGGTGAAGCCGCCGACCACGCGCACCCATTGCGGCGCGGGCGTGATCGCGACCTGCCGTCTGAGCATGTCCATCGCGACTGCGAGCGAACGCACGCCGTCCCAGCGCAACTCCATGTTGTAGTTCAGGCCGCCGCGAATCACGTGCGTATGGTTGTCGATCAGGCCCGGCAGCACGGTGCGGCCGTCGAGATCGACGACCTTCGTCGCACGGCCCGCGAGCGGCACGATCTCCGCATTGCCGCCGACCGCGACGAAGCGGCCGTCCTTGATCGCGACGGCGGTGGCGACGGGGTTCGCACGATCGAGCGTCGTGATGCGCCCGTTGTGCAGGATGAGATCAGGTTGAGTGTCGGTTGCGCTCATCAATTGGGTCCTCTATGCAATCAGAAGCCGAGCCAGTGACGGACCGGTGCGATGGCCCCTGCGCCGATCAGCATGCCGGCGAGCCCGACCAGTGCAATCAGCGGCGGTGCGGGCGAGCGCACCTTGATCACGCTGTATACGACGCCGATCAACACGCCGGCGCCCAGTGAAACGACATACGATTCCATATGCTCCCTCCCGACTGGATTAGAATGACCCGCATTGCCGCGCGCCATCGGCGCGATCCGCTGCCGCCGAATCCGCTTCGCTTCCCTGCCACGCCTTCCAGCCATGCAACATCTTCCCGATCTCGAAGCCTGGGCCATCTTCGCGCGCGTCGCGGAAACCGGTTCGTTCGCCAAGGCCGCCGACCTGCTCGGCATATCGCAACCGACGGTGTCGAAAGCGATCGCGCGCCTCGAAAAACGCCTGGGCTCGATGCTGCTGTACCGCACGTCGCGCAAGCTGTCGCTCACGCCGACCGGCGAACTGCTGCGCGATCGCGCGATCCGGCTGCTCGCCGACGCCGAGCTGATCGAAGGCGAGGCGTCCGCGCACGCGCTCGAACCGCACGGCCTGCTGCGCGTGAACGCGCCGATGTCCTACGGCCTGTGCAATCTCGCGCCGCTGTTGCCCGCGTTTCTCGAGCGCTACCCGCGCGTCGACGTCGACCTCGTGCTCACCGACAACTTCGTCGACATCGTGTCCGGCGGCTTCGACGTCGCCATCCGGATCGCCGAACTGAACGATTCGTCGCTGCGCGCGCGCCGCCTCTGCGCCGTGCGCCGGCCGCTCGTCGCATCGCCCGCGTATCTCGACCGGCGCGGCCGGCCGACCCATCCGAGCGAACTCGACCAGCACGTGTGCCTGACCTACACGAACATACCGACACCCGAATACTGGCGCTTTCGCCACACGGCGTCGGGCGACGAATTCGGCGTGCCCGTGCGCGGGCGCATTCGCGCCAACAACGCCGACGTTCTCTGCCCCGCGCTGATCGCCGGCCACGGCCTCGCGCTGCAGCCGGCGTTCCTGGTGTGGGATGCGCTGCAAAGCGGCGAGCTCGAGGAAGTGATGCACGACTGGAAAATCCCCGACATCAACGTCAACCTCGTCACGCCGCCCGGCATGCTGCGTGCGGCGCGTGTGACGGCCCTGCTCGACTTTCTCGTCGAGAATCTGACACACGCGCCGTGGGCACTGCCGCCCGTTTGAACGCGCGACGGCATGCGGCCCGTTACTTCGCCGGCACCGGCGCGAGCGACTCGTGCGGCGTCGCGGTGCGCTGTTCGGCCTTGTGGACCATCGTGTACGCGTAGTCGACGCCCATCCCGTACGCGCCCGAGTGCTCCTTCGCGATCGCCATCACGGCGTTGTAGGTGTCGCGGCGTGCCCAGTCGCGCTGCCACTCGAGCGCGACCTGCTGCCACGTGACGGGCACCACGCCGGCCTGGATCATCCGTTGCATCGCGAAGTCGTGCGCGTCCTTCGACGTGCCGCCCGATGCATCGGCCACCATGTAGATCTCGTAGTCGCCTTCGAGCATCGCGCAGAGCGCGAACGTCGTATTGCAGACTTCGGTCCACAGGCCCGACACGATCACCTTCTTGCGGCCGTTCGCGGCCAGCGCGTCGCGCACCTTCTGGTCGTCCCACGAGTTCATCGACGTGCGTTCGAGCGTCTTCTGGTTCGGAAACACGTCGAGCAGTTCGGGATAGGTGTAACCGGAGAAGCTCTCCGATTCCACCGTCGTGATCGTGGTCGGAATGTTGAATGCCTTCGCGGCCTTCGCGAGCCCGACGACGTTGTTCTTCAGCGTCTGGCGATCGATCGATTGCACGCCGAATGCCATCTGCGGCTGCTGGTCGATGAAGATCAACTGGCTGTTCTGGGGAGTGAGGACTTCAAGCTTGGGGTTGCTCATGGCGCGAATCATCCTTTGGACAGGAAACGTTTAAGGCTTGCCTCGATCGGAAAGTACGAGGAGCCGACTGTGCGTTGCTCCGGATTTGCGTCTTCCGGTTGCAGCCATTTAATCGGAAAAGTCGCAGCTCGAACATCCAAGAAACGGAATCGATCGAATTCCGAAAGAGGGGTCTCTCAAGGGCAATCCGCCCTTTTTTTCCACACGTAAACCCGATACGCTTCCAGCACATTAAAGGCGCACCCTTCGCGCCCGACCAGCCTATCACGAGAGGTTTTCATCATGAAACCGTATTTTCTGTCGCTGCTCGCCGGCATTCTCGCCGGTGTCATCTACGGCGCGCTCGGCGTGAATTCGCCGGCGCCGCCCATCATCGCGCTCACCGGCCTGCTCGGCATGCTGGCCGGCGAACAGATCCTGCCCGTCGCGCGCCGGATGCTTTCCGGACACCGGCTGAATACCGCATGGCGCGACGCGCAATGCAGCCAGCACATGTTCGGCGCGCTGCCGGGTGGCGCCGCGAACGACCGCAGGCCGTCGTGATGCACGCCGTCGCCGCAGGCCGCGCATGACCAACGTCGAGCTGTTCCACTACCTGCTGCTGTTGATCTGCGGCGCGGGCGCGCTCACGTGGCTCGCCGAACGAATCTCGATTCCGCCGGCCGTCGTGCTGCTGCTCGGCGGCTGCGCGGTGGCGATCGCCGGCAAGCGCGTGCCCGACATGGACCCGGCGCTGCTGCTCGCGGCCGTACTGCCGCCGCTGCTGATGTCGAGCGGGTTCTACACCGCATGGAAGGAATTCAGGCAGGAGCTCGCATCGATCGCGTCGCTCGCGCTCGGTGCGGTGGCGTTCACGACCGTCGCGGTCGCCGTGGCCGTGCGTGCCGCGAACCCTGCGCTGCCGTGGGCCGCGTGCTTCACGCTCGGGGCGATCGTGTCGCCGCCCGACGCAGTCGCCGCGAAGGCGATCCTGCAGCGCTACCCGCTGCCCGCGCGGCTCGTCGCGGTGCTCGAAGGCGAAAGCCTCGTCAACGATGCGTCGGGCCTGCTGCTGTACCAGATGGCCGTATCGGCCGCGCTCGCCGTGTCGATCACGGCCGCGAGCGCCACCGGCCTGTTCTTCTCGCTGACGCTGATCGGCATCGCGGTCGGCCTCGCGTGCGGCCATGCGATGTGCTGGGTGCTGCCGCGCCTGCGCGACCCGATGCTCGGCATCGTCGTGACTTTCGCGATGGCATGGGGCAGCTACGGGATCGCGGAAGCCGTCGACGGCTCGGGCGTGCTGTCGGTGGTGACCTGCGGCCTCGTGCTCGGCGTGCGCCAGCATCGCGTGTTCGACGCCGACCTGCGGATCAAGGCGAAGGCGACGTGGGAAGCGATCGTGTTCGTGCTCGATGCGCTCGTGTTCATCCTGATCGGTCTCGCGCTGCACGCGATCCTCGTGCGCGTGAACCACGAAGGCGCGGTGCTGATGGCCGGCCTGCGCGTCGCGCTGCCCGCCACCGCCGCCGCGATCGGTGCGCGCGTCGTGTGGGTATTCGTCGCGATGTGGCTGCCGGACCGCCTGCGCGCACCGCGTGCGGGCCACGCGCGGTGGTCGTGGCGCGAGGCCGTCGTGCTCGGCTGGTCGGGCATGCGCGGCGTCGTGAGCCTCGCGGCCGCGATCGCGCTGCCGAGCAACTTTCCCGGCCGCGACCTGATCCTGTTCAGCACGTTCCTGCTGATCATCGCGACGCTCGTCGTGCAGGGCGGCACGCTTGCGCCGCTGATCCGCGTGCTGAAGCTGCGGCCCGTCGCGCGGCATACGATGTCCGAGCACGCGGTACGCGCGCATACGTTCGGCGCGGCGCTCGCCGAACTCGACGCGCTGGAGCAGCGCGGGTCGAACCTCGAGCGCCCTTCGCTCGACCGCCTGCTCGCCGAATACCGCAACCGCGTCATGTTCAACGAACGCGCGCATCGGCATGGTGCCGAGCCGGCCGACATGCGAGCACGGATGCTGCGCGTCGAGCTCGAACTCGTCGGCGTGTCGCGCCAGGCGCTGCTCGACCTGCATCGCGACGGCAAGGTCGACGACACGGTGCTGCACCGGATCGAATCGGAGTTCGATTTCGAGGAACTGCGGCTGCAGCGGCTGCTCGAACCGTAACGTCCGGCCACGCCGCCGGCCCTCCCCCTTTCTCCCCAATGGAACTGCAATGAGCGAACTGTCCGTCGAAGCGAGCATCGGCTCGGTCGATTACCTCGTCCACTTCAGCGATGGCGTCCACCAGTGGCGCGCCGACGAACCGGCGCCGCTCGGCGGCGGCGATGCGGCGCCGACGCCCGTCGCGCTGCTGCTGTCGAGCCTCGGCGCCTGCACCGCGATCACGCTGAAGATGTATGCGCAGCGCAAGGGCTGGCCGCTCGCCGAAGTACACGTGAAGCTCGCGCACGAATCGGGCAGCGCGGGCAGCACGATCGTGCGCCGCATCACGCTCGAAGGCGACCTGTCCGGCGAGCAGCGCGAGCGCCTGCTGCAGATCGCGAACGCGTGCCCGGTACACAAGATCCTCACGCATCCGATCACGATCGACACGGCGATCGCCTGACCGCCCACCGCACCGAACACGAGCTCCCCATCATGACCGCATCGATCAAGACCCTGCTCACGCCGCGCGAAAGCGACATCGGCAACCTCGTCGTGCGCCGCGTGCTGCCCGCGCGCGCCGCACGCCTCGTCGGCCCGTTCATCTTCTTCGACGAGATGGGCCCGGCCGTGCTGCCGGCCGGCCGCGGCATCGACGTGCTGCCGCATCCGCACATCGGGCTCGCGACCGTCACCTACCTGTTCGACGGCTCGCTGATGCATCACGACAGCCTCGGCTTCCGGCAGAAGATCGTGCCGGGCGACGTAAACTGGATGACGGCCGGCCGCGGCATCGTGCATTCGGAGCGCTCGCCCGACGAGGACCGCCCGCGCGAGCAACCGGTCCACGGGATCCAGACCTGGGTCGCGCTGCCGGTCGAGCACGAGGACACCGCGCCCGCATTTGTCCATCATCCGGCCGACACGCTGCCGTCGTTCGCGCGCGACGGCGCGAGCGTGCGCGTGATCGCGGGCACCGCGTTCGGGCTTACGTCGCCGGTCGCCGTGTTCTCGCCGACGCTCTATGCATATGCGGAATTCGCGGCGGGCGGCCAGCTCGCGCTCGATGCGGAGCACGACGAGCGCGGCGTGTATCTCGTCGACGGCGATCTCACCATCGACGGCACGCCGCTCGCCCCCGCGACGATGGCCGTGCTCGAACCGGGCGCGACCGTTGCGCTCGCCAGCGCGAACGGCGCGCGCGTGATGCTGCTCGGCGGCGCACACCTGCCGGGCGAGCGTTTCATCGAATGGAATTTCGTATCGAGCGAGCGCGCGAAGATCGAAGCGGCGCGCGCAGCGTGGGCCGCACAGACCTTCGGCAAGGTGCCGGGCGAGGAAGACGAATGGACGCGCCAGCCGGAACGCAGAGCGCGACCGGCAGAATAGGCAGGTTCGCCCGCAAGCAGGCGACGGCCGGCACGCATGCCGGCCGTCGTTCGTTTACCGCTTCAATCCCATCAGTTTCGCGAGCGTCGGCCAGCGCTCGAGCGACTCGATGAACGCGCGGCGCGCCTGCTCGTCGACATAGCGCTCCGGGTCGAGCGCGGGCAGATGCCGCGCGAGGCCGAGCACGTCGTTCGGCTGCGACAGGCGATCGTCGTCGCCTTCGCCGGGAAGGATTACTGTTCGTCGATCCATACGCCATCCGGAGTTTTCACCGCGTAGCCCGCGGCCGTCTGCATCGTTACCGTGCCCTCGTTCTCGCCGACCATCCGCGTGCGCGGCAGGTCCGCCGCATATTGCGCGAGCGTCGCGCCCGGCTTGAACGGGCTGTTCGACACGAGGTTCGACAGCAGCTGCGCGAGCGCGAGGAAGCTGGTCGGCTGCTCGATCACGGTCGTCGCGCCGTGGTTGCCGGCAAAGCCGACGAGCCGCACGCCTACCGGCCCGTGCACGATGCGCGGCGTCGGGATCTCGCGCAGGCCCGCGACCTGGTTCTTGTCGCCGCGCAACGCGGCGCCGTGCTCGGGCACGAACACGATCACCGCGCGGCGGCCCGATTGCGCGATCAGGTCGGCGAGACGGTCGAAGTCGCTCATCAGCTTCGTCGCACGCTGCGGATACGAGTCGATGCTCGTCAGCGAACTGCCGACCACGCGGTTGCCGTCATGCAGGCTGATCGTGTTGTAGTACAGCGCGACAGGCCCCTGCACCGTCCCGCGCTGCGCATACCAGTTCGCGAGCGTTCCGTAGTCGTCCTTGATCGCCGAGCCGTCGAACGCGTGCATCGCGACGGGCGCGGCCGCGTTCGAGACCATCGGCGCGTCGGCCGCGCCGATGTTGTCGTGGATCACCTGCAGGAAGTTGTCGAAGTGGCCGTCGTGGTTCAGCAGCGACTGCACCGTGTAACCGGCGCCCGCGAGTTGCGCGAACAGCTGGCACTGTTGCGGCGCGGGCTTGTACAGGTCCGCGTGCGCCTCCTGCCCGCAGCTCGCGCGCAGCACGCGGATCGCCGCCGGGCCGCTGTAGCTCGCGGCGGTGCTGAAGTTCGTGAACAGGTAGTCGAAATGGCTCAGCATCGGGTGATTGCGCACCTTGGCCGCATCGAGATCGTCCCACGACAGCGAGCAGACGTGCAGCACGATCACGTCGAACTGGGCGGCCGGATCGTTGCCGAGATGGCCGAACGCGACCTGCCGCTGCGACTCCTGTGCACGGAACGTCGCGAGCGCGGCGTTGCGGTCCTCGGGCTGGTCGGCGCGCCCCATCGTCGTCGTGCCCTGCGCGTTCGCCTGCTGCGTGGCCGGTGCGGCCACGCGCGCCATCAGGCCGCTGCCCGCTTGCCACAGCGGCATCACGATCAGCACGGCCAGCACGAACGTCGCGACGCGCAGCCAACGGTTGACGATGAAATAGACGATCAGCGCGCCGGCCACCGTCAGCACGAGCGCGGGCGGCAGCAGGCGCGGCAGCAGTTCCATCCAGTAGTCGACGCGGAACGTGCTCATTTCGCGCGCGGCCTCGACGAGGCGTGCGAGCGGCGGCGCATGCATCTCGCGCGCGAGCAGCGGCACCGCGATCGCGATCGCCGTGAGCTGCCGGACGATGCGCCATGCACGCCGCCGCACCGGCGCGCTCGCCGCGAGCGCCACCGCGAACGCGAGGTTCGCGAGCCACAGCGGCTGCAGGTGCCCGGTCGCGAACAGCGCGAACTTCAGGATGAAATACAGATTCCAGAACGCCATCTAACCCACTCCATGATGAGCGCGCGTCAGTCGCGCGCCCGATCGAGCTTCGGCGCCAGCATGGCCTGCAGGCCGCGCGCCGCACCCTTCCACATCCGCACATAACCGTCCACGCCGATGCGCAGCACGCCCTTCAGCCCGCCGAGCGGCGTGTCGACGCGCGTGCCTTCGTGCCAGTCGAGCCACGCATCCGCGCGGCCGAACGTGCATTGCACGAGCTGGCGCTCCTGTTCGAGCGTCAGCGCTTCGAAACTCACGCCGACGTGGGTCGGCGTCACGCGGCTCACGCGCACCGGGAACGGGAACGGCCGGTCGCCGCGCGTCACGCACACCGTCAGCGTGTCGCCGACGGCGATCGGCAGCCCCGGCACGGCCTCGAGGCCCAGGCCGCCGGTCGAGTAGTCGCTCGTGAAGCATGCGGCCGTCGTTCCGTCGGCGAGCAGCAGCGTGGCCGGCACGCGCATCGCGATCCGGTGCGTGACGCGCACCTGCCTGGTCTCGCGCGCGACGGCCAGCGCCGCGCCGAGCATCGCGAGGTTGTACACGGTCCAGCCGAGCGTGATCAGGATCGTCGACGCCTCGTCGCCCTGGTCGGCCGCGAGCCGCCACAGGCCGGCGACGATCGCGAGCACGTTCAGCGCGAACAGCACGAGATACGGCTTCGACGTCGACCAGTCGACATAGCCTTCGTCGATCTTGCCGCCCTTGTCGGTCACGTTGAACTTGCCGTGCTTCGGGCTGAAGAACGCGACGGTGGTCGGCAGCGCGATGTACCACGCGAGCACCGATTCGTAGACCTCGGCCCAGAACGAATGGCGGTAGCGCCCCTGCATCCGCGAGTTCGCGACGTTCGCGAGCACGAGATACGGGATCACGTAGCTCGCGAGCGCGAGCGACGACGCGTTGATGAAGTACAGGTGGAAGAACAGGTATGCGATCGGGATCGTCAGGAACACCAGCCGCGGAATCCCGTAGAAGAAATGCAGCATCGCGTTGCCGTAGCAGATCCGCTGGATGAAGCCGAGCCCGCGCCCGAGGAACGGATTGTCGATGCGGAAGATCTGCGCCATCCCGCGCGCCCAGCGCGTGCGCTGCTTCACGTGGCCCGCGAGGCTTTCGGTCGCGAGGCCGGCTGCCTGCACTGTCGGCAGGTACGCCGACGTATAGCCGCGCCGGTGCAGCTTGAGCGCCGTATGCGCATCCTCGGTCACGGTTTCCACCGCGACGCCGCCGACCTCTTCCAGCGCGCTGCGCTTGAGCACCGCGCACGAGCCGCAGAAGAACGTCGCGTTCCACAGATCGTTGCCCGACTGCACGAGGCCGTAGAACAGGTTGCCCTCGTTCGGGATCTCGCGGAATGTGCCGAGGTTGCGCTCGAACGGATCGGGCGAGAAGAAATGGTGCGGCGTCTGCACGAGCGCGCACTTCGGGTCGCGCAGGAACACGCCCATCGTCGTCTGCAGGAACGAGCGCGTCGGCACGTGATCGCAGTCGAAGATCGCGATGTATTCGCCGTGCGTCTTCGGCAGCGCGCGGTTGATGTTGCCGGCCTTCGCGTGAAGGTTATCGTCGCGCGTCAGGTAGTCGATGCCGGCCTCGGCCGCGAACGCGGCGAACTCGGGGCGCCGGCCGTCGTCGAGCAGGTAGACGCGCAGCTTCGCCGTCGGCCAGTCGATGCTCTGCGCGGCGAATACCGTCGGCTTCACGACCGACAGCGGCTCGTTGTAGGTCGGGATGTAGATGTCGACGGTCGGCCAGGTGTCGGGGTCGTCGGGCAGCGGCACGATCGGCCGGTCGAGCGGCCAGGCGGTCTGCACGAAACCGAGCAGCAGGATCATCCACGTATAGGCTTCGGCGCCGTACAGCAGGTAGCCGGCGACCGCTTCGACAGGGCTGCGGAAGTCGAGCGTCTGCGTCGTGCGCCACCACACGTAGCGCACTGCCGCGAGCAGCGCGAGCGACGCGAGCGCGAGCGTCGGCAGGTGGCCCGGCAGGCGGCGCAGCGCGAGCGCCAGCACTGCGACGATCGCGAAGAACGCGAACTGCGCGCCGGGCATCAGCGGCGACATCCCGGCCGCTGCCCACAGCAGCGCGCCGGCCGCGAGCAGCAGCGGCGCGAGCCAGCGGTGGCGGCCGACGCCGTTCGCGCGCGCATCGAGCCAGCCGCCCCAGCGCGCCCACGGCAGGCGTTCGAGCATCGCGTCGATGCGACGGCCGACCGCGCGCCCGGCCACATACACCGGCACGACGAACGTGTCGAACCACGCGAGCGGATCGCGCGCCGGCCGGCCGTCGGCCGCGCGCGGCGCGCGCACGATCGCGCGCCACAGCCATTCGCGCGGACTGAGCGGCTGCAGCACGCCCCACTCGTGCGCGAGCCGCAGGAACGCGGCGCGCGCCCGGCGGCGCACGGGATCGGGCCGGCCCGGCGGCGGCGCGTGGAAGAACAGCCGCACGACCCAGTCGAGCAGCGTGCGCTCGGCCGGCAGCCCGATGCCGCGCGCGAACCAGTCGGTCGCGCGGCGGCCGAACGCGCGCAGCCGCGGCGCGAAGGCGGCCTTCATCGCGCCGCTCCGGTGCGGCCGGCGACTGCCGCCGCCAGCCACGCATCGACCCAGTTCGCGATGCCGTTCAGGTCGTGCGACGCCTGCGAATACGGCGCGTCGTCGAAGATCCAGCTGCCGCGCGCAAGCGCTTCGGGCACGGCCGCGTCGACGTGGATCCGCTGTTCGAGCATCGATGCCGGCCCCGCGACCGCGCGCAGCATCGCGATCGCATCGCGCTGCATGTCGCGTGCCGGATTCAGCCGGTTCACGACGATCTGCAGTTCACCGCCGCCGGCACGCAGCGCCCCGAGCCGCGCGGCCGCCGTCGCGCAGGCGATCGGTTCGGGCGGCACGACGACGAGCGTCAGGTCCGCGCGGCGAATCGCCTGCTCGGCCTGCGGCGACGGATAGCGCGCGGTGTCCACCAGCACGACGCCGTCGGCCGGCAGCGCGATCTCGTCGAGCGCGCGCGACAGCCATGCCGGGTCGGCCGCGAGCCGCGCATCGCACGCGGCCGCGCCGGCCGCGTCGACCTGCCCGTACGGCACGAACAGCACGCCGTCGGCATTGCGCCACGTATGCGCGTGCCACGGCTCGGCGCCGCCGAGCACGCTCTGCGCGAGGCCGTGCCCGGCCAGCGAGTCGAGGCCGAGCGTCGCGCCCATCAGGTTCTGCGCATCGAACTCGACGGCCACGACCTGCCGGCCGCGGCGCGCGAGCAGCACCGCGAGCGCGGCCGCGAGCGTCGTGCGGCCCGCGCCGCCCGTCGTCGATGTAATGGCGATCGTCTTCATCGCGTCGCCTCGCCGCCATGCTCGCCGCCGCGCTCGTCCCCGCGCTCGGCGCCGGGCAGCAGCCGCCCGCGCAGCGCGACCGGCACCAGTTCGCACGGCACCGCGTCGCGCCGGTCGATCCCGCGCGGCGCCTGAAAGCCGCGGCCGATGCCGAGATGCTGTGCGACGATCCAGACGGGCACCGCGACCACGATGCCGACGATGAATCCGATGACGAGTTCGGCGATCATGCGCCCTCCGGCTTGCGCAGCGGCATCGCGCTGCGGATGGCACTGCGCGTTCGCGCGGCGGGAATCACGGGTTGCGGCGGCGCCGCGTCGACGCCCGCGGGCGCCGGCGCCGGCGTCGCACCAATCGCCTCGAGCGCGACGATCGTATCGATCGCGTCGATCGCATCGCTTACTTCGCTCGCTTCGTCCGACGCCGCGCCGGAATCGGCGCGCGCCGCAGGCGCACGCGCGGCGCCCGGCGGCTGCTTGACCGCGAACAGGTCGCTGTAGTCGGCGATCGGCGCGCGCCGGTTCTCCGCTTTCAGCGCATCGAGCTCCGTGTCGATGCTGCCCCGCCCGAGGCACACGACGCGATCGGACAACGTGTCGACCGGCACGTCGAAGATGCGCGCGAGCGCGTCGTCGGCATCGACCGGCTCGCACGCGAACAGGAACACGTACAGGTGCCCGGGATCGGCCGTCACGACGTCGCCCGCGCGGCGCGGCTGGCAGTGCCGCAGCGCGTCGACGTGCGACACGCCCGGCAGCAGCGCGATCTTCGCGAGCGTGTGCGGCAGCGCGAGCACGGCGCCGCGATCGAGCACCGCGCGAATCCGCAGGCAGAACGCGCCGACCGGCAGATAGCCGAGCACCGAATCGCCGAGCGCGGCCGCGAGCGCCGCACGATAGTCCGCCGCGACGGGCCGCGCATAGAGCTGGCCGCGCAGCGCGTGCACGGCGGCCTGCATCCGCGACACCGGCAGGTCGCGCGCGACGACGCGGTTCGCGCCGACGCTCAGCAGCAGCATCTCGAACTGCTGGCGCAGCACCTCGCCTCCGCGCTCGACGACCGCGATCTTCAGCGCGCCGCCGCACTGCCGGCGCAGCGCGTGCACGTCCGCGCACAACGCTTCGAGCTGCGCATGCGAGCGGAACGCGAGCACCGCGGTCGCGGCCTGGGCATGCGCGCAGGCCGCGACGACGGCCGCGTTGTCGTCGACGATTTCCCAGTCGCCGGGCGCGCGGTTCACGCCATCGAGCACCGCGCGGCTGACGACGACGCGATCCTCGTCGATCGCGAGCTTCATCCGGCGCGCCGGCTCGGTCGCGCCGCCATCGATGCTTGCCGACAGCCGGCCGCCCGGCGCAAAGCGCAGCGGCCGCACCTCGCCGGCCGCGAGCGTGTCGCCCGCGCGCCAGAAATCGACGATCCACAACAGTTCACCGTGCGTGCGCTGCATCTGCGCGACGCCCGAGAAGACGCCGTGGAAACCGCTGCGCGGCGTGCGATCCGCACCGCGCACGAGCGGCGGATCGTCGGTGCGCGCATCGGTGCCCGCACGCGCCGCTTCGGGATCGAGCAGCAGCACGAGCGCGATGCGGTGCGTGCGGCACCAGTCGGCGAGTGCGCGCGCTTCGTCGGCGAGCGCGACCGGATCGTCCCAGCTGAACCAGCGCTGCGCGCCTTCGACGAAATACAGCGAACGCGCACGAAAACCGTAGCGCTTCATCGCGCGCAAGCCGCCGGTCAGCCGCGCGAACGGGCCCGGTGCCGCGTGGCGCGGTGCGGCGCCGGCGCCTTCTCCATCGGCCGGCTCGGCCGCCGCCGGCATCGCCAGCACGCTCAGGTTGCGCGGCCAGCCGGCCGGCTGCGCACCGCCCGCAAAGCCGCGCGCCTCCATTTGCTCGACGACGCGCGCCGCGTCGCGTGCGAGCACGACCGTGACGTCGCGCGTGCGCGCCTGCCGCGCGCTCTCCCACACGAGCGCATCGCACGCCGGCGTGCCGCCGGCCGCGTAGATCGCGTACAGGCCGCCCGCTTCCAGTTGCGTCCATGCGTCGGGCAGGCCGTCGATCGCGAGCCGGCTCAGCGTACCGACGCGGCCGCCGGCCGGCCCCGTGCGCAGTAGCGCACGCAGGCGGCCCAGCAGGCCGGCGGCGCCGAGCGCGGGACGGGTGGCATCGATTTCCGTATTCACGACGTTCCCCTAGTAATCCGAATAAAGCCGCACCGGCGTCGGCGTGACGAGCCAGCTGGGCTGCGCGCGCGCATCGAACGCATAGCGCAGGTACACGAGCGCCGAACTCGGCGCGTAGTCGTGCGACCGGTCGACATGCAGTTGCGCGCCGACGCTCAGGTGCGGGTTCACGCGGTACTCGACGATGCCGTTCACGCCGTACGAGAACGACACGCCGCGTGTCGAGCTGCCCGCGTACACGAACCCGGCCGCCACCTGCGCGGCCCGCTGGTCCGAAAACGTCGGGTAAAACAGCGAATCCTTCTCGTAGCTGTTCGAGATTCCGCCCGTGACGGTCAGGTCCCACGACAGCGCGTCGCGCCGCCCCGCCCATTCGATCGGCACGCCGAGCGACAGGTAGCGCTGCGGGCTGTAGTAACCGCCCTGCCCGTACGTGTAGTAGCGCAGGTTCTGCGCGTAGTGCCACGCATTGCCGACGAGCCCGGTGCTGACCTTCATCGTCGCGCGCTCGTACACGGGCACCGTGAACCCGGTGCGCAGCGTGACTTCCGCGTTGCGTTCGACGTTGCGGCCGGACAGCACGCCCGCGCCGAGTTCCGCGAACAGGTTCGTGCGGCCGACGTCGACCGACGCACGCAGGTTCACGCCGTCGCGGCGCACGCCGCCCCAGACCGCGCCCGTCCACGGGTCGCGCATCCCCGCGTACGACAGCACGCTGCTCGTTTCCGGCCGCCGCGACGCATTCACGCTAAAGCTCGCCGGGCCCGCGTCGAAACGGTAACGCACGCCGCCGACGAGGTAATGCACGGGGAAACCAAGCGGCGACGTGCCGAGATCGAAGCGCCACGCATCCGTGCGATAGCCGGCGCCGAGCGCGACGCCCGTCGTCGACTGGTGCAGCGAGCCCGGCGGATTCGCGATCAGCGCGGAGGCCGGCTGATTCGACTGGAACGGGGGCGGCAGCCCGTTCGATGCCCTGAGCGCCGCGTAGGTCCCGAAGGTCTTCAGCGAATACGCGTTCGGGTCGCTCGTATCGAGCGTGCCCGGATCCAGATGCACGGTGTCGATCTGCGCGAACACATGCCCGTCGTAGCGGATCGGCATCTGCAGGTAGATCGGCACCTGCTGCGCGCGATACGACGAGATGCCTTCGTCGCCCGACTTGTACGCCGGCATCCAGCCGGTCTCGATCTCGGGGTTGCGCCGCTGTTCGAGATCCGCGAACGCGGCTTGCGCGGGCGTCAGCCCGTCGCGGCCCGGGCTCACGCCCGCCGTGCGTTCCTGCGACCGCGACAGCCGGTACAGCGACGCCGCGTCGTCATAGCGGCCCTGTGCCTCGGCCACGCGCCCGGCCGCGACCGTCACGTCCGCACGCGCCGGATACGCGGCCTGCAGCCGGCCGGTCACCTGCGCGGCTTCGTCCGGATGGCGCAGCGCGTTCAGGCGGCGCACGGCCGACAGTTGCGTGTCGACGTCGTCGTCCGGCGTGCGTGCGAGCACGGCCTGCACCCGCGCGAGCGCGGCCGCACGGTTGCCGCTGTCCTCGTCGATCCGCGCAAGCGCGAGCTGCGTATCGGCATCGTCCGGCGTGCGTGCGACGACCGGCGCAAGCGCGTCGCGCGCCGCGCCGTAATGGCCCTGCGCGCGTTCGAGATCGGCCAGTTCGAGCGCATGGCGCTTGTCCGCGCGGCCGGCCGGGCTCGCGCGATCGAGCAGCGCACGCGCCTGCGCGTAGTCCTGCCGCGCGATCGCATCGTCCGTCTGCCGCAGCACGAGCCGCAGCGACTGGTCCTCGAGCCTCGCCGTCTGCGCGGGCGTCAGCGACGGTTCGCGGCGCAGCGCATCGAGCCACGCGGCGAGTGCGTCGTCGCGCCCCGCGCTGCCGAGCAGGTCGCCGTAGCGCAGCCGCACGTCCGCATCGGCTTCGCGCGGGTGCGCGGCGATCCAGTCGCGCAACTGCGCGAGGCCGCGCTCGGGTTCGCCCGCGTCGATCCACTGCGCGCCGATCGCGGCGAGCATGTCGGGATCGTCCGGCGCGCTCGCCTGCGCATGCGCGAGCGATGCCGCGAATGCCGCATGATCGCCGCGCCCGAGCGCGCCGCGCGCGTCGGCCAGCGTGCTTTCCGCGTCGAGCTTGCGCGCGAGCGCGCGCATCCCGTCCGAGCGGTGCGCGTCGTCGACGGGCGCGAGCGCGGCCTGCGCGCCCGCGACGTCGTCGAGAGAATTGCGGTACAGCGCCGTTGCATAGCGCATCTCGGGCGTATCGCTTTGCGCGAGCCCTTCGTCCATCACCGTGCGGCCGAGCTGCGGCAGCCCCATGTCGCGATACAGGCGCGCGAGCGCGAAGCGCGTCCACGGCGCGTCGGGCGCCGCACGCACGGCCGCCTCGTAGCGTTGCGCGGCGGGCCCGCGTTCGCCCTTGTCCGCGAGCGCGCGCGCCTGGTTCGCGAGCAGGTCGGCGCGCATGCCGTCGAGCGCGCGGCGATCATCGCGGCCCGTCACGCGCCCTTGCAGCGCGTCGAGCAGCGGGCCGATCCGGTCCGCGCGGCCGGTGTTTTCATACAGCGTCGCCGTGCCGCGCACGGCCGACGGGTTCGGCGAACGCACGGCCAGCAATTCGCGCAGCAACGGCTCCGCGCGCGCCCAATCGCGCTGCGCCAGCAGCGCATCGGCAAGCTGCAGCTTCGCGTCCGGGCTGTCCGGCTGCATCGCGAGCGCGGCACGCGCCGCGCGCTCGGCATCCTGCGGCCGGCCCGCGGCGGCGGCCTCGCGGCCTTGCGCGACCAGGCCCCAGAACTGCGCGGTGCGCGCCAGGCTCTGCCATTTGCCGCGCTGGTCGGTCGCGAGCGTCGCGGCTCGCGCGAACAGCGCGCGCGCGTCGTCGTGCCGCCCTTCGCGCAGGCGCAGCAGGCCAAGCCCGCCGACCGCATCGGCGTCGTCCGCGCGCGCACGTGCGGCGCGGGCAAGCAGCGGATCGGCGGCCGCAAGGTCGCCGCGCGCGAGCGCCTGCAGGCCGCGCTGCTGCGCGATGTAGCCGGGGTCGCGTTCGAGCCGGCGCTGCGCATCGCGCCGGCTGTCCAGTTCGGCAGCGCGGCCGCGGAATTCGGTGTCGTCCGGCACGAGCGCGAGATACGCATGCAGCGCGTCGAGATACGCCGGATCGCTGCCGGCCGATTGCAGCACGCGCCGCCACAGCGCCATCGCCTCCGTATGGTCGGCGTCGTCCCGCTTCGCGAGCGACCATGCGATCCGGTTCGCCTCCGCGCGCGTGTCGGCACGCTGGTTCAGCAGCCGCGCGAGCGCCATCGACGCGCTCGTGTCCTGCGGATCGGCCGCGGCCGCGCGGCGCAGCGCGGCGATCGCCGGCTCGCGACCGCCCGGCGCATTCGACACGATCTGGTAATACTCGGCGCCGAGCGCACCCGACGGCGCACCGTTCGGAAACAGCGCGACGATCCGCCGGGCTGCCTCGTCGGCGCGGCCGCTGCGCGCGAGCAGGCGAATCTGCGCCATCTCGCCGCGCCCGCTCGTCGCGACGCGGTATTCGTCGGCCACCCGCCGCGTCGCGGGCGCATTCGGTGACTGCGCCTGCAGGCGCGCGAGCGCGGCCTGCGCGCCCTTCGCGTCGCCGAGCCGCAGCAGCACACGGACCTGTTCGGCAAGCAGTTCAGGATCGCCCGGCGCGATCAGCAGCCCCTTGCGCAGCGCATCGTGCGCGAGGTCGTCGCGATGCTTGACGCCCCACATCCGCGCGGTATCGAGCTGACGCTGCGCATCGGCGGAAGCGGCGGCCGCCGGCATGGCGGTTTTCGGCATCGCCGCGTCGGCTGCGGTGCCCGGCGCCGCCGCGCACACCGACGACGCGAGCCATGCGAACCCCGCGACATGCGGCGCGGCGCACTTCAGCGGGCGGCGCACGAATGGCCTCCCCAGCGGGCGTCGAGCGTGCCGTCCGCGCCGAACTTGTAGCGTCCGTCGCGCCAGCCGAGGCCGAACAGCGTCAGCACGCTCGTGTAATAGCCGGGCGCCGACTGGCGCGCAAGCGACTCGACGCGGGCCGCCTGCGCGTCCGCGAGCGCGCGCTGGCCGCGCGCGTCGAGGAACGGCACGGCCGCCGCGGAGAACCCGGCGTTGCCGTCGTTCGGCCCCGCGACGCCCGTCGTCGTATCGACCTTCTCCGGCGGCGCGCCATGCGCGGCGATATGGTCGGCGAACGGCGCGAAACGCGCGAGCAGCGGCGCGGCGAGCGGATCGGCGCGGTCGAGCATGCCGGCCCACAGGTACACGCGGATCGCGTTGTACGCGCTCTCCGCATGCGTCTGCGGATCGGGCCCGAAGCCCGTGCCCATGCGATACAGCGCCCAGTCGGGCGAGAAACCCTTCGGCGCCGTGTCGAGCAGCACGCGCCCGGTGCTGGACGCCAGCGCGGCCCAGCGCCGGTCGTCGGGCAGGCGCGCGCCGAGCGCGCGGATCACCTGCGGCGGCGAATAGCTCGGGTTCACGCGCCACTGGCCGTTGGGCAGCCTGAAGCCGGTCGGCCCCGGCAGCAGCGTGACGCCGAGGCCCGGCACGGTCGCGGTTTCCTCGTCGAGCACGCGCTTCGCGAGCAGCGCGCCGCGCGCCGTGTAGCTGCGCTCGTGCCACAGCCGCCCGGCCTCGACGAGCGCGTACGCGATCCACAGGTCGGCGTCCGACGCCGCGTTCGCGTCGAGCACGCGCCACGCGCCGCCCGGCGCGCGGGCCCACAGCCACGCAGGCAAGTGCGCGCTCAGGTCGCCCTGCGCGAGGTTGTTCTCGGTCCATGCGAGGATCGTGTCGAACATGCGCCGGTCGTTCGCGACCAGCGCGAAGAAAAGCCCATACGCCTGCCCCTCCGACACCGTGCGTGAATCGGCCGAACCGACGTCGATCACGCGGCCGTCGGCCGAGATGAAATCGCGCTTGAACGTGTCCCAGCGCGGCCACGCCGCGCTGCATCCGGCGGCGGCCGCATCGGTCGCGCTGGCGCCCGCGGCCTGCGCGCGAGTGGCCATGCCGGTTGCCGCGCACGCCATCGCAACCGCCAGCGCGAGTGCCGCGCCGACGCGCCGCGCCGGCCGCGTTGCCCGTCGCTTCGCCATTGCCCGCGCCATCCGTTACATCCCCCGTCGACGCGCGGCGATTCTCTGCAGCACGCTGAACACGCCGAGCGCGAGCAACAGCCCCGCGACGACGCCGATCGCGCCGAGCACGACCGGATGCCGCGCCGCCTGCGTCCAGACGCGCGCATACCACGGCACGAAGCCGACCACGTAAGGCTCGCCGACGCGCAGGCTGTCGACCTGCCCCGGCCGCACCAGCGCGAGGTCGCCCTGCAACTGCGACACGAGGCCCGAGTTCTCGAACACGTTCAGCAGATCGCCGAGGCGCGGCTGGTCGGTCGCCGTCAGCGCGACGACGCTGCGGCCATGGCTGCCCGGCAGCTCGAAACCGGCGAGCGCCGCGAGCGGGCCCGTCTGCTCGATATGCGCGCCGCCGTCGGGAAGGCCGACGCCGTTGCGCCAGCGCTCCTTGACCGTGAACGCGACGCGCGTCGCGCCGTCGCCGCCCGCACCGCCCTGCTCGCCGATCGCGAGCGGCAGCGCCGAGCGCCAGTGCGCGAGCAGCGGCGACGCGGGCGAGCCGTCGATCACGAGCAGATCCTTGCTGCCCGACAACGCGGCGACGTCGCCGGGCCGCGCGACCTGCACGCGCAGTGCCGGGAAACCCGTCCACTCGCCCATGTGGCCGAGCATCGTCAGGTAGGCCTCGAGTTCCTGCGGCGACGGCCGCTCGGGTATCACGACGGCCGTCTGCGACAGGTCGGCGAAGCGCGTGAACGGAAAACCGCTGTTCGCGAAATACGCGAGGTTCGGCAATTGCGCGTAATGGACGAAGTGCGAGAAGTCGATCGTCGAATCGGGATCGATCGCCGCGCGCTGCGGCTCGGTGGCCGTGCTCGAGCACAGGCCCGTCTTCTGCGAATCGAGCGTGAAGCGGAACTGCAGCTGGTTGCCGCTGCCGACGCGGAACGCCGGGATGTCGACATCGCTCGTCACGCGCCCTTCCGGCACCGACAACAGCGGCAGCTGCATGCGGCCGCGCGCGTCCTCGGCATGGGCCGGCCCGAGCCGGTACGACTTCACGAGCTGGTCGTTGATCTCGACGGCGAGCGTCGAGTTGTCCTGCACGGTCGGCGCCGTGTAGCGGTAGCGCAGCGTGATCGGCACGCCCGAGCCGTTCCATGAATGAAGATCGGCCGGCACGCGCAGGTTCAGGCGAATCGCGTCGGGCGTCGTGCCGCGCGCTTCCAGCTCGCGCAGATCGGACACGAGTTCGCGGAACGCGATCGGCCGGTTCACCGGCAGCCAGCGCGGCGCGTCGTACGGCTTGCGCGGCGCGCCGAGATCGACGTGCGCGACCGTCGCCGCCGGCCCCGACAGCGCCGCGCGGCCGAGCACGAGCGTCGCGACCGCGTCGTCGACCTCGGCCGCCGTGCGGCCCGTGACGACGAGCAGCTTGCGTCCCGGCGCGGCCGGGTTGTCGGCGACCGCGAGCAGCGGGCCGTTGACCGACGGCAGCGCGAGGCCGGCCGGCAGCGTCGCGGCCGTGCCGACCACCACCGCCTGGTCGTCGGCCGGCAGCGTGGGCGACACCGGGAAGCGCGCATGCCGGTAGTCGGCCAGCGCGCCGAACCACGACGCGAGCACGCCCGCGCTGCGCAGCGTCGCCGAATCGGGCGACCCCGGCAGCACGAACGGCAGCCGCACGCGGCCGTTGTCGCGCCGGTCGAAGAACGGCGCGGGCAGCAGCGCGAGATCGTTCGGCAGGCGGACCGGCGATTCGTCGAGGATCAGTTCGCTCGTCGGGCTCACGTCGGCCCACAGCGCCGAATTCGACGGATCCTCGCAATGGTCGAGCGTGTAGTGCGCGATCAGGCGCAGGCCGATCTGGTTGAAATCCGAGAAGTAGCGCGGGTCGATCGGGATGTCCTGCGTGACCGTGCGGCCCGCGCGCGCGGCGTCGAACGGGACGGTCGCGATGACCTCGCCGTTCACCGACACCTTCAGGTGCGACATCGGGAACACGAGCGACGGCGAATACGCGTAGGTCAGGCGCAGCCGCGCGCCCGTGACCACGCGGTCGAGCCGCACGCCCGCGTGGATCGTGCGCGCGTCGTCGGCGCCGCGCAGGCGCAGCGGTTCGAACGCGCCGAGCGACGCGAACGGCACGCGCACGGTCGTCGCAGGCAGCCCGGCGGACGGCGCGCTGGCCGCCGC